>JACPCS010000141.1 GCA_016184455.1 Acidobacteriota bacterium
GCACGAGCTGCGGCCCGGGCTCGGCCTCAACGTGGGCTACTACCGCACGTGGTACGGCAACTTCTCCGTCACGCAGAACCTGGCGGTGACGCCAGCCGACTTCGACGAGTATTGCATCACGGCACCGGTCGACCCGCGGCTGCGCGACGTCAGCGGCAGCCAGATCTGCGGCCTCTATGACGTCAAGCCGGCGAAGTTCGGGCAGGTCAACAACCTGATTACGCTGGCGAAGCACTTCGGCGGTCGCACCGAGGTCTACAACGGCTTCGATGTCAGCTTGACGGGCCGGCTGCCCAACGGCGCGCAGCTCTCGGGCGGCATCAGCACCGGCCAGACGGTGATCGACACCTGCTCGTTGAACAGCCAGCCGCAGGTCATCGATCAGAGCATCAGCGGCTTCGCCAATCAGCCACGAAACTCGGCCTACTGCGAGAACGAGCTGCCGTTCGAGGGGCAGACGCAGATCAAGATCCATGGCGTCTACCCGCTCGTCTGGGATCTCGCGGTGTCCGCGACGTATCAGGATCTGCCCGGGATTCCGGTCGCTGCGAATTACACGGTGACCAGCGCCCAGATCCGGCCGTCGCTCGGTCGCAACCTGTGTCGGCGGGCGCCAACGCGCGCGTGACGATCCCGATCATCGAGCCGAACACGATGTTCGAGGATCGGCGGCGTCAGCTCGATCTGCGCCTGAGTCGGACCTTCAGGGCCGGATCGACGAGCTTGCTCGGCACGATCGAGTTGTACAACGCACTCAACACGAGTCCGCTGCTGGCCGCGAACGCGACGTTTGGCCCGCGCTGGCTGCAGCCGACCGAGATCCTGAGCGGCCGGCTGCTGAAGTTCGGCGCGCAGTTCACGTTCTGAAGTGCCTTGAGGTGCCTGGGTGCCTGGTTCAGGCACCTCAGGCACCTCGGGCACTGCAGACATCGTTGTCGGTCGGTGCCCGGTGTGGTTGTTTGTCGGCGTCATCACGTCGGCATATCCATTCGGCGGAACGATCGGGCATCCACGGGAACGTCAGCAGGAGGCTTATATGCGACGGGTCTTCATAGTGGCTGTACTCGGGTTCACGGCTGCGCTGATCTCTTCGTTCGTCTCTTCGGGACAAGTGATGCAGGCGCAGGCGCCTGCTGCGCGGTTGGGGACCGACGGCGACCACCTGAGGGGCGGCCCGCGAGGCGTGGTCAAGACCTCTCAGGGGCTGCCGATTGGCGGCCTGATGGTGCAGCTGGTCGTGGAACAAAAATCCGTCCGGACGACGGTGTATACGGATCCGCACGGCCGCTACGAGTTCCCGAAGGTCGACGCCGGTGAATACACGCTCCGCCTGGCGCGGCCGATCGAGTTCCGCCCCTACCGGCGGGAGAACGTCCGCATCGATGGGCCCACCGTGCTTCCCGACATCATCCTCGACCGCGTCAGCACCAGCGAGTACGTCCCGCCGACGCCCGACATCCTGCCGCAGCTGAGCGAAGCGGAATGGCTTGCCAACCTGGAGGGCACCGCCCAGGAGAAGAAGGCGTTCGTCAATGCCTGCGGCGGCAGCTGTCATGGGTTCCAGATGCAGATGCGAGCCCGCTTCAGCGAAGCCAGCTGGCGCAACATCGTGACCCGCATGGGATACACGGAACGGATCCTCGTCCAGCCCCCCGGCGGTTCGGTGCGGTTCGATCGCGTGACGAAGAAGTGGAGCTTCGGCCCGGGCCGTGAGGACGGCCGCGATCGCTTCAACGCCGACGAACGGGAGATGGTGATCAAGTGGCTGGCTCGCGTTCGCGGACCGGAATCCAAGAACCCACCGATGAAGCCGTTCCCGCGGCCGACCGGCGCGGCCACCCGCGTCGTCGTGACCGAATACGAGCTGCCGTGGGAGCTGGTCAACGTCCATGACGTGGCCGGCGACGCGGACGGCAACATCTGGTTCACGATCAACCGCAGCCCGCTCATCGGCAAGCTGGATCCGAAGACCGCCAAGGTCACCTCCTACCGTGTGCCGCAGCCGGACGGGATGCATCCAGGATTGCACTGGATCGAAGTGGCGAAAGACGGCAACGTCTGGGTGAGCGACACCTGGTCGAGAAGCCAGTTCATGTTCAACCCGCGCACCGGCGCGTTCTCGTCGGTCTACACCGGGCAGCACGGCAATCTCGACCTCGCACCCGACGGCAAGTCGCTCTGGCATACCGATCGGGGAAAGATCAAGAAATGGGATACCGCCACGATGTTCACCAACGGCGGCATGCCCGTCATGGAGTGGGCGCTGCCGACGCTGAACGGCGGGTACGGCAACTTCCTCAGCCGCGACGGCACCTATTTCGCGGCCGGCGGCAGCAAGGTCATCTGGATGGACATCCGCAAGGGCGAGGTGCGCGAAGCGCCCGTCCTCAGCGGGAACGCCGGCAGCGGCCGGGGCGACTTCGATCCGGATGGGAACGTCTGGGTCGGCAGCAAGCTGGGACAGCTGATCAAGTACGACCCGAAGGCTGATGTCACGACCGAGTACACGCCTCCCACCCCACATGTCAACTTCTACACCGCGAGGACCGACAGGAACGGCGAAGTGTGGGCGGGCGAGATGCACGGAGGCAAGATCGCCCGGTTCAATCCCCGCACCGAGCAGTGGATCGAGTACGTCCTGCCCGCGGCCTGGAGCCAGGACTATCACTCGTGGATCGACAACTCCAGTGACCCCGTGACGTACTGGTACGGCGACCAGTACGGGTACATCGTGCGGGTCCAGCCCCTTCCGGAAACGCAGACGCAAACGCGGGCTCAGGCGCAGTTGCAGGCCGCACAGAACCCCGCCGCGTCATCCGCGGTGCCCGAGATCGACGAATACGATCGCGTCGCGCAGGTGTGGTACCGGCAGCGGCTGGCCAAGAGCGGGCCGGCGCGCGGCCAGGAGATCTACTACATGAGCTGCTGGATGTGCCACAACGAGTACACGATTGCAGCCGATCCGAAGAACCACGCGCCCTCGCTGAAAGATCTGTTCACGTCCGGCACGGTCACGGATCAGGCGGTGATGGCCAAGGTTCGCGCGGGCGGCCCGCGCATGCCGGCCTATGCGTCGAACCTGTTGAGCGATCAGGATCTGCGCGACCTCGTCGCCTATTTGCGTGAGAAGTGCGGGACCTTCCCGACGGAGGCGGGCGGCGGCGGCTGCTTCGACGAGCGCAATCCGCCGCCGAATCCTCGCTACAAGGCACGGTAAGGGCCGGTCGTATGTGGACCAGGGTGCGCGGTGTGGGTGCAACAGGCGTCCTCGTCGTCGTTCTGTCGTCGGGAACGGGAGTGTGGGCGCAGACGCCGACGGGCCAGTTCCCGCCCTACGAACCGCCTCGCGGCGCGGACGGGCATCCCGATCTGAGCGGAATCTGGCAGGCCTTCGTCACTGCCAACATCGATCTGCTCGACCATGACGCGCAACCCGGACCGCGCCCCGAGACGATGGGCGCGTACGGTGCGTGGCCTGCCGGCCAGGGCATTGTCGAGGGCGGCGAAATCCCGTACCGGCCGGAGGCGCTGGCCAGGAAGCAGCGCAACGCGGACACCCGCCTGACCGTGAACATCACGAGCGACGCACGCCGCCATGAGACGGGCGACCCCGAGCTGAAGTGCTACCGCCCGGGGGTGCCGCGGGCGACGTATATGCCGTTCCCGTTCCAGATCATCCAGAGCCAGAAGTACATCCTGATCGTTCATGAGTACGCCAACGCGCTTCGAACCATCTACATGGACGATCACAAGGAGGCTCCGGCGGACAGCTGGATGGGGTGGTCCAACGGCCGCTGGGAGGGGAACACGCTGGTGGTCGATACCTCGGGCTTCGTGCCGTATACCTGGTTCGACCGCGCAGGCAACTACCACAGCGACGCCTTGCGCGTGGTCGAGCGGTACACGCCGGTCAGCCCCTACCATCTGATCTACGAAGCCACGATCGAGGATCCGAAGGTGTTCACGCGTCCATGGAAGATCAGCTTTCCGCTGTACCGTCGCATGGAGCAGAACGTGCAGTTGCTCGACTTCAACTGCGTGCCGTTCACCGAGGAGCTTTTGTACCGGCACCTGCGCCGACAGCCGACGCGGTGATGGGCCGAAGGAGGCCCGCATGAGGAATCGACGGAACCCGTCGCGATGGGCGATTGCGGTGGTAGTCGTTGCAGTACTGGCATCAGCGCAGACGTGGCTCGTCGGCCAAGCACCGGCCGCGTCGCCGGCATCGACGCGATGGGAGGCGCCGCGAACGCCGCACGGGCAGCCCGATCTGCAGGGCTACTGGACGAGCCTCAGCTTCACGCCGTTCGAACGGCCTGAGAAATTCGGCATACGCGAATTCCTGACCGATCAGGAACTCGACGAAATGTTCAAGGCCGGTGTCCGGCGGTCGTACGAGCTCACGTTCGCCAATCCGGCCGACACGCCGGTCTACGACGCGACCGTCTACGCGCTCGACGCCTGGCAGAACGGCGTGCGGCCGAACAAACGGACGTCGCTCATCGTGGATCCGCCCAACGGCCGCCTGCCGCCGCTGACACCGGAGGCGCAGGCGCGGCGCCGCAACGCCCGGCCGGCGCCGGAGACGTTCAACGGCCCGGAGGATCTCGGGATGGGCGTGCGCTGCTTCACGTTTGGTGGCCCGCCGATTCCGGCCGGCAGCAATTACAACCAGAACACGTTCATCGTGCAGGGGAAGGACCACATTGTCTTCGAGTACGAATGGGGGAGCGTGACGCGCGTCGTCCCGCTGGACGGGCGGCCGCGTCTGTCCACCCGGATCCGCCCCTGGCGCGGTGACTCCCGCGGCCGGTGGGAAGGGGACACGCTCGTCATCGAAACCACCAACTTCCGTCCCGGCGCCGCGCCGCAGAACAGCAATGCGGCGATGGCCCGGCTGACGGAACGGTTCACCCGGATCGACGAGACCACGATCGAGTACACGTACACAGTGGACGACCCGTCGACATGGACGCGACCGTGGACGGCCATCATTCCCCTGAGCAAGGTCGAGGGGCCGCTGTTCGAGTATGCCTGCCACGAGGGAAACAACGGGCTCGTGAACATTCTCGAGGGTGCGCGGGCCCAGGAGCAGCAGGGGGCAGACAGGAGGCAGTGACATGCGAACCGGAGCGATCGCCGTTTTGGCCTACGTGAGCCTCCTCGCCCCGAGCGTGCCGGTGTCGGCGCATCATTCGTTCGCGGCCACGTTCGACATCAACAAGCCGATCGTGCTGAGGGGAAAGATCACGAGGGTCGAGCTGATGAACCCGCATTCATGGTTCTGGCTCGAGGTCGAAAACCCGGACGGGACGACGACCGAGTGGGGGTTCGAGGGCGGCAGCCCGAACTCGCTCATCCGGCGTGGCGTGACGAAGAGCTCCCTGCCGGTCGGCACGGAGCTCGTCGTGACGGGCTATCAGGCCAAGAGCGGCCAGACCAAGGGCGTCGGCGTGAGCATCACCCTCGCCGACGGACGGAAGCTCTTCTTCGCCGACGACATGCCCGGAGGCCCGAACGCCAGCGTGCGGTAATCATCGGACCGCCGCCTCAGCAGGCCCCCGCACGGCCACCTATCGGCCCTCCGCGCCCTTCCGCAGCTGCAGCTCCGGCGACTTGTTCCCCTCGTGGCAGGCGAACTCCATCAGCTGGAACCCCGGCGTCTTCGTCCGCCTGAGCGGAAACGCCATCGTCCAGGGCTGCGTGTAGACGGCCGGATCCTCGATGCGCGCCTCCCAGAACAGCGTGTCGGCGTCGACCATGGTGACCCGTTCGGTGATCCGCGCGTTGGCTGAGTAGAAGTTCCCGACGTTATCGAGCCACTCGCGGCCGTTCTGGTTCGTCGTCTCGACGACGAGCGTGTTGCCGTCCCAGCGGCCGCGCGAGTCGCCCATCCACGTACGGACGCCGCTGCCGACGTGCGGACGGCCGTCCATCGCAATCACTCGATAGGCGTGGTTCTGCTCGTGCAGCGTGAAGATGAAGGGCGAGCCGACCGGCTGGACGAACTGATAGTCCATCATCCACATCTGCCGCGGCACGCCGCGCAGGAAGCACTGCGCGTTGGGATCGAGAAACTCGATCGAGGGCGGATTGAGCGTCTTCGCGGCGCGCTCGGCCTGCCTGGCCGCGGCCCACGGCTGATACGGAACCTGGCCATCGGGCGGATCGACGACGAGCGTCGGCCCGCCCTGGTAAGCGAAGTCCCGCTCGTGCGCCTCGATGTTGAACGCCTGGCGGTTGGCGTTCCAGTACCCCTGGAAGTCGGGCTTCCCGTCTGCGGTACGCGGCGGCGTGAAGGTGCGGGCCTCGTCCTTCGCGCACCCGCGATCGTCCGCGGACCGTTCTCCTGGGCGAGCGCCGGCGTGGCGGCAGCGAGCGCCGCTCCAAGTGCAAAGAGCAAAGAAGTATTGCGATTCATCGTATGGGCGGTATGCTACTCGATCTGCATCACACCTTCGAGGGGGAGCGTGACATGAGGAGACGGGCTCTGGCGGTACTGGTGATGACGCTCGCGACGATGCTCGCGCCGGCCGCGGCCGGATACGCGCAGGAAGCCGCCCTCGGCGGCACGGTGGCCGACGCGACCGGCGGCGTGCTGCCCGGCGTGACCGTGACGGCCGTGCACGAGGCGACGGGCAACGTCTTCACGGCGGTGACCGACGAAACCGGCGCCTACCGGATTCCGGCGCGCGCCGGCGTCTACCGCATCACGGCCGAACTGGCAGGTTTCACGACCGTCACGCGCACGGGCGTGGAGCTGCTGGTCGGCCAGCAGGTGGCGGTGAACTTCCAGATGTCGCTCTCCAGCGTCCAGGAGTCGGTGACCGTGACGGCCGAGGCGCCGCTCATCGAAACGACCACCTCGAGCCTCGCCGGCAACATCGATCCGCGGCAGATGCAGGATCTGCCGGTGCTGGGACGGAACTGGATCGATCTGGTGACGCTGGCGCCGGGCAGCCGCGCCAACGCGGTGTCGGAGCAGGGCGAGCCGGTCGCGGGGACGAGCCGGCGCGATTTCCAGATCAACCTGGACGGCCAGCAGGTCACCAGCAATCTGACGCCGTCGGCGAGCCAGCCGCGGATCAGCCGGGACGCCATTGCCGAGTTCCAGTTCGTGTCGAGCCGATTCGATGCCACGCAGGGGCGATCGAGCGGCGTGCAGGTGAATGCGATTACCAAGTCGGGCACGAACACGTTCGCGGGCTCGCTGTCGGGCTATTTCCGGCACGATGCGCTCAACGCGGCCGATCCCCTCGCGGGGCGCGTGCTCCCGTACTCGCAGCAGCAGATCAGCACCACCTACGGCGGTCCCATCGTGCGCGACCGGTTCCATTTCTTCGGCTACTACGAGTACGACCGGAACCCGGCCACGGTGGGATTCGAGACGCCGTACCCGAGCTTCAACTTCACGCTGACCAGCCTGCGGCGCGTCGACCTCGCGGGGGTGCGGCTCGACTATCAGCTCTCGCCGCAGGTCCGCTTCATGGTGCGCGGCAACCTCTACAACCGCGACATTCCCTACGAGGGCGCCGGCGGCGCGACGAACCATCCGGCCTCGATGTTCGACAACATCACCCGCATGAAAGGGATGAACGCTTCGCTCACCCAGGTGCTGAGCAGCCGCGCGGTCAACGAGGTCAAGGCCGGGTGGCAGAGCCTGTACTACGACAACGTGAACTACACCGAGTGGGCGCAGCACCCGGCGGCGCCGCAGGGGATCACCAGAGGGTCGCCGCGGATCACGTTCGTCGGCTACTCGATCTCCGGCAACGCGAACCAGCCGCAGTATCTCGGCCAGGATCTCTATTCGCTGCGCGACGACCTGACCGCCTCGTTCACGGCCCGCGGGCGCCACGACGTGAAGATTGGCGGCGAATACCTGTTCGCCGACTATCGCATGCTGAACACGCGCAACGGCATGGGGGTGATCGACGCGCAGGGCGGGCGTCCGCCCGCGAACCTGGAACAGCTGTTCCCGGTCTGGAATGACGCGTCGACGTGGAACCTCAACGCCATCTCGCCGCTCGTCCGCCGATACACGATCGGCATCGGCAACTTCCTCTACAACCAGAAGCGGCACGTCGCGGCGGCGTGGGTGCAGGACGACTGGACCGTCACGCCCCGGCTCACGCTCAATCTCGGCGTTCGCTGGGACTCGGCCCTCGGCGCGTTCGCCAACGAGGCGGAGCTGCTGCCGTGGCTCGAGGCGAATCGTCCCGGCGAGTCGGCCAACCTCGCCCCGCGGCTCGGATTCGCCTACAGCCTGGACGAACGGACGGTCATTCGCGGCGGTGGAGGGCTCTACTTCGGCGAGGTGTTGAACAACATTTCCTCCTTCACGCTGTCCTACGCCAACACGGTGCAGATCGAGCTGCAGAACGACGGACGCCCCGACTTCGCCTCGAATCCCTTCAACGGGCCCATCCCGACGTTCGAGCAGGCACAGCAACGGATGTGTCCCGTGAACCCGGCGCCGGGATGCCTGCGGCCGTTTGCGATGACGATTGCGCCGCCGCCAGCCTGGGCCCACATTCCCTACAGCTACCAGACCTCCATCGGCCTCCAGCGGCAGATCGGCGCCCAGATGGCGCTCGAGGCGGACTATGTCTACACGGGCGGCCGGAAGGAGCGATTCGGTCAGGGACACAATCCGCAGACCAACATGAACCTGACGTTCGATCCGGCGACAGGGATCAACTATCGCTTCAACGACATCAGCCGGCGCGTCGATCCGAACTGGGGCGTCGTGCAGTGGGAGCTCTTCGACCGCCGCTCGAACTACCATGCGCTGCAGACGAGCCTCACGAAGCGGATGAGCAACCGCTGGCAGGCGGCCGCCTCGTACACGCTGGGCGCCCTTCGCGATGACGACCCCCTGCCGCTCAGCGGGTTCGAGCAGGTGCGGTTCGCGGTGCCGGCCGATCTCGGGGGCGAATACGGCCTGGCCGAAACCGATCAGCGCCACCGGTTCGTGTTCAACGGCCTCTGGGACGTGGGCTTCGGCTTCCAGGTGAGCGGCCTGTACCTCTTTGGCTCGGGGGACCGCTACCAGAACTACTACGGCGGCGATCTCCGCAACACGGGCCGGTCGAACAGCCGCCTGCGACCCGACGGGACGATCGCGCCGCGCAACAGCTTCGTCGCCGACCCGATTCACCGCGTGGACGCGCGGGTGCAGCGTCGCTTTCCGCTCGGATCGCGCGTGGCGATCAGCGGCATCTTCGAGGTATTCAACCTGTTCAACCGCGAAAACTTCGGGTCTTACACCGTCGTTGAAAGCAACAGGCAGTACGGGCTGCCCGTGCGGAGCACGAACGTCGCGTATCAGCCCCGGATGATTCAGCTCGGGTTCCGCACCACATTCTGATCTGAAGGGGTCGGGGGTCAGGAGTCAGGAAATTGGGGTCTTCAGCAGAATCTGTGGGTCGCTTCCGGCTCCGGTAGCTGACCGAGTGTATGGTACAGGGCGATTTCCAAGCATCGATACGAGCGAAACCCGTAGGCCTTTCTGGTGGTCAGTTTGGCTTTGTTGTTGAAGCCCTCCACGATGCCGGCGGAAATCTCGCCGCGCGCCCGAAACCAATTCATGAGCAGCGGGCGATGGCGGCGCAGCATGCGGGCGACCTTCTTCATCGGCTCGAGGCGCGAGCGCATGACCTGCACGCACCACTCATCCAGGAAGGCCCCCGCCCAGTCGATGGAGCGGTAGTGCCAGAAGTCGTCGAACCATTCCCGCAGCAGCATGGCGCGGACGGCGCGCAAGTTGTGCTGCAGGAGCTCGCGCAAGCGGGCGCGCTGCGCGCGCGTTTGGTTCTCTCGGCGTTTCAGGAGCACCCAGCGCGCCTTCGTGAGGAGCGGTTGTCGCCCGCGCTGTCGGAGCGAGCGGACTTCAGCGCGGCGGACCTCATCGATCGCGTCGCTCAGGTGCTTGGCAATGTGAAACCGGTCCAGGATGTGCAGCGCGTGGCCGGCCTTCTTGGCGACCACGTTCAGATACGGCTTCCACATGTCGCTGCAGATGAACGTGAGCGCCGCGGTGCGCTCCTTCCCGAACCAGCGGAAGAAGCGGAGCAGCGTCTTGGCGCGTCGGTGTTGCCCGATCCACAACAGCCGCTTCCGCGCGGGGTCGATCTGATACACGAGCGTGAGGAAGTTCGCGCCGTGCTGCCAATGGATTTCGTCGAGCCCGATCGCACGAATCCCGCCCAAATCGACATGATCACGTCCCCAGGCGACTGCCATCGCGACCGAGCGAAAGACCTGGTCCCAGCTGGTGCGAAACACGCGGGCGACCTCTTGCCAGCTCAGACGTTTGGCCCAGCCGGCGAGAAACCACATGTAGGTCGTCGTGAGCTGATGCTTGCCATCGGCCCACGGGACGCGCTCGACGGTCACGCCGCACGTCGCGCAGTCGACCCGGCGCATCACGTAGAGGAAGAACACGCGCAGGCCCCAGAGCGGGACGAACTCGAAGCGGCGCGGCGCCAGCCGGTCGTACACCGGGCCCGCCTGTCCGCACCCCGCGCACCGCGGCCGGTTGCGGCGATGCGGAGCAATGTCGACCGTCAACGCCAATCCGTTGATCTGCTCCTCGAGCTGCACCGTGCCGTACACAAATCCGCGGTGCTTCTGAATCCGATTCAGGATAGTCTTGACCTGCATCCCGCCTGTTCGTCTCTGAGGTCCTGGTGTGGGTAGGAACCACCATTCTCTCCGAGACGACGCGGGATGCATCGCATCATTTGCGGTGGCGTCGCGTGTGGAAGCTGTCGGAGCCGTGGACGCACAGAACGCGCCCACCGCTCCTTGCAAAACCACAGAACGGTTTTGCACAAGCTCCCACACGCCTCATCGTCGTTTCCCTTTTCAGAAGAACCCAAGACCAGAACTCTCAGAATCAGTGGTCAGCGACCCACAGATTCTGCGGAGGAGGCGGAAATTGATTCGTTCCTTCTTCCTCCTGTCTTCTGCCTCCCTCCTTCTGACCATCGGCGTCCTGCGCGCGCAGGCGCCCGCGGCCCCGGCCAACATTCCGTACGCGGACGCTCGATCGATCCTCGACGTCCTTCGGAGCGACCTGCTGCCGCCGGAGCTGCGGGCCGCCACGCCGGTCGAGCGTCAGGCGATCTGGCCCGACTGGGTCGCGCGCCGCGACGGGGACATCCGCGCGCGGCTGGCTCGCGCCGACGAAGACTCGCTGCTCAATCTGCTGCTGCTCGGCACGACGTTCACCCGCCACCCGCGGGTGACGGACCTCGCTGCCGTGCGCACGCGCGAGGCCGCCCTCGAGAGACTGGCCGGCCGTCTCGACGACCTGGCGGACGCGCTCACCTCTCCGCGTGACGAGCGGCTCCGCTTCGCGCGCGACGTCATCCTGGGCCGCGGGATCGACGCGACATCCGCGCAAGGGAAGCTGCAGATCCGCGAGTACCTGCTCGGGATTCTGGAGCGGGTCGCCGGCGAGACGGAGGGATTTGCGCGGACGGCCGCCGCGATGAGCCAGCTCGACGACCCGGTTGCCCGGCTGGCGCTCTCCGCGACGAATTATCGCGACCGGGGACTGTCCTCGGATACCTCGCTCGTGCCGAATTTTGCGGTCGACCGGGCGCTCGACGATCTCCATGCGGCCGGACGGCTGCGGCCGCGGTCGATCCGGCGCGTGGCCCTCATCGGCCCGGGGCTCGACGTGATCGACAGGCGCGACGGGTACGACTTCTACCCGGTCCAGACGATTCAGCCGTTTGCGCTCGTCGACTCGCTGGTGCGACTGGGGCTTGCCGTCCCCGACGGGCTGCAGATCGCGACGTTCGACGTGAGCGCACGGGTCAATGGGCATCTCGAGGCAGCCCGTGAGCGCGCCCGAAGCGGCCGCGGCTATCTCGTCCACGTCGCGCTTGGCGGCCGCGAGCGGTGGAGCACGGAGCTCACGGCCTACTGGGCGCGCGTCGGGATGCGGGTCGGAGATGCCGCCGCCGCCGCGCCGCCTGCCGGCAGCGGCGTGCGCGTCCGGGCGATTCAGGTGCGCCCGGCTGTCGTGCTCTCGGTTGTCCCGCAGGACCTCAACATCGTCCTGCAGCGGCTCGATCCGCTGGCGCCCGCCGAGCGGTTCGACCTCGTCGTGGCGACGAACGTGTTCATCTATTACGACGTGTTCGAACAGTCGCTGGCGCTCGCCAACGTTGCGCGCATGCTGCGCCCCGGGGGACTCCTTCTCTCGAACACCCTCCTCACCGAGCTGCCGGGACTGCCGATGGCGCGAGTCGCGCACACCGACGTCGTGTACACGGACACGGCCGTCGGCGACCGCGTGATGGCGTACGAGCGAACTGGCAGTTGGTAGCTAATTCGTGGGCTCGAGTGCGTGGCACTCGTAGTCGAGGAGCTGGAAGTTCGGCTCCCTGCGGCGGTAGAGGACCAGGGTCATCTTCCACGGCCGGCTGAAGACCTTCGGGTCTTCGATCGTGGCTTCGTAGCGCAGGTGATCGGGATCGATGTACGAGTAGCGCTCCACGACGTGCAGCGCCTCGCTGTGATGGTTGCCCGCGCGGTCGAACCATGTCTGGTCGTTGAAGTGGACGACGTCGGCGACCAGCGTGTCGCCGTCCCACTTGCCGCGTGAGTCGCCCATCCACCATTCGATCGGGCCCTCGAGGTGCTCGGAGTTCAGATAGATCTCGCGCACCGAGTGGACGAACTCGTAGAGGATGCCGATCTTCTGAGGCGTCTGGAAGATCTGAAGGGGAAAGGGCATATACGTGATCCGCGGCACGCCGGGGAGGAAGCACTTGACGACCGGATCCTCGGTGTGGCGGTTCGCGTAGTTCTGCTTCTTCTTTTCGAGGGCGGCGGGCAGATACGGAATCTCGTTGCCCTCGACGATCCCCTGGCCCCCGGGGACGCCCTTCTCCGCCGAGTGATCCTGGATGTCGAGCCACGCGCTCGTGTGCATGACCTGCCAGAAGCCGGACAGATCGGGGCGGCCGTCCGGCGCGCGGGGAATGGGACCGGCCTGTTGCGCGCCCAGCGGCGAGACCGCCGCCAGGCACACAACGACGGTCAGGGACAGGATCCGGGCCGCCACGCTTACCGGGGTGGGGCTGGCGTGTTCGGAGTGTCGGACGCGCCGAGGAAGAAGTTGCGGCCGTCCTTGAACGCCACGCTCTGGCCGTTGGCCGTCGGCGTGCCGTTCTTCGCGCGGTACCCCTTCACCACGACCTCGACGCCGGCCGGAAAGTCCGTCTTCCGGAGCCCGCGGCGCAGCAGCGCGTTGGGAGCGCCCGCCTCGATGGCCCAGTTCACGGCCTTGCCACTCGCGTCCTTGACATCGACGTAGATCCAACCGTGCGGGTTGACCCACTCCATCTTCGTGAGCGTGCCCGTCAGCGTGATCGGCTGGTTCGCGTCGAACTCCGCCGCGAACGAGTGGTGCGCCAGCGCAGTCGCCGCCGACAGCGTCAACCCCACGCAGAAGATGGTAACCGGCAGTATCGTTCGCATCGGACCTCCTCCTTCAACACCGCCTGATAAGTCGCCGAATGGAATCCTTGGTACCCGCGGAATTGTAACCCACCGGGGGCCCGGACGTGAACTCTTTCGCTTACCGGGAACTTCTTCCTAACCGGCTCACCGGAACCGCCACGGGGCGCCGAAATAGAACTTCGCCCCCTGTTCCCGGAGCCGGCCCAGGGAGCGTTCTCCCTCCCTGCACGCTTCCTCAATCAGCTCGAACCCCGACTCTGTCTCGCGGACGAGCGCCCATGCCAGCTTCCACGGGCGCGTGTAGACGGTCGGATCCTCGACCGTCACCTCATAATGGATGGTATTCGGGTCGATCATCGTCAGGCGCTCCGTCAGGCGTGCGCTGTCGGTGTAGAAATTCCCCGAATCGTCCAGCCACGCAGAGCCGTTGAAGTTGGCCGTCTCGATGACCAGCGTGTTCTCCTCCCAGCGGCCGCGGGACACCCCATTCCAGGTCTGGACGTTCCGCCCCACCGTCGGGCGATTGCCCATCGCGATGACCCGGAACTGATGGTGATCGTCGTGCAGCCACACGATGTGGTCGTCGGCCGGCGGCTGCAGGATCTGGCCGGCGTCCTGGAGCGCGAGCCGCGGGACCCCGGCCGTCGAGCACGTCGTGCGCGGATCGATGTACTCCTTGAAGTTCACGCCACGCCGGCCGATGGCGGCGGCCCACGGCTGATAGGGAATTCGACGATCGGCCGGTTCGACCACCTCGGGCGGCGCAGCCGTCCACGGCATGATGGGATCTTTGATCAGCGGATCGTCATCGGGGACGCCTTCCACCGAGAACGCCTGCACGAGGCGGCCCCGCCAGTACCCCTGGAAGTCGGGCCGGCCATTCGGCAGGCGCGGCGGCGTGAACGCCTTCGCTTTTTGCAGGGCGCAGGCATGGAAGGCCAGATTGTCGGTGGGGCAGCCCGCCATCATCGGCGGCCGCGGCGGCGCCTCAGGCACCGCTTGCGCCGCGGCGGGCGGCGGCATCACCGCCGTCGCAGCGGCCAGCGTCACCAGCGTACACAGGGCTCGATGCATCACGCGCCCTCCATCACCGCGATCGCCAGGGCGCCCCGAAGTAGAACTTGTAACCCTGCTCCCGGATCCGGGGTAGGTTGCGATCGCCCTCGAGGCACGGTTCTTCGATGAACTCGTACCCGCCCGACGTGGTGTCGCGGATGAGCGCCCAGACGACGGTCCACGGCCTCGTGTAGACCGTTGGATCCTCGATGGTCGCCTGGTAATGCAGGGTGTCCCGGTCCACCATTGTCAGGCGCTCGGTCACGCGCGCCGTATTCGTGTAGAAGTTGCCCGAGTCGTCAATCCACACGTAACCGTTGAAATTGGCCGTCTCGATGATCAGCGTGTTCCCGTCCCAGCGGCCCCGTGAGAGCCCGTTCCAGGTTGTGACATCCCTGCCCACGGGCGGCCGCTCGTCCATCGCAATGACCCGGAACTGGTGGTGGTCCTCATGCAGCCACAGCACGTGATCGTCGGTGGGCGGCTGCAGGATCTGGCTGGGATCCTGCAGCGCCAGGCGCGGCACGCCGCCTGTCGAGCACGTGGTGCGCGGGTCGACGTACTCGTTGAAGTTGACCCCCTCTCTCCCGATGCGCGCCGCCCACGGCTGGTAGGGGATCTTCCGGTCAGCGGGCTCGATGATCTCCGGCGGCGCCACCTCCCACGGCTGGACCGGCTCCGTGGCGAACCGGTGATTGGCCGGAACGCCTTCGACCGAGAAGGACTGCGTCAGCCGGCTGCGCCAGTACCCCTGCAAGTCGGGTTTGCCCGTCGGGGTGCGCGGCGGCGTGAACATCTTCGCCTTCGCGAGCGCGCAGGTGTGCCACGCGAGATTCTCGGTCGGACAGCCGGCAAGCATCGCCGGCCGTTCAGGTGTTTGAGCGGACGCCGTCGGTGCCAGGGCGATTGCCATGGCGATGGTCAGGCAGGCGAATCGGGCGTGCACATCACCCTCCCGTGCCGTCAATTGGCTTTCCTGCGCTCGAGCTCGCCCTGTTCCTCCTCCATGAGGAGGCCGGGCACGTAGTCGAGCAGCCGCACGTTCGGCTCCTTGCGGCGGTAGAGGACCATGGTCATCTTCCACGGCCGGGTGAACACCTTCGGATCCTCGACGGTGACCTCGTAGTTGATGTGATCGGGGCCTGCCATCGAGTACCGCTCGACCAGGTGCAGCGCTTCACTGTGGAAGTTGCCCGCGCGATCGAGCCACGTCTGATCCGTGAAGTGGAGGACATCGACGACGAGCGTGTCGCCGTCCCAGCGGCCGCGCGAGTCGCCCAGCCACCACTCGATCGGCCCCCGCGGGTGCGGCGTGCCGTTCGTGTAGACGATCCGCACGCCCTGCGCGTACTCGAACGTCATCGCGACGTGCGTCGGCGTCTGGAAGATCTGAAACGGAAACGGCATGTACATGATCCGCGGCACGCCGGGCAGGTAGCCGTTCGTTTCCGGATCGGCCGTCGCGCGGTTCGCCAAGTTCTCCTGCTTGCGCGTGAGCGCCCACGGCTGGTACGGGATCTCGTTGCCCTCGACGACCCCCTGGCCGGCGGGCACGCCGAGGCGCGGCGAATGATCCTGGATGTCCCACGCCGCGGGCGTGAGTACCTGCCAGAGGCCCTGCAGGTTGGGCCGGCCGTCCGGCATACGTGGAATGGCGGGCGTCTGTGCGCGAGCCCCGAGTGGCGCGAGCGCGAAGAGGGCGGCGGCGACGATGGGACCAGTCAACCGGTGTCTCATGTGCACAGACCTCCACGGGCTGGTGACCGTGCGCCGAGATAGTAACTCCTTTTTGCCTTGACTCGGTCCCCGCGGGTCCCTACGATGCCGCCACTAATATGTGACACGGCGGACTCATACGTAACTCGTCGGCGGCGGCTCTCCTTCAACCCAAATCCGAGGAGGTTACATGCTTTGTCGAGTCGTGTCCCTGGTCGTCTTCTGTGTGCTCGCGTCCGCCCCTGTGTTCGCACAGGGCGGTGTCGCTGAAATCAACGGGAGCATCGCCGACGAGACCGGCAGCGTGCTGCCCGGCGTCACCATCACCATCACGGACGAAGCGACGAGTCTGATGCGGACCGCCGTGTCGAACGAGAGCGGCCGTTTCGTGATCCCGGCCGTGACACCGGGCCGGTACACGATTACCGCAGAATTGTCCGGTTTCCAGATGCAGCGGCGGACCGGCGTCTCGGTACTCGTCGGACAGGCCGTCACCCTCAGTTTCACGCTCGCCATCGGCGGCCTCACCGATCAGGTGACCGTGACCGGCGAGGCGCCCCTCATCGAAGTGACGCAGACGCAGATCGGGTCGAACATCACCGCGCAGCAGATTGAGGATCTGCCGACGCAGGGCCGTCAGCAGTACGCGCTGCTGCAGCTCGTGCCCGGCCTGACGCCGAACCTCGGGCCCGGCGCCTTCGAGGGGTCGCAGTACAGCGCCAACGGCCGCGAGACGGGCGGCAATCTGTTCCTCGTCGACGGCATGTACAACAACGATGACCGCACGCTGACGGGATCGGGGTCGCAGACGCGGATGACGATCGACACGACCGCGGAATACCAGGTGCTCGTCCACGAGTACGGCGCGGAGTACGGCGGCGCGACGGGCGTCGTCGTCAATGCCGTCACGAAGAGCGGCACCAATCAGTTCCACGGCCGCGGCGCGTATTACATTCAGGACGACACGCTGAACGCCACCAACTACTTCCTCAAGCAGCAGGGGCGCAAGAACCCGGACACCGGCGTGCGGACCGCGCTCGGCAGCGTCGGCGGGCCGATTCTCCGCAACAAGGCGTTCTTCTTCGTCAACTATGAGCGGCTCCGGATCGAGGAGGCGGCGTTCCTCAACTACCCGCCGGAAGCGGCTCCGCTCGCGACCTCGTACTCCACGGGGCTGCCGATCAGGTCGTCCAACATCTTTCAGCGCGTCGACTACGAGCTGAACGCGTCGCATCGCCTCAACTTCCGCGCGCTCTTCGATCCCAATGCGGTCGACGGACAGGACCACGTGCGCGACAAGCGGACGATCTCGGCCATGCGCATCGAGCGGGCGCCGAAGCCGGGCGAGTTCTTCTGGAGCGCGCAGTGGACCGGCGTCCTCAGCAGCCGCCTCGTGACCGAGACGCGCGTCTCGCGCGTCACCGAGGAACTGCATATCGGCGACCAGTCGCTCTTCGACGCCGGCGGCGACAAGGTCTACTCGCTCGAGGGCAAGGGCCGCGGCACGCTCACGAGCCTGGGCCAGCGCGACCAGCTCGATTTCGGCGCGGGGCAGCTGCATCCGGACTACCAGGCCGGCCCGCACGAGAGCCCGAGCGGCGCGTCGGTGACGAGCGTCCTGTTCGGCAACCAGACGACCTGGACCCCGAACAACCACACGCTGAAGTTCGGGTTCGGCATCAGCGAGAACGGCGGGACGAACGTCGTCGGCGGGAACTACTTCGGTCTGTTCGAGTTCCCGACCAACCGTCCGTTCAATCCGGCCGACCTCACGACGTATCCGAGCCGCTACCAGATGCGCCTGGGCGAGCTGTTCTACGGCATGGACGACTGGCGGACGAACGCGTTCGTGGCCGACAAGTGGCAGATCAGCGACAAGGTCACGCTGAACCTCGGGGTTCGCTACGACTACCAGCACATGATCCCGGAGACGAAGGATGCGTTCGCGCCGCGGATCGGCGTGGCGTACGCGCCGGACGACAAGACGGTCATCCGCGCGGGCGTCGGGAAGTTCTACGAGTACCAGGCCACCGCCGTCGCGTCGAACCTGCAGCTCAATGCCGTCATTTCCCCGACGTTCCAGTTCAACACGGGGGAGGACCTCTCCGCGACGCGCGGCGTGATGCCGGCGCATCCATGCCTGCGGCCGGACGGCCGCGACGGGATGGCGTACATCAGCGCGGCCTGCCGGGCGATGCTGATCGACACGCGCAACCGCGTGCAGGCGGGCTCGTTCGTGAACAACGAGCCGGTGCTCGACGGCGACCGGAAGATGGCGTACCTGATCGGCTTCAGTGGCGGCGTGCAGCGGGAGCTGCTGCCCGGCATCGCGCTGACGGTCGACTACGTCGGCAACCGTGGCCGCGATCAGGTACTTCGAATCGACATCAACGAACCGCGGCGGCTGCCGAACGGCACGATCGGCCGCCCGGGTGTCGCCGTGTTCGATCCGAACGGCACGCTGATCCCGGCTGCGGCGAGGAGCACCAACTTCCAGCGCGTGCTGCAGTACATGTCGAGTTCCGAATTCAATACCGACTACGACGCGCTCGAGATCGCGGTGGTCCGGCGGTTCGCGAACCGCTGGTCCGGGCGGATGGCGTACACGTTGTCGCGCGCGCGCGACGTCAACGGCGGCCTCTCGAGCGGCGGCAACATCGTCGAGAAGCGGGTCAACGACGATCTCAATCCGCGGCTCGACTACGGCCTCGCCAACACCGACAACCGCCACTCCTTCACGAGCGGCGCGAACTGGGACGCATGGCGCGGGCTCGGCCTCGGCGCGACGTTCCGGTACTACTCCGGCAACCCGGTCAACGAATTCCTCGGCCGCGACGCCAACGGCGACCGCGATAACTCGATGACGGGGACCAACGCCGCCGATCGCCCGGTGCGGGGCCGCGACGACGCGACGCGGCCGATCGCGTCGAAGGTCGACGCCAACGGGCTCGCCGTGCGCAACGGGATCAAGGGCAGCAACAAGGTCCTGCTCGATCTGCGGCTGCAGTACGTCTATCGCATGGCCGGGCAGCAGACGATGGGCTTCTACTGGGAGATCTACAACGCGCTCGATCGCGTGAACTTCGGGAACCCGATCGGCGACCGGCGCTCGCCGTTCTTCCTGCAGCCGATCAACGCCGACCTGCCGCGCACGATGCAGCTCGGGTGGCGCTACACGTTCTAAGCTGGTCGGTAGTCGGTAGCTGGTAGCCGGTAGCCCCACCGGCTACCGGCCGCCGCGACTGCCTGCGACCTCCACCCTTGTTGCACACAACCTTTGCCGCGTTTCCGTCCCGTCTCGGCCCTAGGCCCATTTGTGTTGACCTCGCGAGGCGCGCTGCCTACTAGCATGGCGCGCATGTCATAACGCTGTTCCTCTCGGTCGGCCTCGCGCCCTGGGTTCATCCGCGTCGGTCCCGCTCTCGTAACCAAAGGAGGCGGACATCGCGAACACCGTGACCGCCCTGCAGAACCGCTCGGGTCCGTCGTTCCTGGATCCGCTCGGAATCCTGCCGCCGCGTCTCGCGGAGGTTGGCCTGTCCTACCGGTTCTGACCCCTCCAGCCGGCCGGCTCCCTCGTACGGGGCCGGCCGGTGTCCTCGGCGTGCTAGGATCCGCGCCGTGTAAGCACTCGCGGCGGCTTCATCCCTCACGTCGGCGGCTCTCTATCTGCCGAAACGCCTTCACGGCGTTTCGGAATAACCCGAGGAGGCCGACATGCTTCGTGGTGTGCTGCGCGTCGCCGTCGTTGCCTTCGTCGCCGTTCTCTCCGCCGTCCCTGCGTTCGGACAGGGAGCCGTGGCGGAGATCAACGGGAATGCCGTAGACCAAACAGGCGCTGCTCTTCCGGGCGCTACCATCACTATTACTGATGAAGCCACGGGCTTGAGGCGAACGGGCGTGGCCAACGAGAGCGGCCGGTTCGTCATTCCGGCCGTCACACCGGGCCGCTACACGATCAGAGCGGAGCTGTCCGGCTTTCAGACCCAGACGCGGACCGGGATCACGATCCTCGTCGGCCAGGCGGTCACGCTCAATTTCACGCTGCCCATCGGCACGCTGACCGATGTGGTGACGGTGACCGGTGAGGCGCCGATCGTCGAGGTCACGCAGACCCAGATCGGGGCGAACATCTCGGCCCAGCAGATCGAAGACCTCCCGACACAGGGCCGCCAGCAGTACGCGCTGCTGCAGTTGGTGCCCGGGCTGACGCCGAACCTGGGGCCCGGCGCATTCGAGGGAGCGCAGTACAGCGCGAACGGCCGCCAAACCGGGGGCAACCTGTTCCTGGTCGATGGCATGTACAACAATGACGATCGCACGCTGACCGGGTCGGGATCGCAGACCCGCATGACGATCGACACGACCGCGGAGTACCAGGTGTTGACGCACGAGTACGGCGCGGAATACGGCGGCGCCACGGGCGTCATCGTGAACGCAGTCACCAAGAGCGGGACCAACGATTTTCATGGACGGGGCGCGTACTACCTCCAGGACAGCAGCCTCGACGCCACCAACTACTTCCTGAAAAAGGAAGGGAGAGAAAACCCGGATAGCGGCGTCAAGACGGCCCTGGGCAGCGTCGGCGGGCCGATTCTCCGGAACAAGGCGTTCTTCTTCATCAACCTCGAGCGCCTGCGCATCAATGAAGCGGCCAACCTGAACTTTCCTCCGGAAGCGGCGCCGCTGGCGACGTCGTACTCGGTGGCGCTCCCGATCAAGTCCACCAACCTCTTTCATCGGCTCGATTACCAGTTGAACGGGTCGCACAGCTTCAGTTGGCGGGCGCTCTTCGACCCGAATGCGGTGGACGGCCAGAGTCACGTGAGGGACAAGCGGACCATCTCGGCGATGCGGATCGAGCGCGCGCCGAAGCCTGGAGAGTTCTTCTTCAGCGGGCAGTGGCTGGGCGTGCTCGGCGCGCGCATGGTCAACGAAGCACGCCTCTCACGCGTCACCGAGGAGCTGCACGTCGGCGACCAGGCGCTCTTCGACACGGGCGGGGATAAGGTCTTCGAGCTCGCGGCAAAGGGCCGCGGCGAGCTGAGCGGCCTTGGCAGCCGCGACCAACTGGACTTCGGGTCGGGGCAGCTGCACCCGGACTACCAGGCCGGTCCGCACGAGAGCCCGAGCGGGGCGTCCGTGACGACGATTGCCTTCAGCGACCAGTTGACGTACACGCCGGGCAACCACACGTTGAAGTTCGGCTTCGGCGCGAGCCAGAACGGCGGGACGAACGTGGTCGGGGGGAACTACTTCGGGCTGTTCGAGTTTCAGGGGAATCGACCGTTCGATCCGGCGCAGGCGCCCACCTATCCGAGCCGCTTCCGGATGCGATTGGGCGAGTTGTTCTACGAGATGGACGACTGGCGCACGAACGTCTTCGTCGCCGACAAGTGGCAGGCGACGGGCAAGCTGACGCTGAACCTGGGGATTCGGTACGACTACCAGCACCTGATCCCGCAGACGAAGGATGCCTTCGCGCCCAGGGCGGGCATCGCCTACGCGCCCGACGAGAAGACCGTCATCCGCGCGGGCATTGGCCGATTCTACGAGTATCAGGCGACCGCCGTCGCGTCCAACCTTCTCCTGAACGCCGTCATCTCGCCGACGAATCAATTCGACACCGGCGAGGACATCTCGGCGACGCGCGGCGTGCTGCCGGCGCATCCGTGTCTGCGGCCGGACGGGCGTGAGGGCCTGGCGGTCATCAGCGCGGCGTGCCGGGCGCAGCTCGTGGATATTCGCAACCGGGTCGCGGCCGGCGGGTTTATCAACACCGAGCCCCGGCTCGATGGGAATCGCCAGATGGGGTATCTCATCGGGTTCAGTGCGGGCGTTCAGCGTGAGCTCCTGCCGGGCGTGGCCCTCACCGTGGATTACGTCGGCAACCGCGGGCGCGACCAGACGCTGCTCATCGATATCAACGAGCCGCGGCTGTTGCCCGATGGGCGGATCGGCCGGCCCGGTGCCTCGGTGTTCGACCCGGACGGGAGGCTCATCCCGGCCGCGGCGCGCAACACGAGCTTCCAGCGCGTGCTGCAGTATCAGACGCGCCCGGAGTTCAACACCGACTACGATGCCCTCGAAGTGAGCGTCGTGCGGCGGCTGGCCAACCGCTGGTCCGGCCGCATGGCGTACACGCTGTCGCGGTCGCGCGATGTCGACGCCACCACGACCGGCGGCGGCAACATCGTCGAAAAGCGGGTCAACAACGATCTCGATCCGCGCCTCGACTATGGCCTGGCCAACACCGACAACCGGCATGCGTTCTCGAGCGGGGCGAACTGGGATGCGTGGCGCGGGCTCGCTGCCGGCTTCACGGTCCGGTACTATTCCGGCAACCCGGTCAACGAAACGCTGGGGCGCGATGTGAACGGCGACCGCGACGGCGCCAACTTCGATCGCCCCGTCAGAGGCCGCGATGACGCGACGCGGCCGATCGTGTCGAAGGTTGACGCGAACGGAGTGGCCGTCCGGAACGGCATCAAAGGCAACAACAAGGTGCTGCTGGATCTGCGGCTCCAGTACGTCTACCGGATGGCCGGGCAGCAGACGATGGGGTTCTACTGGGAGATCTACAACGCCCTCGACCGGGTCAACTTCGGCAATCCCATCGGAGACCGCCGCTCGCCGTTCTTCATGCAGTCGATCACCGCCGACCTGCCGCGGACGATGCAGCTGGGGTGGCGGTACACGTTCTGAGACTGGCCGGTAGCTGGTCGCCGCAAGCTGATAGCGGCGACCGGCTACCGGCTACTACCCGGCTACCACCCGCGTGCAAATCTCGCTACCTCAACCCATAGTGTGGTGTTTCGACCCTACGCCGTTTTGCCTTGACCCGGAGGGGGCGCCTCCCTAGGATGGCGGCCATGTAACGACCCCGCATCTTCATACCTGCGCGCCGGCGGTCCTTTTAACCAAGGAGGGCCGACATGCTTCGCCGCTCGTTGTACGTTGCCCCGGTCGTCGCCGTCGTCGTCCTCTCCACTGTCCCCGTGTTTGCCCAGGGGACGGCCGCCACCATCGGCGGTCACGTCACCGACCAGACTGGCGCCGTGCTCCCGGGCGTCACGGTCACGGCGACCAGTCCCGCCCTGCAGGTCCCGCAAGTCACAGGCGTGACGAACGCGGTAGGCGAGTATCGCCTGACGCCGCTGCCGATTGGCGTCTATGAGATCAGTTTTGAGATCCCAGGATTTCAGACTGTCCGGCGCCAGGACGTCCGGCTGACGGTCGGCTTCACCGCCAGGCTGGATGTGTCGCTGGGCATCGCCGCCGTGGGCGAGACGGTCACGGTGTCCGGCCAGGCGCCGGTCGTGGACGTCACGTCGACGTCCAGCACCACGCAGCTCACGAACGAGATTCTCCAGCTCTCGGCCACCCCGCGCAACAACGTCATGAGCATCTTGACGATGGCGCCGGGCGTGCGCACCTTCGTCGAGGTCGGGGGCGGGACCATGATGCTGGAGAACCCGAATCCGCGCGCGTACGGCGTGGGCGGCTCGATCTGGTACACCCTCGACGGGATTGCGGCCCGCACCACCAACCAGTCGGTATCCTGGGACTATCAGACGATCGAGGAGGTGCGCGTCCAGACCCTCGGACTCGATGCGGAGCAGCCGACGCGCGGCGTCCAGATGACGGCCGTCGTGAAGTCCGGAGGCAATGAGTTCCACGGCAGCGGGTTCTGGTCGGGGGCGAACAAGAGCCTCGAGGACACCAACGTCGATGCGGAGCTGGAGGCCATCGGCATCACGTCGGGCGACCGGCTCGACACGCAGTCCGATTTCAGCGGGGAGCTGGGGGGCCGCGTCGTGCGGGACCGGCTGTGGTTCTACAGCGCCGCCCGCCGGCGCTACGCCGCCTATGACGTGTTGAACACGTTCAAGCCGGACGGATCGCCCGGGCAGCTCATCAACAAGCAACGGATCTTCACGAACAAAGTCTCGTATCAGGCGACCCGCTCGAACCGGCTGATCTTCCTGAACATGTGGGAGAACGGCCCGGAGGAGAAGGGGCTCAACGAGTTCATCTCGTATGAGGCGCGGGAGTTCAAGGACAACGGACGGACCAATACGAAGATCGAGTGGGAGGGGGTGCGGGGCAACGCGCTCATCGCCAACCTCCAGCTCGCGCATACCAGGAACGACAGCGGCTCTCCATTCCTCAACACCCCCGGGATTGTCGGGCGCAGCGACCTGGAGACCGAGCGGGTCAGCGGCGACAACGTGGTCGCCGGGGAGCACAGCTATAACCGCACGTATCACTCCAGAGGCAGTGTGAGCTGGTACAAGCCGGACTGGGGGTACGGGAACCATGAGCTCAAGTCGGGCTTCGACTACAACGCCGACACGAACGAGTTCCCCGGCCTGCTGACGAAGCCGCACAACTATCACCTGCAATATGCCGACGGGGTCCCCGACCGCGTGGCCTTCTTCAACGCCCCGGTCATCCCGCATCGGGTCGCGAACAACCTTGGCGTGTACGTGAAGGACAGTTGGACCACGGGGCGGCTGACACTGAATCTTGGGGCTCGCTATTCCCATGAATCGGTGTTCGTGCCCGAGCAGTGCCGTGAGGCCGCGTCCTTTCCGTCGGACGCCATGTTCCCCGCCCAGTGCTTCGACAAGGTGCAGCTCCCCATCCAGAACCTGGTGGTGCCGCGCCTGCACGCGGCGTACGACCTCTCGGGCGACGGCAAGACCGTGGTGAAAGGCGGGTGGGGAAGGTACGGGTTCAGGCGCGAGGTCGCCCTCGCGGCCCGGTACGATCCGCTGGCCATCACCTACGGCATCTTTGCCTGGCGCGACCTGAACGGGAACAACGACTGGGATCTCGGCGAGACGAACCGCGATCCCAACGGACCCGATTTCATCGAGACCGCCGCCAACGAGTTCGGCGCCCTGCCGCCGCGGTTCGTGCCGAACCCCGACGAGAAGCAGGTGATCTTCGATGAGTTCAACCTGTCGTTCGAGCACGAGCTGATGGCGAATTTCTCCATCCGGGCGACGGGGATCTATTCCCAGACGAAGAACGTCCTGCGCCATCGGAACACGTTCCGCCCCTTCGAGGCCTACAACATTCCGGTCACGAACATCGATCCGGGACCGGATGGGCGTCGTGGGACCGCGGACGACGGCGGACTGGTCACGTACTTCGAGTATTCTCCGGCCTTGAGGGGCCTGCAGTTCGAGCAGTACCAGTCCGTCAACGACTCGAGAGCCGATCAGAACTTCAAGACGATTGAAGTGGCGGCGCTCAAGCGGCTCGCGGACCGCTGGCAGCTGCTGGCCTCGTACTCGGCCACGAAGAAACACTGGCCCATCGGCGCGCAGGGGAGCGCCAGTTCCCTCGGCTTCGGCACCTCCAGCCCCACCTTCTCGGCCGCGGGCGAGCACGTCGGGTTCCTCACGCCCAACGCCGAGATCTTCTCCGTGGACAACACGTGGGACTGGGATGCCAAGGTCATTGGGACCTACATCATGCCGGGCGGCGTGGCGCTGTCCGGGAACTTCCACCACACGAGCGGCGATCCGTTCGCGCGGCAGGTGCGATTCACCGGCGGCCGGACCATTCCGTCGATCGTCCTGAATGTCGAGCCGATCGGGACCCACCGCCGGCCGAACCTCAACATCGTGCAGTTCCGGGTCGAGAAGCGCTTCACGTTGCCGAGTGCACACATCGCGACGGTCACACTCAATGTGTACAACGCGCTGAACGCGAACACGGCAACCGGTCTGCAGAACCGCTCGGGCTCGGAGTTCCTGCGGCCCCGGTCGATCCTGCCGCCCCGCCTGGCGGAGGTGGCCCTCTCGTACCGCTTCTGACCTAGCTGGTAGCCGGTGGCCGGTAGCTGGTAGCTCGTAGAGAGCTGCCGCCTACCGGCTGCCGCCCATCGACCTCATATCCTCCTCCCTTGACCGAAGTGAGCGGCTGCGCCTAGGATGGCGCCCGTGTAACGACCCCCGCACATTCATACCCGCGCCGGCCGGTCCTTTTTAACCCAGGAGGACCGATGATGCTTCGCCGTTCGTTGTGCGTCGCCGCGGCGTTTGTCCTCTCCATCGTGCCTGTCTTCGGACAGGCGCTGACCATACCGCTCATCGTACGACTGGTACTGGTCTCGGGTCTGCTGGTCCTGCCGGCCGCCGCAGCGGCGCAGACGGTGGTCAGCGGCACCATCGCAGGCGTGGTGACCGACGCGACGGGTGCGGTGCTGCCCGGCGTCACCGTGGAGGCCGCCAGCCCCGCCCTGATTGAAAAGGTGCGCACCGCGGTCACCGACGATCGAGGTCTCTATCGCATCGTCGACCTGCGACCCGGTGTGTACACCGTGACGTTCACCCTGCCGGGGTTCAGCACGTTCAGGCGGGACGGCCTCGAGCTGACGACCGCCTTCACCGCGACGGTGAATGCCGAGCTCCGAGTGGGGGCGCTGGAAGAGACGGTGACCGTCACCGGCGAGAGCCCGGTGGTGGACATTCAGAACGTCATGCAACAGAAAGTGTTTGCGCGTGACGTGGTCGATCAGCTCCCGGTCGGTGGCAATGTGAACCTGTACAGCGCGCTCGTGCCCGGCGCCGTGCTGGCGACGCCAAACCGCCAGGATGTCGGCGGCAACCAGGGAGAGCAGGACCAGGGGTTCGGGATCCACGGCGGCCGCCAGGCCGACTTCGTCCTGATGCGGGAAGGCATGGTGCAGAACACGCTCCTTGGTTCCGGCAACCGCACCTACAGCCCGAACCCTGCAGCGACAGCGGAAATCACCGTCGAAACGAGCGGCATGTCGGCCGAAAGCGAGACCGGTGGCGTGCACATCAACATGGTGCCCAAGGCGGGCGGCAACACCTTTTCGGCATCGTTCTTCAGCACGATCGGCCATAAGGACCTGCAGAGCGCCAACGTCACCGACGCGCTGCGCGCCCGCGGCGTGGGGGGGCAACCCGAGATCCGAAAGCTCTTCGACGTCAATCTCGGCGTGGGAGGCCCGATCAGGAAGGACCGGCTCTGGTTCTTTGCCGCCCAGCGGTGGTTCCACACCTCGTCGTACCTGCCGGGAAACTACTACAACAAGCTCCAGGGCACGTTGTTCTACGAGCCCGATCTGAGTCGGCCGGCGTTCGATGACGACTACTACGGCGAGAGCAGCCTCCGCCTGACATGGCAGGCGGCGCGGAAGCACAAGGTCGACCTCAGCTACATCTATCAGAAGAACTGCAACTGCATGTGGGCCATTCAGAATGGGCTCGTGGCGCCCGAAGCCGCGGGAGCCCATAAGTACAGTCCGAACTACGTCGCGCAGGGCACCTGGACGTACCCCGCCACCAACCGGCTCCTGATTGAGGCCGGGGGGACGGCCGTCATCGGGACTATCCGCAACATGCTGACAGGGGGGACGTATGACGACTACTCCGTGCTGGAGCAGTCGAGGAACTACCGGTACGGGTCGAGGGCCACGAACCTTGGTCCGGTTGGCTCGTGGGGCAGGCAGATCTTCAAGCAGGCCAACCAGCGGGTCACCGTGTCCTACATCACCGGTTCGCATACGTTCAAGAGCGGGCTCTACGCGCTGGAGGCCCTGGTACACCGCTACTCGGCCATCAACCACGACGTCAGCTACACGTTTCGCGACCGGGTACCGCAGTCGGTGACGTACTGGGCGACCCCATACGAGCGCGAGGGGCGGGTGAGAAGCCTCGGTCTCTACGCGCAGGATCAGTGGACCGTCAGGAAGCTGACACTCAACCTGGGCCTACGGTTCGATTCCTTCTACGGGTGGATCCCCGAACTGCACTTACCGGCCGGGCGGTGGGTGCCCGCGCGCGATTTCGCGCGGGTGGAGAACGCGCCGAACTGGACGGATCTGTCGCCGCGGCTGGGCGCCGCCTACGACCTGTTCGGCACGGCCAAGACGGCGCTCAAAGTGTCTCTGGGCCGGTACGTGGCCTGGCAGTCCACCGGCGGCATCGTCAACGACATCGCCCCAGCGAACACGTCGGTCAACAGCGCGACGCGTGCGTGGACCGACCGCAACGGCGACCACGTCCCGCAGGAGGACGAGCTCGGGCCGCTCTCGCCGGCCAATTTCGGCCAGTTGCGGATCACGACGCGCTACGCCGACGACGTCACGCGCGGGTTCGGGAAGCGCGGCTACAACTGGCAGGCGTCGGCAGCCGTCCAGCACGAGCTGAGGCCGGGCGTGGCCCTCAACGTCGCCTATTTCCGCACGTGGTACGGCAACTTCCTCGTCACCGACAACCAGGCGACGACGCCGGCAGACTTCGATCCGTACTGCCTCACGGCGCCGGCAGATTCCCGGCTGCCCGGCGGCGGTGGCAACCAGGTCTGTGGGCTCTACAACGTCACGCCCGCGAAGTTCGGCCAGATCAACAATCTCGTCGCCCAGGCGTCGCGCTACGGCAAGCAGAGTGAGGTGTTCAACGGGATCGATGTCACGATCAACGCGCGGTTGGCGGAAGGCGGGATGGTGTCCGGCGGCCTGAGCACCGGTGGGACGGTGCACGACACGTGCGCGTTCAACGATCTTCCGAACGTGCAGCCGCAAACGGTCCTGGGTGTGGCGGCATCGACGACGATCGTGACGCCGAAAGATCCGGCGTTGTGCAACGTCAGCACGCCGTGGTCCGCCGGAACGCAGGTCAAACTGTCCGCTATCTACCCGCTGCCGTGGGGCCTGCTGCCGAGTGTGGCCGTGCAGAACCTGCCGGGTGTTCCTATCACGGCCAGCTATGTGGCCCCGAATGCCGAGATCGCGCCGGCCCTGGGGCGCAGCCTCGCGGGCGGCGTTCGTAGCGTCGAGATCGACCTCATCGACCCGCGCGTCCGGTTCGAGGACCGGTTCACCCAGCTCGACCTCCGGCTGGCTCGCATCTTCCGCATCGGCGCGGCGCGCGTGCAGGGGATGTTCGACGTCTACAACGTGCTCAACTCGAGTCCCGTGCTCGGACTGAACACGCGGTACGGCGCGGCGTGGCTGAACGCGCAGCAGATTCTCGCCGCGCGCATGGTCAAGGTCGGCGCGCAGTTCAACTTCTAGCCGGTAGCCGGTAGTCGGTAGCTGGTAGCTGAATCAGCTGCCGGCTACCAACCACCAACCACTAACCGACCAACCACCAACCACCAACCAGGAACCGCGCCAGCTCGCCGTGCTACCATCCCGCGCCACGGGGGACGTAGGACCATGCGCAACGTGTGGAAATATCTGGCGAGCACCGTCTTCGGAGGGGTCATCGTCGCGGCCGTCTTCCTCCTGACGATGCAGACCGGTGGGTCGCAAAGCGCCGGCGTGGCGGGGCAGATCCCGCGGACGGCGGACGGTCGTCCCGATTTCAGCGGCATCTGGCAGGCGAACACGTCGGCGTACTGGGACCTCCTGAGCCACGATGCCCGTCCGATGGTTGCGCAGCGCGGCGCCTATCCCGACGTGCCCGTCCTTGCCGCGCCCGTTGTGGCGCTTGGCACCGTCGGCTGGATTCCGGCGGACCTCGGCGTCGTCGTCGGCGATGAGATCCCGTACCAGCCGTGGGCGGCGGCGCGGCAGCGCGAGAATCTCGCCAACTGGCTCGATCGCGATCCGGAGCTCCGGTGCTACCTGCCCGGTGTGCCGCGGGCGATGTACCTGCCCTACAACTTCCAGATCATCCAGGGTCCCACGAAGATCATGATGGCGTTCGAGTTCCGCAACGCCGATCGCACGATTCACCTGGACGAGGTCGTGCCGTATCCCGGCGATGCGTTCATGGGACATTCGGTGGGGCGCTGGGAGGGCGATGCGCTCGTCGTCGACGTGACGCGCTTTACGCCGTACACCTGGTTCGACCGCTCGGGGAACTTCCACAGCGACGCCCTTCACGTGACCGAGCGCTACACGCCGATCGGACGCGACGCCATTCAGTACGAAGCCCGGATCGAGGACACCAAGGTATTCACGCGCCCCTGGACGATCCGGCTGCCGCTCTATCGCCGTCTGGAGCCCGACGCGCGGCTCATCCCGTTCCGGTGCATCGAGATGGTGGAGGAAACGTTCCTCGGCCACCTCCGCAAGGAGCCGCTCGTGCGCCGCTGGGAGGGCAAGACGATGGTGATGGACGTCACGCGGCGCGTGCCGGCGTCGGAGGAAGAGCTGTATCAGCTCTATATTTCAGGCAATCCGCCGGAGAACTAGGTGGTGGGTGGTAGCCGGTAGACCGACCACCGACCACCAACCAACTAGGCGTGCTGCGCGACGCCGAGGTGCTGGCCGAAGAAGTCGAGCGTGCGCTGCCACGCGGTTTCCGCGGCAGTCGCGTCGTACTTGATCGGGAGCGGCTTGTCGACGTTCTCCTCGTTGGCGAACGCGTGCTGCGCGTTGTACCGGTGGAACGTGTAGCGGACGCCCGCCGCCTTCAGCTTCTTCTCCAGCTCGTCGACCTGCGCGATCGGAAAGAACTGGTCTTCGGTCGCGAAATGCCCCAGCAGCGGCATCGTGATCCTGCTCGCGTCGATGTACTCGAGCGGCGGAAAGCCGTACCAGACCGCCGCCGCGTCGGCTTCGGACACGAAGACGGCGGAGAGGAGGGTGAGCGCGCCGCCCATGCAGAAGCCGGTGACGCCGACCTTCGCGCCCGTCTGCTTCAGGTGCTGCACGGCGCCCCGGATGTCCTGGCCGGCGGCATCGGCGAAGTTCAGATTGCCCATCAGGTGCTCGGCTTCCTTCGCGTCGAGGCCGACCTTGCCGCGGTACAGGTCGGGGACGAGCACACGGTAGCCACGGCTGGCGAACCGCTGCGCCACGCCCTTGATCTGGTCGTTCAGGCCCCACCACTCCTGGATGACCACGAGTCCCGGCGCGCGGCTTCCGGCGTCCGGTTCCACGTAAAACCCTGAACAATCCTGTCCGTCGGGACGTGTGAAGGTGATCTGCGCCATAGGCGGGAGATTCTACACCTGGCGCACCAAGGCGCGTGTGCTACCCTGAAAGTCCACCCCAGGAGGTATCAGATGTTCGCTCGCTGGCGGCTCGCCGCGCTGCTGCTCGTGTGCGCCGCGCTCCCATCGTTCGCGACGACCTACGACCCGGTGACGTTCGACGAGCTCGTCGCGCGCGCCGACATGATCTTCGTCGGCGAGGTCGTCGACGTCCGGCCGTACCCCGTGAGCACGAGCGACGGCACGATCATCAAGACTCGCGTCGTCTTTCGCGTCCAGGATCCGATCGCCGGGACGTCGAGCGCGCTCGAGGTGTTGGATTTCTTCGGCGGCGAGTGGGGCGGCGAGGGGATGGCAATCGCCGAGATGCCCCGGTTCGCCGTGGGAGACCGCCGCGTGGTATTCGCCTATCGATCCCCGAGCATCAGCCCGATCGTCGGCTTCCGACAGGGCCTCTTTCAGGTGCGGCGCGACAGCCGCGGCGTCGATCGGGTGCTGACGCTCGACGGTGCGCCCCTCGGCCGGCCCGAGAATCTCGGGACCAGAGCGTCGGCGCTCCCGCCGATCGGCACGCCGGCAATGTCCTTGACGGGGTTCGTCGCCCTCGTCGAACGCACGGCCGGGGACGTGAGGCGGCGGTGAGGGCGCGGCTCGCGGCGGCCGGCATCGCGGTAACGCTGTTCTGGCTCACAGATACGGGCCGGGCGTACGTGCTCACGGGCCAGCGCTGGCCAACCGGGTCGAACATCACGATGCACCTCCAGCTCGGGTCGGGCAGCGGTACGCTCATCGACGGCGGTACGAGCTGGAACACGGTCGCCGAGGGGGCGCTGGCGATCTGGAACCAGTACCTCGCGAGTGTGACCTTCAGGGTGGTGCGCGATTCGACGCAGGGCACGGGGCTACGGAACAACGTCAATAACGTGTTCTTCTCCAGCGACGTATACGGCGATCCGTTTGGTGACGCCGTGGCCTACGCGCGATGGGTCTACCGTTCCGACGGTTCGACCATTGAAGCGGACGTGCTGTTCGACCGCAGCAGGAGCTGGAACTCCTATCGCGGCAACCTGCGGAACGCATCGGGCGGGGGGAGGCTGTACGATCTTCGGCGCGTCGCGCTGCACGAGTTCGGCCACGTGATCGGCCTGAACCACCCTGACGGCAGCGGGCAGTCGGTCACCGCGGTCATGAATGCCCGCGTCAGCGACGTCGACAGCCTACAGGCCGACGACCTCAACGGTGCGCGCGCGATCTATGGCCAGCCGCTGGCGCAGGGCGACACGCTGCGCGCCGGAGGCCGCCTGTTCGCGGGCCAGTCGCTCGTTTCGGGCAACCGGCGCTATCGCCTCCTGTATCAGGACGACGGCAACCTCGTGCTGATCGACGACGTGGACCGCGTGGCGCTGTGGTCCACGGGGACGGCGGGCACGACCATCGGCCAGATCGTGCTCCAGGACGACGGCAATCTGGTCGTGTACGACGGCAGCGGTGTGGGGCAGTGGTCGAGCGGGACGGCCGGCATCGGCGCCAACGCGCGGCTGCTCGTGCAGGGCGACGGCAATCTCGTCATCTACAACGCGAGCGGGCAGCCGGTGTGGGATCGATTTAGATAGCCCGCCGTCGCTCGCGTCGCGAGCTTCGGCGCGCAACCTTCGCAGGGCTTGCCAACCGTAGCTCACGCGTACGTTGGCAAGCGTGAGCGAAGGTTGGAGCCGGCGGTCGGACTTGAACCGACGACCTGTCGATTACGAATCGACTGCTCTACCAACTGAGCTACGCCGGCTTGGCGTGAATTCTCATCCTAACAGATCCGGGACGCAGGGCCCGGATCCCCGATCCCGGATCCGATCCCGGATCCCCAATTCCGGATCCCGGATCTAGCGCGGATTTCGTTTCTGTGGCGCGAACCCTTCGGGTTCGCGAGGCGAGCCTGAAAGGCTCGCCCCACAAATCCGCGCTAGACGCATTTGAAAAATTCGGTGAGTTTGGTCGCCGCGTAGACGGACGCCGCCGCCAGCAGCTTGCGCGCCGCCTCGTCGTGCCGCGCGCGAAGCGCGTCGGGATCGTGTCCCTGCTTGCGCAGGTACTCGTCGATCAGCCGCCGTTCGAGCTCGGCCAGTGGCTCCTCGAGGGGCCTGACATCTGGATCCATGTTCCGATCGTAGCGCGGAAAAAGCCGCGGACGCCGCCGAAGATTTCGCGGCGCCGGGGGGCCGCACGGGGGATTTTTCCCGGCAAAAATTCGCAAGAGGACAGCTCTGCCGCAGGCATCCCCTTTGCGAGGCGCTCGTGCCCGGGAGGGTATCGCGTGATGTGGACGACGATTCTGCTGGCCCTCGGCGCGATCCTGACGGTGGCGTCACCGTGGATTCCGCGCCTCGAACAGTGGGGACCGCTGCTGCTGCTCTGGACGGCGGGCGGGGCGCACCTGGCCCTGCTCGTGGCGCGCGAACGGAGAGACGCGGCCCGCCGCGACGCGCGGCGAGCCGTCTGACGTCTTACCGCGTCACGACCTTGAGCTCGCCGAGCTTGGCCACCATGTCCTCGGCGGAGGTCTCCGGCCGCACCATCTTGTCGATCGCCGCAATCCGGCCGTTCCGGTCGATGTAGAACGTCCAGCGGTTGGCGATCCCGCGCTCGTTGAGCACGCCGTACGCCTTCGCGACCGTCTTCTCCGGGTCGCTCAGCATCGGGAAGTCGGCTTCCTTCTTCTCGACGACGCGCTCGCCGAGCGTCACCGATGTCGCCTTCGCGAACTTCATGTTCTGCTCCAGCGGATCGACGCTGGCCATGAAGTACGTCACGTTGTAGCGGCGGATCCTGTCGCCGTTCTCCGCCAGCGACTTGCACTCGATCGTGCAGCCCTGCGTGAACGCGCGCGGGAACCAGGCAATCACGACCGCCTGCTTGCCCCGGTAGTCCGACAGCTTGTGCGTCTTGCCGTCGGTCCCCGGCAGCGAGAAGTCCGGCGCCATGTCGCCGACTTTCAGCTCGGCCGCACCCTGTGCCGCTGCGCCTGCCACCAGTGTTGCCACCAGCCCTAACATTAACAGTACACGCATCGACGAACCTCCTGCCTGCCCCCGGGCGAAGTCGAGGGGCTCCCGCGTTACCGGGCTTCGCAAAGGCCAGAGTATAGCGCCAGGCGGGTCTGCGTCGCGAATTTTTCCGCACTCGGCGAGACCCGTCCTACGTACGCGTGTCCCGAGCTACCTCTTGCCAGCCGAGCAGTTCGCCGTGCAGGCGCGCCCGCTCGCGGTCGATCTGCTCGGGCGTCGCGCCGAGACGCTGGAGCACCGCTTCGGTCATCGCCAGCGCGACCTCTCCCTCGCCCGAGAACACCTGGTCGGCACCCGCGCCGCGCAGCGCCGATGCGTCGCGCAGGTAGCCGCCTCGCGCGAAGACGTGCACCGACGGATTGAGCTCGCGGGCGACCCGGATGGTCTCGGCCGCGCCGGCATCGGCCACGCTCACGATCAGCGTGGCCGCGTGCCGGATCCCGGCGGTAACGATCGCCGTAGACCGCAGAGACACCTTCCTGGCGCAGCGTGCGCACGGTCTCGATGTTGAGCTCGACAACCGTGGGCGCGATCCGGTTCTCGCGCAGCAGCCGCGCCACGGTGCGGCCGGTCGGCCCGTAGCCGACCACCACCGCGCGGTCCTCAGGCGCGATCGACGAGGCTGCGCCGCGATCGTCTGCCTCGGCGGAGGCCCAGGCGAGCCGCCACCGCGAGAGCCACCGCTCGGCGGGACGGACGAGGCGCCCCACAAACGGGTTGATCACGATCGAGGCGATCGAGACGGCCACGAGGATGTTCGAGGCGGGGTCGGGCAGGACGCGCAGCTCGCGCGCCACGGCGGCCAGAATGAACGAGAACTCGCCGATCTGCGCGAGCGCGGACGGCACGGTGATGACCGTCCGGAGCGGGTAGCGCATGAGCGCCAGCACGCCCGCGGCGACGAGCGGCTTCGCCACGACGACGATGGCGAACGCGCCGAGCGCAAGTCCGGGCGCCTGCAGGAGCTGCACCGGATCGAGGAGCATGCCGACCGACACGAAGAACAGCACCGCGAACGCCTCGCGCATCGGCAGCGCTTCGGTCGCGGCGCGGAGGCTGTACTCCGAGCGGCCGACGGTCAGCCCGGCAATGAAGGCGCCGAGCGCCATCGAGACGCCGAAGAACGTCGTCGACACGACGGCGATGCCGAGCGCGATCGTCAGCACCGCCAGGGTGAACAGCTCCCGCGACCGCGTGAGCGCCATCAGATCGAGGAGCCGCGGAACCGCCCGCGCGCCCAGGAGCATCGCCAGCGCGATGAGTCCCCCGACCTTGAGCAGGGCGATCAGCAGGTTCGCCGCGACGCTGGCCGGCGTGGCCGCCGCGCCGACGAGCGACGGCAGCAGCACGAGCATGACGACGGTGATGATGTCTTCGACGACGAGCCAGCCGACGGCGATGTGGCCCGCGGACGTGTGCAGCCGGCGCGCGTCCGACAGGACGCGTACGAGGACGACGGTGCTCGCCACCGACAGCGTCAGGCCGAACACGAACGCCGAGGTCCAGTTCCAGCCGGCGGCGCGCGCCACCAGCGCCCCGAGCACCGTGGCTGCGCCGATGCCGGCAGCGGCGCCGGGGACGGCCACGTGTCGCACCGCGAGCAGCTCGTCGACGTGCAGCTGCAGGCCGACGCCGAACATCAGCAGGATGACGCCCACATCGGCGAGCTGCGTGGCGACCGTGGTGTTGGCGGCAAAGCCCGGCGTATGCGGGCCGATCACCACGCCGGCGATGAGATAGCCGACGATTGGCGAGAGTCCCGCGCGGTGCGTGAGGTACCCGAACACGAGCGCGGAGGCGAGCCCGGCTGCGAGGGTCAGCGTGACGCTGAGTTCCGGCATGCACGCGCATCGTACTTGCACCCGGGCCCTGTATGGCCAAGAAAGCCGGGTCCGGGAGCCCTGACGATGCGAATCCGGGCGGAAAGCGCTCGGCGGCACCGTTCGTTCCCGCCACGACCAGCCTCCGCACGCTGCGCGCGACCGCGCACGAGTGCCGCGGCTGCGACCTCTACAAGACCGCTACCCGGGTGGTCTTCGGCGCCGGGCCGCGCACCGCGCACGTGATGTTCGTCGGCGAACAGCCGGGCGATCAGGAAGATCGCCAGGGCGTGCCGTTCGTCGGCCCCGCCGGCGCGCTGATCGACCGGGCGCTCGAGGAGGCGGGCATCCCGCGCAACGAGGTCTATGTCACCAACGCCGTCAAGCACTTCAAGTGGGAGCCGCGCGGCAAGCGGCGCATCCACAAGAAGCCGCGGCTCTCGGAGGTGAAGGCCTGCCGGCCGTGGCTCGAGGCCGAGCTGCGCGCGATCAAGCCGGCGGTCATCGTCTGCCTCGGGGCAACGGGGCGCAGTCGGTGCTCGGGCCGCGGTTCAAATTGATGCAGAACCGCGGGAAGCTGCTTGCCCCGAGCGACGTCGAGGGGGTGCCGAGCTCGATGTCGGAGGGGCGGCACGTCGTCGCCACCGTTCATCCCTCGTCAGTCCTGCGCGCGCCCAATTCAGAGGCGCGCCGCGCCGCGTTCGACATGCTCGTCGCCGACCTGCGCGTCGTCGCGAAGCCGCTACGCAAGGCGCTCGCGGCAAGCCGCTGACGCAAACTCAACTCCCAACTCCCAACACTGCAACTCCCAAGCCTGAGCGTGGCCGAGGTCCGCCGTTTCGTTTGGGAGTTGGTTCCTTGGGAGTTGGAAGTTGCAGTAACATGGTCTACTTACCAGTTCGTAGAAATAGGGGACAGTGTGACTGCCGTGCCGCCTTCCAGCCGCGCTCCGCTCGTCATTCGCGGCGCCCGCACGCATAACCTCAAGAATATCGACGTCACCATTCCCGCGGGCCGGCTCGCCGTCATCACCGGCGTGAGCGGCTCGGGCAAGTCGTCGCTCGCCTTCGACACGATCTACGCCGAAGGCCAGCGCCGCTATGTCGAGTCGCTCTCCGCGTACGCGCGGCAGTTCCTCGAGCGGATGGAGAAGCCCGACGTCGACCGCATCGAGGGGATCTGTCCCGCCATCGCCATCCGGCAGAAGAACAGCGTTCGAAACCCGCGATCGACGGTCGGCACGATGACCGAGATCCACGACTACATGCGGCTGCTGTACGCGCGTGTCGGGCGCACGTACTGCCGCCAGTGTGGGCGCGAGGTCACGCGTGAGACGGCGGAAGTGGTGGCGCGCCGGCTCGGCGAGCTGCCCGCCGGCAGCCGTGTGCTGATCGGGTTCGAGATTCCGGTGGTGGCGCTGCCGGCGGCCGAGGTGGAGACTGCTGACGACGGTGACGCAGAGACGGCCGACGGTCCGGCGAAAGCCGGACACGACGATCGAAACGGCGCTGACGCGATTGTCGAAACACTCAATGCCCTTCGTCGGCGCGGCTTCGGCCGCCTGCTCATCGGCGGGCAGGCGGTGCCGTTCGAAGAGGTCGATCCCGCGTCGCTCCGCGGCCAGACGCGCCTCGAGGTCGTCGTCGATCGCGTGCGGATCGAAGGCGACGTCCGGAGCCGCCTCACCGATTCGATCGAGACGTCGTATCAGGAGGGCGGCGGGGCTGCGTTCGCGATGGTGCAGCCTGACATGCGCCTCGAGTTCTCGGAGCGCTTCGAATGCCGCGCCTGCGGCATCGCGTACGAGGCGCCGCAGCCGCGGCTCTTCTCGTTCAACAACCCGTTCGGCGCCTGCCCGACGTGCCACGGCTTCGGCAACATCATCGAGCTCGACATGGATCTGGTCGTCCCCGATCCGTCCAAGTCGATCAACCAGGGCGCCATCGAGCCGTGGACCAAGCCGCACTACCGTGCGCAGCTCGCCGAGCTGAAGCGCGCCGCGCGCAAGACGGGCGTCCGGCTCGACGTGCCCTGGTCGCAGCTGAGCGACGACGAGCGGCGGTTCGTCGTCGAGGGGAATGACCCGTCCCGAGCGGAGTCGAGGGGCGATTACGACGGCATCCGCGGATTCTTCCGCTGGCTGGAGCGCAAGAAGTACAAGGTGCACGTCCGCGTCTTCCTGAGCCGCTACCGCGGCTACCTGTCGTGCCCGGATTGCGGCGGCGCCCGGCTGCGGCGCGAGGCGCGCGACGTGCGCGTCACCGGCCGGACCATTGACGCGGTGTCGGCGCTCACGGTGCGCGAGGCGCAGCAGTTCTTTGCCGGGCTCGAGCTCTCCGAGAAGGAAGCGGCGGTGGCCGAGAAGGTACTGCGCGAGATCCGCCGCCGGCTCGGGTTCCTCTCCGACGTCGGCCTCGATTACCTGACGCTCGACCGCTTGTCGTCGACGCTCTCGGGCGGCGAAGCGCAGCGCATCAACCTGGCGACCTCCCTCGGATCGGCGCTCGTCGGCACGCTCTACGTGCTCGACGAGCCGTCGATCGGCCTTCATTCGCGCGACAATCAGCGGCTCATCGCCATCCTCCGGCAGCTGCGCGACCAGGGGAACACCGTGCTCGTTGTCGAGCACGACGAAGAGATGATCCGCGTCGCCGACCACATCGTCGACATGGGGCTCGGCGCCGGCGAGCAGGGCGGACGCGTCGTCTATTCGGGTGATCTCGACGGCCTGCTGCAGGAGCCGCGGTCGCTCACGGCGAAGTATCTGCGCAAGGAGCTCGCGATTCCGGTACCGTCGCCGCGGCGGAAGGGGAGCGGGCAGAAGATCCGGCTGTTCGGCGCGAGCGAGCACAACCTGAAGCGGATCGACGTGGAGATTCCGCTCAACACGCTCACGTGCGTGACCGGCGTGAGCGGGTCGGGCAAGTCGACGCTCGTCCACGACGTGCTGTACGCTGCCATCAAGCGCGCGAAGGGCGACTGGGACCGCCGGGTCGGGGCGTTCCGCAGCCTCGAAGGTCTCGAGTACATCACGGATGCCGTGCTCGTGGATCAGGCGCCGATCGGACGGACGCCGCGATCCAATCCGGTCACCTATCTGAAGGCGTTCGACCCGATCCGCGAGCTGTTCGCGGCCACGCGCGACGCCCGCTCGCGCGGCCTGACGGCGAGCCATTTCTCCTTCAACGTGCCGGGCGGTCGCTGCGAGGCGTGCCAGGGCGAGGGCGAAGTGCGCGTCGAGATGCAGTTTCTCGCTGACGTCTTCGTCCCCTGCGACCAGTGCAACGCCATGCGGTTCAAGCCGCAGGTCCTCGAGGTGCGGTACCGCGGCAAGAACGTGCACCAGGTGCTGGAGATGACGGTGCGCGAGGCGCTCGCGTTCTTCAGCACGTCGCCCAAGGTGCTGCGGCGCCTGCAGGTGCTCGACGAGATCGGGCTCGGCTACCTGCGGCTCGGGCAGCCCGCCACGACGCTCTCGGGAGGCGAGGCGCAGCGGATCAAGATTGCCGCGCATCTGGCGTCGTTCGGGGGCGAGCGCCTGCTCTACATCCTCGATGAGCCGACCACGGGGCTGCACTTCGACGACATCGCAAAGCTGCTGGCTGCGTTCCGCAAGCTCGTCGAGGCGGGGCACACGCTGCTCGTCATCGAGCACAACCTCGACGTGATCAAGACGGCCGACTCCATCATCGACCTCGGACCCGAGGGAGGCGAGGCCGGCGGCCGCGTCGTCGTGGCGGGGACGCCGGAGAAGGTGGCCGAGGCCAACGCGTCGCACACCGGCCGCGTGCTGCGGCAGGTGCTGGCGACCGGCCGCTCGCATGCCTACGCGGCGCGGTAAATGGGGTCGGAGGTCCTTTTTGGAGGACACTCGATCGGACCCACCGCGGACCCGTCCTCGAGTGTCCTCCAAAAAGGACCTCCGACCCCATATTCTCCCGCGATCGTTTTACGAGCGGCCCACACTCACCGTCGTCGAGGAGCTGCTCGGCAAAGTGCTCATGCATCACACACCGGCGGGCATGGCCGCGGGCATGATCGTCGAGGCCGAGGCCTACATTGGCGAGAACGACCCGGCGTGCCACGCGGCGCCGGGCCCGACCGCACGGAACGCGCCGCTCTATGGTGCACCCGGGCACGCGTACGTCTATCTCAATTACGGCATCCACTACCTCGTGAACGCCGTGACCGAAGCGGAGGGTCGTCCCGCCGCGGTGCTCATTCGGGCGCTGCACCCGGTGGAGGGCGCAGCCCTCATGCGCCGGCGCCGCGCACCGTCAGGCACGCACATCGCCGATGCGGATCTGTGCCGAGGACCGGGTAACCTGACGTGCGCGCTCGGGATCACGCTCGCGGAGAACCAGATCGATCTCGTGTCGAGCCGCCTCGTGATCGAAGACCGCGGGTACGCCGTTGACGCCGTTCGGTGGGGGCCGCGCATCGGGATCCGCGTGGGCGTGGAGAAGCGGTGGCGCTGCTGGATCGCGGGCCATCCGTCCATATCCGGTCCGCGGCGCGTGGTACGATAGACGGATTCAGATGGGAAAAACGCTCCTGCAGAAGGTGTGGGACCTCCACACGGTCCGCACCCTGCCGTCGGGTCAGACGCAGATCTTCATCGGCCTGCACCTCGTGCATGAGGTGACCTCGCCGCAGGCCTTCGACGCGCTCCGCAAGCGCGGCTGGAAAGTGGCGCGCCTCGACCGCACGTTCGCCACATCCGACCACATCGTGCCGACGCGCGATCGGACGCGGCCGTTCCTCGATGTCATGGCCGAAGACATGATGGCCGCGCTCGAGCGGAACTGCCGCGACTTCGGCGTCCCCTTGGCCGGGCTCGACGACGACCGGCAGGGGATCGTGCACGTGATCGGCCCCGAGCTCGGGCTGACGCAGCCGGGGATGACGATTGCGTGCGGCGACAGCCACACGTCGACGCACGGCGCGTTCGGCGCGGTTGCCTTCGGCATCGGCACCTCGCAGGTGCGCGACGTCCTCGCGTCGCAGTGCCTGGCGCTCGAGCCGATGAAGGTGCGCCGCATCAGGGTCACCGGGACGCTGCCGCGGGGCGTCTACGCCAAGGACGTCATTCTCACGATCATCAACCGCCTCGGCGTGGGCGGGGGCGTCGGCTACGCCTACGAGTACGCGGGCGACATCGTCGGCCGCATGTCGATGGACGAGCGGATGACGATCTGCAACATGTCGATCGAAGGCGGCGCGCGCGTCGGCTACGTCAATCCCGACCAGAGGACCTTCGAGTACATGAAAGGACGTCCGTTCGCGCCGAGCGGCGAGGCGTTCGAGCGCGCGAAGACGTGGTGGCGGTCGATCGCGTCGGATCCGGACGCGCGCTATGACGACGACGTGGAGATTCGCGGGGAGGAACTGACGCCGGTCGTCACCTGGGGCGTCAATCCTGGACAGTCCGTGTCCGTGACGGGGCGCGTGCCGGTCGCCAACGGTTCGGGCGGCGACGGGCAGGCGATTGCGGACGCGCTCGCGTACATGGGCCTGCACGGCGGCGAGGCGATTGCGGGCACCCGCGTCGACGTGGCGTTCATCGGCTCCTGCACCAACTCGCGCCTGTCGGATCTGCGCGAGGCGGCGCGGATCGTCCGGGGCCGCCGCGTGGCGCCGCACGTCAAGGCGTTCGTGGTGCCCGGATCCGCGTCGGTGAAGCAGGCGGCCGAACGCGAAGGGCTCGACGAGATCTTCCGGGCCGCCGGCTTCGAATGGCGGTCGGCCGGCTGCTCCATGTGCCTCGGGATGAACCCCGACAAGCTGCAGGGCAGCCAGGTCTGCGCCTCTTCGTCGAACCGCAATTTCAAGGGGCGGCAGGGAAGCCCCACCGGGCGGACGCTGCTCATGAGTCCGGCGATGGTGGCCGCCGCCGCCGTCACCGGCGCCGTCACCGACGTTCGGGAACTTGTATGAAGATGACCCGCATCGAAGGCACCGCGCTCCCGATGCGCGGCGACGATATCGACACCGATCGCATCATGCCGGCGCGCTACCTGCGGGCGATCACCTTCGAGGGCCTCGAGGGGCACCTGTTCGAAGACGAGCGTGCCGGATCGGCGGCCGGCGCCCGTACGGGCGCCGTGCACCCGTTCGACAACCCGGCGTACCGCGGGGCCTCGATTCTGCTCGTCAACCGCAACTTCGGCTCCGGGTCCTCGCGCGAGCACGCACCGCAGGCGCTGCAGCGTGCCGGCATCCGCGCCATCGTGGGCGAGTCGTTCGCCGAGATCTTTTTCGGCAACTCGCTGATGATCGGCCTGCCGTGCGTCACCGCCGCTCCGGACGAAGTCCGCGAGCTGATGGAGCGCGTGGAGGAGCGGCCGGACGTACATCTGCGCGTCGATTTCGAGGCGGGTACCTGCGAGATGAACGGCTTCCGGTGCGCGATTCGGCTGCCCGGCCACGCGCGCGATGCGCTGCTGACGGGGGCGTGGGATACGACGGGGATGCTGCTGGAGCGTTACGAGGAGGTCGACACGGTCGGCGCGCGCCTGCCCTACGTCGCGGGCTTCTGAAGAATCGACTACCTGAGAAGCTGGATCATTGCAGCGACGCAGAAAATGCAGCGTTCGAGGCCGATGGGGGTGGCAATTCCGTCGTACGGTTCACGACAACGACTGCTGATATACGGTCAGTTCCCACGTGTCGCCGACGGCGTCGTGGCGCAGGATGTAGGTATGGCCGTCGGCGCCCTTCACCTTGAAGTACCGGTGGTCCGGCGCGAGCCATGCGTCGAGTCTCTCTGAGACTTCGATCCGTCGCCCGCCCAGTGTGAACGCGCGCGGCGTCTGCTCGCCGCGATAGCCTGCGTAGCACTCGACGCTGACGCGAATCTCCATCCGAACGCGATCTTCGCACGCCACACCAGCGGCGGAGGGGACGCTGCGCGAGCTGCTACGTTCCTGCACGAACCGAACGGTCAGAACGATCCAAACGGCCTTCTTCGACCGCCACCAGGAATGCCGCTGCGGCGTGTGAACGCTCGCCGCCTTTTCGATAGACGAGCCGCACCTGCCGCCGCAATCGGATCTCCGGCATCGTCAATGGCACGAGCTCGCCGCGGGCGATCTCGGACTCCGCACAGCGTCGCGGCAGCAGCGCGACGCCCATCTGCATCGCCACCGCGCGCTTGATCCCCTCGAGGCTCGGGAGCGAGACGAGGATGTTGGCAGGGATGTGGTGCTGCTCGAACAGCCGCAGCACCCGCTCGCGGACGTGCGACGGATCGTTGTGCGCGATCACCGTTTGCCGTCCGCACTCGGCGAGCGTCACCTCCCTGGCGCCGGCGAGCGGGTGCGACGGGTGGACGAGCATCACGAGCTCGTCCTGGCCAAGGATGAGCGAGCCGAGCCGGTGCTCCGCGGGTGGGAAGGTCAGCACCCCGAAGTCCAGGCTCCCTTGTGCGACCTCGGCGCCGATCTGCCGCGACGGGATGCGCCGGACGTCGACGTGCACGAGGGGATGTGTGGCGCGAAACCGCTGAATCAGCGGCAGCACGACGTGCACCGACGCTTCGTTGGCGCCAACGAGCACGCGTCCGCGGCGCAGATCGCGCAGATCCTTGACCGCAACCTCTGCTTCCTCCGACAGCCGGAGCAGCCGCTCGGCGTAGTCGCGCAGGAGGCGGCCAGCCTCGGTCAGCGTGGCGTCCTTGGTCGCGCGATCGAAGAGCCGCTCACCGACGCTGTCTTCGAGCCGCCGGACGGCCTGGCTGACGGCCGGCTGGGTGCGGTGCAGCTTCATCGCCGCGCGCGAGAAGCTCCGCTCGGCGGCGACTTTCAGGAAGACGCGCAGCTCACTCAGCTCCACGACCGTCCCATAAGAACTGATAATCCAAGCAGAATAATTATCAGTTTGACTTTATCATGGCGGGTCGCGTGTACTGGCAGGACGGCTACTCCGCCCTGGCCCCGTTTGGAGTGAGGTAACCGATGAGCGATCAACGGGTTAAGGTGTTCGATACGACGCTGCGCGACGGCGAGCAGGCGCCCGGGTTCTCCCTGCGCGTCAACGAGAAGCTGCAGCTGGCGCGTCAGCTCGACCGGCTGGGCGTCGACATCATCGAGGCGGGCTTCCCGATCGCCTCGCCCGCCGACGCCGAGGCGGTGCGCCGCATCGCGCAGGAGATCCGCCGCCCGGTGATTGCGGCGCTGGCGCGCTGCCACCGCGCCGACCTCGAGAAGGCGGCCTGGTCGCTGGAGCCCGCGGCGCGGAGCCGGATCCACACGTTCATCGCCACCTCCGACCTGCACCTGCAGGCGAAGCTCCGCATCAGCCGCGAGCAGTGCCTCGAAACGGCGGTCGACTCGGTGCGCTTCGCCCGCCAGCACACCGACGACGTGCAGTTCTCGGCTGAGGACGCGACGCGCAGCGACCTCGATTTCCTCTGCCGCGTCGTCGAGGCGGTGATTGCGGCCGGTGCGACGACGATCAATCTGCCCGACACCGTCGGGTTCGGCACGCCCGACGAGACGCGCGAGTTCTTCACGACCATTCGCACGCGGGTGCCGAACGCCGACGACATCACGCTCAGCACGCACTGCCATGACGATCTCGGGCTGGCCGTCGCCAACTCGATCGCGGCGGTGCACGGGGGCGCGCGCCAGGTCGAGTGCACCGTGAACGGCATCGGCGAGCGTGCCGGCAACGCCGCCCTCGAGGAGATCGTGATGGCGTTCCACGTGCGCTGCGACCGCTACGCGTACACGGTCGGCGTTGCGCACAAGGAGATCTATCCGTCGAGCGAGCTGCTGACGCGGCTCACCGGGCAGCCGGTACAGGTGAACAAGGCGATCGTCGGCCGCAACGCCTTCGCGCACGAAGCGGGCATTCACCAGGACGGCATCCTCAAGGATCGCCGCACCTACGAAATCATGCGGGCCGAGGACGTCGGCGCGCCGTGGAATCCGCTCGTGCTCGGCAAGCACTCGGGCCGCCATGCCGTGCAGAAGCGCTGCAAGGATCTCGGCCTCGAGATCGAGGGCGCCGAGCTCGTCGAGGTGTACCGCGCGCTGATGGCGATTGCCGACGATCGGAAGATCCTCACCGACAACGACATCCTGGCCGTCGTGAGCAGCGTCCGCACGGCGCAGCCGGCGGCGCCCGGTCATGTCGATCCGTTCGACACGCCGTCGACGGTCGCGCACGCCCTGCACGAGCGCGGCTACGGACACGGGGTTTGAGGCTAGCTGGTAGTCGGTAGGTGGTAGCTGGTAGCAAGAACTACTGACTACGAGCTACCACCTGCTACCGACTGCCGGCTAGTCACGCTCCGTCCGGAGCGTCACGAACGGCTTCGCCATTTCGATGCCGCGCTCCACGAAGAGGCGGGCAATGCGCTTTCGCAGCTCGCGTCCCACCACCCACTGCTTCTGCGGCACCGTCTTGATGCGGCCCTTGACGACGAGCTGCCCCGGCTCGAACGCGTCGATGCCGTAGACGTCGAGCGGTTCGAGAATGTGCGGCGTGTAGTCGGGGTCGTCGATCAGCGAGGCGCCCGCCTCACGCATCGCCTCGATCGCGCGATCGACCTCCTCGTCGTAGCCGAGCCCGACCGTCAGCACGTAGTACGAAAAATCCTTCGACATGTTGGCGAGCGTCTTGACCTCGCCGTTCGGGAAGATGTGGACCGTGCCCGCCTCGTCGCGGAGCACGATGGTCCGCAGGTTGACCTGCTCGACGAGCCCGCCCTGCCCGTTGACCACGGCCACGTCGCCGACGCGCACCTGGTCTTCGAGAATCAGGAAGAAGCCGGAAATGACGTCGCGCACGAGCGTCTGGGCGCCGAAGCCGATGGCCAGCCCCGCGATGCCGGCGCCGGTGAGCACCGGCGTGATGTCGAGATCGAGCTCGCGCAGGATCATGAGTCCCGCCATCGCGGTGACGACGATCGAGAGCGTCTTCTGCAGGATGCGGCCGAGCGTCCGGGCGCGCTTGGTCCGCTCGATGACGTCGAGGCCCGTGCCCCGGCTCATCTCGCGCTCGAGCCGCCGGGCGGCGGCCTTGCCGATCCGAATCAGGATGTAGGCCGCGACCGCAAGGGCGAGAATGCGCAGCGCGGTGGCGACGAGAGGCGAGGTCACGATCTACTGCGCGCCGATCGGAACCTTCAGCTCGAGTCGGCGCCCCTCGCGGACAATCGTGAGGGGCGCCGTGCTGCCAATCCGCGCGTCCTGAATCAGCCGCGAGAGCTGGCCGCCGTCGGCGATCGATGTGCCGTTGAAGCTGACGATCACATCGCCGGGGCGCAGCCCTGCGCCGTAGGCCGCCGAGTCTCGGCGCATCGCCTGAACGAGCACGCCGCGGGCGTCGGGCACGCCGAGCTGCTCGGCCATGAGCGTCGAGAGCGGCGCGATCTCCACGTAGCCGATCGAGCCGCGCCGTACCTCGCCGTACTGGGTGAGCTCGGCGACCACGCGCCGCGCGAGATTGCTCGGGACGGCGAAGCCGATCCCCTGATAGCCGCCGCTCTGGCTGAAGATCGCGGTGTTGATGCCCACCAGCTCGCCGCGCGCGTTCACGAGCGCGCCGCCCGAGTTCCCGGGGTTGATCGCGGCGTCGGTCTGAATGAAATCCTCGTACGTGGCGATGCCCACGTTGGTCCGCCCGAGCGCGGAGATGATGCCGAGCGTCACCGTCTGATTCAGCTGGAACGGGTTGCCGATCGCGAGCACCCATTCGGCCACCTTCAGACGGCCCGAGTCGCCCCACGGCATCGTCGGCAGATTGCTCGCGCGAATGCGCAGCAGCGCCAGGTCGGTCGCCGGATCGATGCCGACGATCTGCGCCTGCATCTCGCGCTTGTCCGCGAGCGCCACGGACACCGCGGGGAGCTGCCGCAGCGAGATGCGGTCCGACTCGCCGGTCACCACGTGGTTGTTGGTCAGCACCAGGCCGTCGGCGCTCACGATCACGCCCGAGCCCAGGCTGCGCTCGACGTCGCGCCGCGGCCCGAACACGTCGTCAGGGTCGCCGAAGAAGAACTGGAAGAACGGATCGTTCGCGAACGGCGAGTTGGGGCGCCGGACGACCTGCAGCGACGAGATGTTGACGACCGCCGGTACCGTGCGCTCCGCGACGCGTGAGAAATCGGGAAGCGGCGCGCCGGCCGCGGCTGGCTCTGGCGCCGCGACAGACGGCGGCGGCGGCTGCGCGCCGGCGTTGTCGGTCTGCCGCAGCCGTGCCGTGATGATGAGCCCCGCGGCGAAGCCGCAGGCGAGCAGCAGCAGCGCCAGGATCAGGCGTCGGGGCCGCATCGGCGTTACATCACCTCGATCCGGTGGACCAGGGCCTCACGGGATTTCGGACAGGTCACCGTCAGCACGCCGTCGCGCAGGTCGGCTGCAAGCCGGTCGGCCTCGACCGGCACCGGGAGCTGGAACGTGCGGCTGAAGGAGCCGTGGCCGCGCTCCACGCGATGGTACTGCTCGCAGGCGACGCCGCGATCGCGGCGGACGCCCGAGATCGTCAGGCGGCCGTCATGAAAGTGGATCTCGACGTCCTCGCGCGCAAGGCCGGGGAGCTCCGCCGTCAGCACGTACTGCTCGGCGGTTTCCTGCAGATCGACCGCCGGCATCCACCCGCCCGGACTCGGCGCGAAGGGGTCGAGCCGCTGCTGGATTGCCAGGAGATCGCGAATCGGATCCCAGCGCGCGAAGGCCACGATCTGATGGTAGCATCGATAAGATCTATTGACGACTATGGCATCGATACAGGCCACACGGCTCAAGAAGGGGATGCTGATCAAGATGGACCAGGACCTGTTCCGGGTCATCGATCTGCAGCATGTCACCCCCGGCAACCTGCGCGGCTTCGTCCGCGTCAAGCTGCGGAACATCCGCAACGGCGCGCTCTCGGACCAGAAGCTCCGATCGGAGGACTCGATCGAGCGCGCCACGCTCGACGAGCGGGAGATGCAGTACCTGTACAAGGACGGCGACGACTACTACTTCATGGACACGAGCACGTACGACCAGGTGCACATCTCGAGCGAGGCGCTCGGCGAGTCGGTGAACTTCCTGAAGCCGGAGACGACCATTCAGGTCGAGTTCTACGGCACCGAGCCGGTCGGCATCGAGCTCCCGCAGACCGTCGACCTGAAGGTGCTCGACACCGTGCCCGGCATCAAGGGAGCGACCGCGAGCGCCCAGGTGAAGCCCGCCACGCTCGAGACCGGGCTCGTCGTCCAGGTGCCGCCGTTCGTCAACGCGGGCGACGTCGTGCGAGTCAACACGGGAACAGGGGAGTATCTGTCTCGCGCCTGAGGCCTGGGGCCTGGGGCCTGAGGCCTGCGTGTATGGACGTCATCAGGCATCCGGCCAATCAGGGCTGGATCGAGGTCATCGTCGGCAGCATGTTCAGCGGCAAGAGCGAGGAGCTCATCCGCCGGCTGCGCCGTGCGCAGATCGCGCGTCAGAAGGTGCAGATCTTCAAGCCGGCGCTCGACACCCGCTACGCGGCCGACGCGATCGTCTCGCACAGCGAGATGCGTATTCCGTCCCGCGCGGTGACGACGGCCCGGGCGCTGCTCGACCAGGTGGAGGCCGATACCGAGGTGGTCGGCATCGACGAAGGGCAGTTCTTCGATGCCGAGCTGCCGATGGTCTGCAACACGCTCGCGGACCAGGGGAAGCGCGTCATCGTCGCCGGGCTCGACCAGGACTATCTCGGCAAACCGTTCGAGCCGATGCCGCAACTCCTGGCCGTCGCCGAGTACATCACCAAGACGCTCGCCATCTGCATGGTCTGCGGCAATCCCGCCAACCACACGCAGCGCCTCGTGGCGAGCGAGGACCGCGTCCTGCTCGGCACGCAGGGGACGTACGAGGCGCGCTGCCGCCGGTGCTTCGACCCGCGGCTGGCGGGCGCGCCGGCGCCCGCGCGTCCTGTCAACGCCCAACGCCCAACGCCCAACGCCCAACGCTGAGGTCCAGCCCAGTCTCGTGGGAATTTGGGAGTTGGGAATTGGGAGTTGAGTGTGGCACCCTGATCTCATGACGACGGACGTGCTGCTGCCGTCGATTCTGTTCGTCTTCGGCGTCGGATTCCTTGCGGCCAACCTCAAGGTGACGGCCGACCTCGTCCGCTTCCACACGCGGAAGGCGTCGGCGCTGCTCATCTGGCAGGGGCCCAAGCCGCGGCACTACGGGTTTGCGCTCGCGCTCGGCGCGATACTCGGGCTCCTCGTCGTCATCAAGATCTTCGCGCTCGGCCGCGCGCCGCACGAGCTGTTCGGCGAAATCATGATGTTCCTCTACTTCGGCTACGCCGTGCCGCTCAGCACGACGATCGCCCGCGGCTTCTACCGCGACGGCGTCTGGTCCGACAGCGGGTTCATGCCGTGGGGGCAGATCTCGGCGGTGTCGTGGCGCGAGGATGAGGCCATTACACTCGTCCTGATCTCGCACTTCAAGAGCATCGCGCAGCGGCTGCAGGTGCCCGGGCACCTCTACGGTCACGCGCGCCGCGTCCTGCGCGACAAGGTGCAGGCCCAGGACATTCACATCGGCGGTTCGGGCCTGGACCTGGGCAGCCGCGATGATCGCGATTCGGTGTAGGATTCCGCGGCACATCCGATAATCAAGACATGCCTGCGCGACCGACCTGGAAGGGCTTCTTGAAGGTCAGCCTCGTGAACATCCCCGTGAAGGTGTTCCCGGCGACCGAATCCGCCGCGACGCTGTCGTTCAACCAGCTCCATGCCGAGTGCCAGACGCGCATCCAGCAGAGGCGCTGGTGCCCGACGTGCCAGCGCGAGGTCCCGAACACCGAGCTCGCCAAGGGCTACGAGTTCGAAAAGGGCCGCTACGTGATCGTCAGCGACGAGGACCTGCAGAAGGTGCGGGTCGAGTCGACGCGCGTCATCAACCTCGTGCAGTTCGCCGACGAGACCGACATCGACCCGATCTACGTCGATCGCGCCTACTACCTCGCGCCGGACGGTCCGGTGGCGGCCGAGGCGTTCGCGGTGATGCGCGACGGCATGGCGGGCAAGGCGGGCATCGGCAAGGTCGCGCTCTACGGGCGCGAGTACCTCGTGGCCGTGAAGCCCCAGAAGAAGGGGCTCGTCATGTACACGCTGCACCACGATGCCGAGATCCGCAGCATCGACCAGATCGAGGAGCTCGGCTCCGTGCCGGGGAAGGTCAAGCCCGAGGAGATCACGCTGGCCAAGCAGGTGATTGCCACCTTCGATGCCGAGCTCAATCTGAAGGACTACAAGGACGAGTACACCGAGGGGCTCCGCCAGATCATCGACGCGAAGATCGCGGGCGAAGAGTTCGTCGCGCCCGAAGTGCAGGAGCCGCAGAAGGTCGTCGACCTCACGGAAGGCGAAGGTCAAAGGTCAAAAGGGAAACGCCGTCAGAAAAGCCGCTACAGGGTGATACCCTATGCTGCATGCGGCTGAGGCTTTCGGGTCCGTGGATTCCGGCGATCCTGCTCCTGCTCGCGTTCACGCCGACGGCGTCGGCCCAGGGGCCCGCCGGCGCCATCCCGCGCACTCCTGACGGCAAGCCCGACTTCTCCGGCATCTGGCAGGCGCTGACGACGGCGTCGTGGGACATCCAGGACCACGCGGCCCAGAAGGGTGTGCCCGGGGGGCCGGGCGTTGTCGTGGGCAACGAGCTGCCGTATCAGCCGTCGGCGCTCGCGCGGAAGAAGCAGAACTCCGCGCAGCGCGCGACCGAGGATCCGGTGGCGAAGTGCTATCTCCCCGGTGTCCCGCGGCTGCTGTACATGCCGCACCCCTTCCAGATCGTGCAGACGCCGAACGAGCTGATGATGCTCTTCGAGTTCGTGCACGCGGTACGGTTCATCTTCCTCACAGGCCGGCACCCCGCGGGGCCGATCGATTGGTGGCTTGGCGACTCGCGCGCCCGCTGGGACGGCGACTCGCTCGTGGTCGACGTCGTCCACTTCAACGACCGGACGTGGTTCGACAACGCCGGCAACTTTCACAGCGAGGCGATGCATCTGGTCGAGCGCTTCACCCATCTGGACGCCGATCACGTTCAGTACGACGTGCGGGTCGAGGACCCGAAGGTGTTCACCCGGCCGTGGGACATGCGGGTGATCCTGTATCGCCGCAAGGAGCCGAATGCGCAGCTCTATGACTACGAGTGCTACGCGTTCGACTATGAGAAGTACTACCCGTATCCCCAGCTGAGGAGTCCGCAATGAGAAGGCGACTGCTGATCGGGATCATCGGTCTGGCGCTGGCATGGGCGATCGCGCCCGCGCAGGGGCAGGAAGGCGCGCCCGCCGTCAAGCCGCTCGAGCGGCTGGCCGACGGCCAGCCCAATGTGCAGGGGACGTGGGCGCCGGTGAACGGCGGATCGCTGTCGCTCACCAACCCGGTGCCGCAGGCGGCCGATTTCGACAAGACGATCAAGCCGCTGCCGAGCCGGATCATCGACCCGCCCGACGGCAAGGTCCCGTATCAGCCGTGGGCGGCGGCGCTGCAGAAGGAGCAGAACCATTACTACGCGTATCCCGCGCGGCCGGAGCACATCGACACGCAGCACCGCTGCATCCCGTCCGGTGTGCCGCGACTGTTCACGGGCATGCCCGTGCTGCGGATCTTTCAGACAACCGGGCAAGTCGTGCTGATCTGGGACACCTACCACGCGTACCGCGTGATTCCGCTCGACAGCCGGCCGCACGTGGCGCCGAACGTGAAGTTCTACATGGGCGACGGCCGCGGGCGCTGGGAGGGGAATACCCTCGTCATCGACACGCGGAGCGTCAAGGGGCAGCGCCTCACCTACATCGGCGACTTCTACAGCGAGAACGCGCGGATCCTGGAGCGCCTCACCTGGACCGACGCGGACAACTTCATCTACGAGGCGACGATGACCGATCCCACCGTCTTCACGCGCCCGTGGACGATGCGCGTGGCCGAGCGGCGTCGGCCGAACGAAGAGATGTGGGAGAGCGCCTGCTACGAGGGGATGACCGACCCTGACCAGTATCTGTTGAAGAACGCGCCTCCGCCGCCCACGCGGTAGCTGCTGATACAATCTCGGCATTCCCGCCACGCCCGTTCCTCGATCGGTCACGCTCCTTGCCGTGGTCCTCTTCCTGAGCGCGGCGCTCGCGCTCTCCATTGCCACGTTCACCGGACGCAGACGGTCGGCGCCCGGACAGACGCCGTTTCTCCTGTTGATGCTGGCGGTGGCGGCCTGGTCGGCCACGAGCGGATTTCACGCGCTGGCGGATTCGCTGGCGGCCAAGATTGCCTGGGCCAAAGTCCAGTACCTCGGCATCGCCAGCGTGCCTCCGCTGTGGCTGATCTTCGCGGGCGAGTACGTCGATGCGCGCTGGATCACGAACCGGCGGGTGCGCGTCGCCATCTGGATCGTGCCGGCGCTGACGATTCTCGCGGCCGGCACCAACGAATGGCATCAGGCGATGTGGCCATCGGTGCGGATCGAGGCCAGCGGGTTAACGGTCTACGAGCACGGCTGGGCATTCTGGATTGCCACGGGCTACAACTACCTGCTCGTGCTCGAAGGCACGACGCTGTTCATCCTCGCGCAGCTCTATACGCCGCAGCCGTTTCGGGACCAGTGGCTGACGCTGATCGTGGCGGCCGTAGTCCCGTTGACCGGCAACGTCCTGTACATTGCTGGCATCACCGCGCCGGGATTGGACTTGACCCCGGTCGGATTCGCGGTCTCAGGACTGCTGTTCGTGGGCGGGCTCTATCGCGATCACCTGTTCGATCTCGTTCCGGTGGCGCGCGACGCCGTGCTCGAGAGCCTCATCGACGCGGTGATCGTGCTGGACGGGTCGCGACGCGTCCTCGACATGAATGCGGCGGCCCGCCGGCTTGCGGGCGACCCCGACGCGTGGGTCGGGCGGCCGGTGGACACGCTCGTTCCGCTGGTGCGCGGGCTGCCGATCGACGCCGTCGGGGATTCGTCGACGACGCTGCTTCGGAGACATGAACGCGGGCAGAGCAAGTACTACGACGTCCGCGTCGTTCGCGTCCGGCGGCCGAGCCTGCGCGCGGCCGCGTGGGTGGTGCTGGTGCGGGACGTGTCCGAACAGCTGCGCACCGAACCGCATGCCGGCGAAAGCCTCGGCTCGATCGAACACGTCGATCTCGACGAGCTCGTGCGCGAGATCAGGTCGCGCTGACCGCTACCTCACCCAGGCCCAGAGGCCGAGGCCGGCGGCCGTCGGATCGCCAAGCCAGTCGGGCGGCGTGAGCCAGACGAACGCCAGAATCGCGATCACCCACAGGTCGTAGGGAATCGTCGTCCGCTCGTCGCGCCAGAAGAGCGCGCGCCAGATGACCTTGCTGACCGTCGTCGTGCCCGCCGGCACCGGGCGGCCGCCGAGGACGAGATAGGTAAAGTGGATCCGGTTGATCACGGCGATGATCGACAGGATGAGGATCACCCACAGCACGCCCGCCATGCGGTCCGTGAACGCGCCGATCATGAAGAGCACGATGCGCTCGGGACGCTCCATGAAGCCGACCTTGCACTTGTCGATGAGCGACTCGGCGCGCGCCCGCGTGTAGCTCGTCATGATCGAGAACATCATGGCGAGCGCCGCGACCATGACGTAATCGGTGCGGCGCATGTCGGCGTAGAGATAGATGAGGCCCAGAAAGAGCGCGATGTCGGAGAAGCGGTCGAGCGTGGAGTCCCAGAACGCGCCGAACCGCGACACGGTGTTCGTCAGGTGCGCGACCTTGCCGTCGATGAAGTCGAAGATGTTGGCGACGATCATCATGACGCCCGCCAGCAGGAAGCGATCGACTGCCAGTGCGTACGCCGCCGCCACGTTCACCAGGACGCCGATGAGGGTCAGCACGTTGGGGTGGATGCCGAGCGCCACGCTGGCGGCGATGATCGCGCGCAGCGGGAACATGCAGACGGTTCCCACCAGGCCGGTCAAGGTCATCGGTTGGTATAATGAGAGGTTTTCGTACGGGCGACTGGGCGCGTCCTAGAGTAGCGCATGGCGATCCACGACCTCAAGGAGCAGATTGCGCGGCTGCCGGAGCAGCCCGGCGTCTATCTGTGGCGTAACGCCGCCGGCGACGCGATCTACGTCGGCAAGGCGCGTGCGCTGAGGGATCGTGTGCGCAGCTATCTCGGGGCGGCGGGTCTCAGCCCGCGCCACGACGCGCTCCTCGACGAGATCGCGTCGGTCGAGGTGATCGTCACCGACTCGGTGATGGAGGCGCTGGCGCTCGAGAACAACCTGATCAAGCAGCGCCGGCCCAAGTACAACATCCTGCTCCGCGACGACAAGAACTATCCGTACCTGCAGCTCACGACGAGCGAGGCCTTTCCGCGCATCCTCGTCGCGCGGCGCGTCGAGAAGAGCGGCGACTTCTACGCGGGTCCGTTCCTGCCGGCGAAGCTGGCGCGCCGGACGATGGCGCTGGCGCACCGGCTGTTCGGGATCCGGTCGTGCAACGAGGTGATCACGGGCGGGCGCGGGCGGCCCTGCCTCGAGTACGACATCAAGCGGTGCATTGCGCCGTGCGTGGCGGAGATCTGCAGCCAGGAGCGGTACGCGGCCGCCGTGGAGAACGCCAAGCTGCTGCTCGAGGGGCGCACGGGCGAGCTGGCCGACACGCTGCAGGCGCGCATGACGGACGCCGCCGAGGCAGAGCGCTACGAGGAGGCGGCGCAGCTCCGCGACGCGCTGCGGACGGTGCGGACGCTGCGCGACCGCGAGCAGAAGGTCGCGACGCCGGGCCTGGGCGATCGTGATGTCTTCGGATTGAAGGTCGGCCCGAGCGGCGGCGCCATCCAGGTGTTCGCCATGCGCGGCGGCCGGGTCGTCGAGCGCGTGGAGCTGGCGGTGGAGCCGGGCGTCGCTCACCGCGACGGGGAGGTGCTGCAGGCGTCATTGCAGCAGTTCTACGAGGATCGCGTGCCGCCGGCCGAGATCAACCTGCCGCTCGAGATCGAGGACGCCGAGGCGCTGGAGGCGTGGCTCTCCTCGCGCGCCGGCCGCCGCGTGCGCGTCGCGGTGCCGCAGCGGGGCGACAAACGCGCGCTCGTCGAGCTGGCCACGCGGAACGCGGAGCTCTCGTACCGCACACGCTTCAACGAGATCACGGCCGCCCACTTCGAGGCGCTCGAGACGCTGCGCGCGATGCTGGGGCTGCCGTCGATTCCGCGCCGCATCGAGTGCTTCGACATCTCGACGATTCAGGGGAGCGAGACCGTGGCGGCGATGGTCGTCTGCGAGGACGGCCGGATGAAGAAATCGGAATACCGGAGATTCCGTGTAAAAGGGGTCGGTGGTCATTTGTCGAGGACACTGTCCTCGGAAAATGACCTCCGACCCCATTTACCCGACGACGTCGCTGCGATGCGCGAGGTCGTCCAGCGGCGCTACCGCAAGGTGATGGAGGAAGGCGGCCCGTTCCCCGATCTGATCCTGATCGACGGCGGCAAGGGGCAGGTGAGCGCGGCGTACGAGGCGCTCGAGTCGATCGGCCTGGGCACTCTCGTGGCCGTCGGCCTCGCCAAGCGCGAAGAGCTGCTGTTCATGCGCGATCGCGCCGAGCCGATTGCGCTCGCCGAGAACGATCCGGCGCTGCTGCTCCTCGAGCGCATCCGGGACGAGGCGCACCGGTTTGCCGTCACCTTCCACCGCAAGGCGCGGTCGATGCGCGATCTGCGATCGGATCTCGACGCGGTGCCCGGCATCGGGCCGCGCCGCCGCCGCGCGCTGCTCCGCACGTTCGGGAGCCTGGCCGGCGTCCGCCGCGCCACGCGCGAGGAGCTCGGGGCGGTCGTCGGGCCGAAAGCGGCAGCAGCCGTGATCGACTACTTCGCGAAATCGTAACCACGAAGCTCACGAAGATCTCGAAGAACAAGGCTCGAGTTCTTCGTGGTTTCGAGTGCCGGCGGGGGCGATCGGATTCGCTACGCGGTCCCGCTCGGCGGAGCGCAGGGCCCGTTCACCGTCGACGCCCAGCTCTGGTTCCAGCCGATCGCCTTCCGGTGGGCGGCCAACCTGAACGCGTACGACGCCGCCGAACAGCAGCGGTTCACGCGCTACTACGGCGCGATGTCGTCAGGGTCCGCGGTGGTCGTCGCGCGGGTCGCCGCGCGTGTACCCTAACGCGGGCGGGCGCCGTCCAGTCCGGGATAGATCCGGTAGCCCAGCTCGATGAGCGGATCGGTGTTCCGCTCGCCCTCGAAGCACGCCTCCTCGAGCAGCTCGAAGCCGGGCTCGCCGTTGCGCTTCAGCGGAAACGCCATGGTCCACGGACGCGTGTAGACGTGCGGGTCGTCGATGGTCGCCTCGTAGTGAATCGTGTCCCGGTCGACCAGCGTGAAGCGCGACACGATGTGCGCGCCGTCGGAATAGAAGTTTCCGGCCTGGTCGAACCACGACCGCGCGTGAATGTTCGTCACGTCCACCACCAGCGTGTTGCCGTCCCAGCGGCCGCGCTGATCGCCCTGCCACAGCCCAACGCCGCGGCCGATGTGGGGGCGCGCGTCGGTCGGAATGATCCAATACGTGTGAGCGCGCTCGAAGGCGAATACGACGTAGCCCGGCGTCTGCACGATCTCGATGTTGGTGGGTGTATAGAGCGATCGTGGCACGCCTGACGGGAAGCAGGGGATGTTCGGGTCGATGAACTTCGTCGCATTCACCTCGCGCTGCGAGATTGCCCAGCGCTGGTAGGGGACCCGGCCATCCGGCGGGTCGACGATGAGGCTCGGCCCGCCGTTGTCGTCAGCGGTCTTCGGATGGGCTTCGATGTTCTCGGTCGCGTACGTGGCGCCGCGCCAGAATCCGTGCAGGTCGGGCCGGCCGTCGTGCGTGCGCGGCGGCTCGAACCGAGCGGCGCGTGCGAGCGCGCACGGATGAAACGACGCCGGATCGGACGAGCATCCCTCCTGCGCGGAGACGAGCGACACCACGCCCGCGGCGATCGCAAGGAAAAGACAGATCCGCAGGCGCGCCGTCATCATCGCCACGATCGCATCCTACCACCGGTGTACGACGGGCGGCGGATAGCTGTTCGCGTTCCACGGCGGCGACCGGTACTCGACGCCCCAGTGGATCAGCCCCGTCAGCAGCACAATCACGAGGCCGAGCAGCACGAAGACGATCGCGATGCCGCCGAGCACGGGATCGTGGAACGGGTCGTCCGTACCGATCACGTCAGGCGGTGCCTGTTTGGGATCAATGAGGGTAGTGGCCATGGCTTCAGCTTTCTCGTCCCCAACTGTGCAGCGTACGTATATAGCCGGCGCGTTCCAGCGCCGCCGGATCGACGACGCGGGCGAGGCTGGCCTCGCCGCGCATCTCGTCGACGCTGCCCATCTCGTGCCGTTCCATCCAGTCTTCGAGCCCCTGCCGCATCACGCCAATGTGCTTGGATCCGTACCGGAGCAGCGCGGACACCATCTGCACGACATCGGCGCCCGAGAGAATCGCCTTGATGCCGTCCTCCGGCTTGTTTATGCCTCCAGTGACGGCCAGCGACGGCCGGACGCGCCCGTACAGAATCGCGAGCCAGTGCAGCCGCAGCAGCAGCTCGTCTGGCCTCGACAGCTCGACGTGCGGCGCCACCCGCATCTCCGTGATGTCGATGTCGGTCTGGTAGAAGCGATTGAAGAGAACCAGGCCGTCGGCGCCGGCCTCGTCGAACCGGCGCGCCAGGTGCCCGAACGACGTGAAGAACGGCAGCGTCTTCACCGCGACCGGAATCCGGAGCAGCCGCTTGACCTCGCGGACGATGCCGATGAACCGGTCCTCGACGGCCTCCGCCGCCGTGTCCAGGTCAGGCACCACCTGATACAGGTTCAACTCGAGCGCGTCGGCGCCGGCCTGCTCGATGACGCGCGCGAACGTGAGCCACGATTCCGACGATGTGCCGTTCAGCGAGCCGATGACGGGGATGTGGACGGCTTCCTTGGCGCGCCGGATGTGATCGGCATATCCGTCGGGCGAGAGCGGGTACTCCTCGAGCGGCGGCCAGACGGCCGGGGGCGGCGCGAACCGGCCTTGTCGGAGGAGGTGCCGCAGCCGGCCGCGCCACGCCGCTGTGATCTGCTCCTCGAACAGCGAGTGCAGCACGACGGCGGCGATTCCCGCATCCTCCAGTCGTCGGATCGTGTCGACGTGGTGCCCGAATGGCGAGGCGCCGGCGACGAACGGATGCAGGAGCCGCAGCCCCAGGTACGAGGTTTCCGTCCCCACGGCCCGCCTCAATCGACGATTGAATAGCCCATCTCGAACGTGTGGAGGCGATCGGTCGCCTTGACGATGGCGTCCCGCTGAGCCTCGATGACTTCCACGACGGTCGGCGGCAGCATCCCGTTCAGCGCCTCCTCGTAGGCGTCGAGCGCCGCGTGCTCACCGCGTTCGGCCTCGGCGACGACCCGATTGTCGTGGTGCCCCGGGACCAGCCCCTTGAGGAGCATCCATTGCCGGTGCAGCCGGCCCGCGCTGGTGCCGTCCGCATCGGGCGGTCCGCCCAGCCGCTGGAGGTGCGGCATCAGCGCCTCGGCGAACCGTTTCCGCTGGGTCGCCAGGTCCGTGAACAGCGCCTTCAGAGCCGGGTTGCTCACGTGGTCCGCCGCTGCGCAGAAACCGCGCTCTCCGTCCCTGCATAGATCGATCAGGTGGTGGAGCACGTCTCGTTCGCTTCGTTCAGCCATCGCATCCTCCCGCGCGTCTGCCCGTCTTCATCCCGTGCCGCTCCCCTGTGCAGATACCGCGCCACGTCGAAAAACCGCGCACGCGCCTGCCCCGCCGGCGCCTGAGGGCGCCGAGCGCGCGAAGAATCCAGCGGCTGCGCGAAATAGTTCGCGCATCTCGGACGATGCGGAAGCGTGCACGCGGGGTACGTCTCTGGTACGGATGATGCTCCACGGGCAATAGACGCCGCTGCACACGGTGCGTCGGGAGCAGGGCATGCGGATCGCTCGAGCGGTCGGTATCGGGTTGCTTGGGTGGACCGTACTCCTTGGCGCGTCGCCGGGTGCAGCGGCGTTGGCGCAGGCAGGCGACGACCACGCGGCCGCGGCGCGGATTTTTGCCGAACGGGTCGAGCGGTACGCGCGCCTTCGCGCGCGGCTCGAGGAGCCGCTGCCGCCGTTCGACGCGCGCCGCGACGCGTGGTCGCTTCTGCTGACGCGGCGCTATCTCGCCTCCGCCATCCGCAGCGCCCGCGCCCACGCCACGCCGGGGAATCTCTTCGCGCCGCCGGTCGACGGCCTCTTTCGCGAAGCGATCGGGCAGGCCATCTACGAGGTCGACATCGAAGGGCTCGTGGCCGGCTGGGAAGATCCGGTCGACCTGGTGATCAACGAACCGGTGCCCGACTGGGCACTTCACGCCGTGCCGGACGCGCTCCTGGCGCGGCTGCCGCCGCTGCCGGAGGCTATTTCATATCGTCTTGCCGGCGGCGCCCTCGTCGTCTGGGACGAGCACGCCGAGATTGTCATCGATGCGCTGCCGGACGCGTTCATCACACGATAAGAGCGCGCCCGGGCGGAAGGAGGAGTGTGATGTCACGCACGAAGATCTTCATCGCGCTCGGAGGCGTTGCGCTGATGGCGGGTGCTGCGGGGTGGGCCTGCGGCCTGCTGACGGCGCCCGCATCGGGCGCGGAACTGCGGCGGCGGCTCTCCTGGCGCGCCGAGGAAGAGTGGCGCACCGCCGCGCGTGCGGGCCGCGCATTCGTCGGTCGCGCCGTGAGCCGCGCGAAGGCGGAGCTGGATCGCCGGCAGGCTCGCGTCCGCGAGACGATGGCCGATTGATCGGATGCGAGTGCCCGCCGCCGCTCTGGTCGGCGCAGTGTGGCTCGCGATCGTCGCCGGCGCAGGGCCAGCGTCCGCCCAGTACGTCGCAGGGGACATTGCTGGGCGCGTGCGGGACGAGACCGGCGTGCCGATCGCCGGTGCCGCGGTTTCCGCGCGAAATGTCGACACGGGCTTCGAGCGGAGCACTTCCACCGGCGCCGACGGGCGTTTTTTCATTCCTGGCGTCCCTGCTCCCGGTGCGTACGACGTGCGGGTCGAGGCGCGCGACTTCGCGCCGGCGATCCGCGCTGGCATCCTCGTCCAGGCAGGCACGGCCCTCACCCTCGATTTCGTCCTGACGATCGCCATCGGGACGACGGTTGTCGTGGCCGAACCGGGTGAGCGTCACGAGCCCGGCGCGCGGCAGGACGTCGGCGCGACCCTCGTCCGCAGCCTGCCGCTCTTCGGGCGCGATTTCATGCCTCTGGCCTCGCTCGCCGCCGGGTTCACCGGATATCCCGACTATCCGAGCCCGCAGGGACAGATCTACTGGGCCCACAACGTGCTGGTCGATGGGGCGAGCCATGTCTCGAAGTGGCGGGGCGCGCCTCGCGCCTTCTCGTCGGGCTACGCCCTCGAATCGATCGAAGAGGTGCAGATCCTCACCAACGTGTTCTCCGCCGAATTCGGCGATGCGCTCGCCTCGATCACCAACGTCGTCACGAAGGCGGGTACGAACGCCTGGCGCGGCGCCGCGCTGCTCTTCGTTCACGACGACGTGCTGGCGGCGCGGAGCGCTTTTGCACCCCGCACGCCTCCGGGCGGCTCGCAGCAGTTCGGGTTCTCGCTCGGCGGACCGCTCGTCAGGGATCGCGCGCACATCCAGCTCGCGTACGAGGGGCGGCGAGCGCGCAGTCGGAACGTCGTGACCTCGCCGGCCGCATCGGGCGTGCTGGTGCCCGACGATCGCGACGAGCACCTGCTGTTTGCCAGGGTCGACGAGCAGCTGAGCGCCCGGCACGCCGTGACCGCGCGGTACAGCGGGCAATTGTTCGACTGGCGCCGGGAGCCCGGCGGGCTCGTGCTGCCCGGCAGCGGTATCCGGTATACGACCGACGTGCACACCGTGCTCGTGACCGATCGGGTCGTGCTGGGCACCGGCACGCTCAACGAGCTGCGGTTTCAGGGCGCGCGGTACGTCGACGTGCGGAAGGATCTGTCGCCGTCGGTGTTCATCTCCCGGGCCGGATATTCCCTCGAAGGCGGGACGCTCGGGCCGGTGGGGCTTGGCGCCGCCCCCGAGGACGCCTGGGAGGCGGCCGACGTCGTGTCGCGCTGGTTCGGCTCGCACGCGCTCAAGATCGGTGGCGGCGCCCGGTACGTGCGCGCGCACGTCCGGTCGCACGGCTACGGGTACGGGGCGTACTACTTCGCCGGCCCTCCCGACCTCTTTCCCGAGCCGTTTCTGTTCGTCCAGGCCATCGGCGGCGCCGCCCGCGCGGCGACGAGCGATCCGCGAAGCCTCTCCGCGTTCCTCCACGCGCACGACGAGTGGAGCCTGCAGCCGCGGCTGACGATGAGCCTTGGAGCGCGCTACGACATCGAGCGGGTGTCGCACGTGCACGGCTACGCGCCGCGCGTCGATCGCGACAACCTGCAGCCGCGTGCCGGCCTCGTCTGGGACGTCACCGGGGCAGGTCGGAGCCTGGTGCGCGCAGGTGCCGGCGTCTACACGCAGCAGCACCTCTTCTATCCAATCACACGCGTTGAGCTCGAGGGCGCTGACGGGACGGTGACCGTGGCGCTCGGCCCGGAGTCGCCGCTGATGCCGGTGTTTCCTGCGGCGCTGGCACTCGAGACGGAGGACGTGCTGCCGCCGCGCGACGTGCACCGCGTCGATCCGGCGTTTCGCAATCCGTACGCGATTCAAGCGCTCATCGGGCTGCGGCAGCGGCTGCCGGCCGTTGCGGTCACGATCGACTATGTGCGGCTCCGGGGCCATGACCTGATGAGCCTGGCGGACGCCAACGCGCCGGCGTCGAATGCGAAGCCGGCGCAGCGGGATCTCGCGGCCGCGGATGCCACGCGGCCGCTGACGCCCGCGCCCGGCACCGTCCGCGGCGTCATCACGCTCGGCAACCTCGGACGGAGCTGGTACGACGCCCTGCAGGTCAAAGCCGATCGATCGAGCGACACCTGGCACATGGTCGCGTCCTACACCCTGTCACGCGCCGACGACCTGGCCAACTACCAGCTGCCGGAAGACAGCCGCGATCTCCAAGCGGAGAAAGGCCCCGCGGCGGCTGACGTCCGTCACAACTTCACGGGCGCCGCAACGTGGATCCCACAACCCGCCGGCGGCCGTCTGTCGCGCGGGTGGACGGTCTCGGCGCTGGCCATGTTCCGCAGCGGGCGGCCGTACACGATGACGTGGGGTGACGACCGCAACGGGACGTCGCAGCGTGATGCCCGGCCCGGCGGGCGCAACACCGCGCGCACGGGGCCGTTCCGCACGGTCGATCTCGCCGTGGCGCGGCGGTTCGATGCCGCGCGAGCCACGGTCGAGGCGCGGGTGGAGGCGTTCAATATCTTCAACGCCGTCAACTACGACCAGTACGTCGGCCAGCTCCTGTCGCCCTTCTTCAGCCGGCCACAGTCGGCGTTTCCGATGCGGCGCATTCAGCTCGCCGCGATCGTCAGGTTCTGATCGTGAGGCGCGTCCTCGCGGTGATGGTCGTCAGCGTCACCGTGCAGTGCGGCGGCGGCGCGCCGACGGCGCCGAGCGGCGTCGAGGAGGGGCTGCCGCCCGCGCCGCCAACGATCCCTGCGCCAGTGCTGCCTGCAGGCCCGCAGACGTTCGTCGGCGCGGGCGACATCGCGATGTGCGACGCCAACTCCGAGGCCACGGCGCGGCTCCTCGACGGCATCGGCGGCACGGTATTCACACTCGGCGACAACGCCTACTTCCACGGTACGCGCGAGGAGTTCCGCGACTGCTACGACCCGACCTGGGGCCGCCATCGCAGCCGCACGCGCCCCGTCCCGGGCAACCACGAGTACGAGTCGCCCGGCGCGCAGCCCTACTTCGAGTACTTCGGCGTCAACGCCGGCCCTCCGGGGCTCGGCTACTACAGCTTCGACGTCGGAGGCTGGCACGCGGTGGCACTCAACAGCAACATCGCCATCGGCGACGGCTCGGCGCAGGCCGCCTGGCTGCGAGCGGACGTGGCGCGGAGCCAGGCGCGCTGCACGATCGCCTACTGGCACCACCCGCTGTTCTCATCGGGTTCGGGGGGAACGGCGGCGGTGCGGGACGTCTGGCGAATCCTCTACGACGCGGGCGCCGACGTGGTGCTGGTCGGGCACGATCACTTCTATGAGCGGTTCGGGCCGCAGGATCCCGGCGGAAGGCCGGACCCGGCGCGCGGTCTGCGGCAGTTCACCGTCGGCACCGGCGGCGCCGTGCTCTACCAGGCGGGACCCGCGGCGCCCAACAGCGAGGCGCGGCGCGCCGCGTTCGGCGTGCTGCGCCTCACGCTCGCCTCCGGAGGATACGACTGGGAATTCGTGGCGGTCTCAGGGCCCGGCGATGCCGGCACGGCGACCTGCCACTGACGTGCCGAGCTGCTGCACGAACGCCCGCACGATGGCGCCGCGCTCGCGCGTGAACCGCACCACGTCGGCCACCGCCTCCTCGAACTGCTCGGCGGAGTAGGGCACCAGCGGATCCTCGAGCGCCGCGGGCCGTATCTGGTCGTACGCGCGCAGCGCGTCCTTGTCGAGATCGCCCGCCGCCGCCACCGCGTCCAGCAGCGCGTCGAGGTACATCGCGCGAAGACCACGATCCGCCCAGACCGCCCGGCTCAGCAGGTTCGTGTCGAAGTTGTGCCAGGGCGGCATGTGCAGCCAGGCGAACGTGCTGTCCTTGTCCCACCCGAGCACCTGGAACGGCCCGCCGGCCGCCGCTCGATGCAGATAGAAGTTGTCGAGGCCCGCGTAGCCGAGCACCCCGTCCCATTCGGCCAGGTAGTTCTCGGCCGCGAGCAGCGTCACGAGCGCGTGGAGGTCGAGGTGCGGCCCGACCGTGAAGTCCGGGTCGTCCTCCCGCGCGTCGTTGATGGCGCGCACGAGATCGCGAATGGGCGCGTAGAGGGAGAACATCGACTCGCGCAGATGAGTCCGCGGCTCGAAGCGTTCGGCATACGGCTCCAGGTCGGAGCCGAGATCCTCGAATCGGTACTCGTCCTTCCACCGGTACTCGTACAGATACCCGTCATCGTGTCCGAACTGCCGCTGCAGGAACACCTCGTCGATCTCCTCGACGATGGCGTAGACGCCGACGTACGTGCGGGCGCTTCCGACGTACAGCCGGGCATGCGCCTCGCGCGGCGCGGACAGGCCGAGACGATCGAACAGCCGCATGGCGAGGCGCTCGCGGATCATCGACGGGTCCTGCCACAGGTTGTCCAGGACCGCGCCCTCGAGGCCGAGGAACGTCTGTCCTGCGACGTAGTGGTTGAAGTCGATGCGGATCCCCGGTTTGATGCCGTTGCGTGTGCCGGTGCCGCGCGACCGGCAGCCGGCGTTGCGCACCTTGAAGTCGCGCCATTCAATGTCGCAGGGATAGAACGTGTTCTCCATGAAGTTGGCGCGCAGCTCCGTCCAGTCGCGCGCGTTGATGTGCACCCAGATCTCCTGGAGCTCGCCGTCATCGAACAGGTCGTCGGAGGTGAGGGCCGCGGCGGGCGGCGCGGCCGCGATGACGAGGAGCAATGCGAGAAGGCGAGTCACAGGACGAACTGCAGCCGGACCGCGGGGTTCCACCTGCGCGGCGCGGCACGCGGGGGCGCCCCGCCGTCGCGCAGCCAATCGCGCACGGCGTTGGCCTGCAGCCTGACGAACCGGTTCAGATACCAATTGACGCCCAGCGTCGCCGCGCGATCGCCTGCGGCAGGAAGCGTCTCCGTTCGCGTGCCACCGGCCGACGTGCCGCCGGCGCGGCGGCTCCGCAGCTCGAGGTCCTCGAGACGCACGGCGATCTCGATCGCGCCGGCGCCGCCCCGCAGAAAGGCTCGTGACGGGCGTACGCGGTCGGTCTTGCGCTCGCCCGTGACGAGCCACGTCCCTCGGACGTACCACCCCTGAGCGACGAGCGGCGGAAGCGTCTCATCGTCGACACTCTGCCCGCGCCGCTCGTCGGTCACCCGGATGACTTCGGCCGCCGCCGCGACCGGTCCGGCGCGCCACTCGACTTCGCCGCCGTACCGGCGCCGTACGCCGCTGACCGCGACGACGCGGAAGAACGGGACGTCGACGGCCGTATGGCCGCGCAGGCTGTACTCGCCCTCCGGCACCTGCCCGGCAGTCGCCGCGACGGCCGCCGAGAGGCCCCTGTGCAGGCGGACGACCAGACGGCCGGCGGCGAGCGCGCCGTGGCGCGGGTCGCGCCGCTCGGCCGCACGAATGGCGTCGCCGCCGGCGCGGAAGACGCCCGTCTGAAACCGGAGGCGCGGACCGAACAGACGGCCGTGCGCCATCAGACCGGTGTCGCGGCCGGGAGCGAGGTACTGCGCTGCCAGCGATCGCGCGACCAGGTCGAGCTCGCCGACCGATGTGAGTTGGTCGAGGCTGAACGGGACCTTGAACCGCCCGGCGCGGATTTCCAGCGCGCGGCTCAGCGCGACGTTCCCGTACACGTCACGCCACGGACGCGCACGCTCCCGGAAATCGCGCTCCACCTGGTACTCGATGCGTTCGAATGCGGCCCCTGTGAGGCCGATGCGGGCGCGGCGAAGATCGAGGCCGGACGATTCGGATCCCCCAGGGGGATCGGGCCAGTCGACATGGACGATCGCGTGAAGCTCCGTGCGGAGCGTCCGGCCTGCCTCGACGCCGACCTGCGCCGCTGCGGCGACGGGCGCCACGGCCAGCAGGAGCGTGGCCCCGATCGTCCGGTCTCTCACGACCGCACCGTCTCGTATTTCTTGATCTCCCAATCGACCTGGGTTCCGTCCTGGCCGTCGAGGCGGCGGATCAGTTTCGTCAGCCCGCGGATCTTCTGTTGAAACGGCACGGTGACTTCGTACACGAGCTCGGTGGCAGAGGACCGTCGGATTTCGTAGGTCACGCCCTTCTGCTGGAGGGCGTGCTCGATGTCGGGCCTCAGGCGCGCGGCGTTCTCGGTCGCGATCTTGAGATCGAAGCGGGAGCGCGCCGGCGGCTCCAGCGATTCGAGCAGCCAGAGGACGCCGATGACGAACACGCACGCGATGGCAGCAAACAGGAACATGCCGGCGCCGGCCGTCAGCCCGAGCGCGAGGGCGATGAGCATCACGCCGGCATCCTTGACGTCCTCCACCCGCGCCCGGTAGCGCACCAGCCCCGCGGCGCCGACAATGGCGAACGCCCGGGCGAGGCTCTCGGCGACGACCACGATGATGATGGCGCCGACGATCGCGAGCAGGATCTGCGCCTGGACGACGTGCGCCGAGCGCGGAATGATTTCGCGCCGGACGGGCCGGATCACACCGAGCGCCGCCCCGAGCAGCGCCGCGACGACCAGGATCGTCACGGCGTAGCCGGTGGCCGGCAGTGCCGCGTCCGCGGCGGAGAGCGCGTCATTGATCACAGGACTGCGTTCCTGTCGCGCGATCCAGCAGCGCATCATGCATGCCAGCCGACCGCAGTCAAAGACTGTGGTCGCAGCAGTCGAACCCGACCATACCGCCGCGCCTTGCCGTGTTTTTTCGTGCGGCAACCGAATAATCCGCTCTCGCCTGCTGGCGGGCGCGCGTCGCCGCAGTCGCCCGGCGCGCAGGACTCTTGCACCTGAGACGAGCGTGTGGTTGCGACCCTGGGGTGCCGCCCTGGCGCTGGGCGTGGTTGTGTCGCTGGCGTGGCGCGTGGCGGCGACGCCCTGGCCCGATCCGTTCGCCTTCCTGGCGTCCGGTACGCCGATCGGCACGGCCGAGCGCGGACGGCTCCAGGCCGGCGCCGCCATCGTCACGCTGCTCCCGGCGACCTCCCGGGAACTGGGCGTGGCGGCGGCCGTACGGATCGATGCGCCGCCCGAGCGGCTGATCGCCTGGATGACGCACATCGAGGCGCTGCGCCGCAGTCGCTATGTGCCCGTGATTGCGCGCCTCTCGAACCCGCCCCGCCTCGACGACCTGGCGGCGCTCGCGCTCGATCGGGACGAGCTCGACGACCTTCGGCGCTGCCGGCCGGGCGACTGCGCCATCAAGTTGAGCGCGGCCGAGATGGTCCGCCTCCAGCAGCACGTCAGGGGCGCACCGGGCCGTGACGACGACGTGCAGCAGGAGTTCCGGCGGATCGTGCTCGATCGCGTGGAGGCCTACCTGCAGGGCGGCGACGCCGCGCTTCCCCCGTACAACGACAAACGCCTTCCCGTCTCGCCCGCGTCCGCCTTCGCGTTGCTGGTCGAGCGGCTCGGTCTCGCGCGCCCGCCCGGTCTCGCGGAGTACCTCCAGGCCTTTCCGCGCACGGTCCGTCCCGATGTGATCGACTCGTTTCTGTACTGGTCGAAGGAGACGTTCGGCGCCAAGCCGATTGTCAATGTCACCCATGTGGTGCTCCTCCAAAGCGACGATCCCGGCGCTCCGCCCGCGCTGGCGGTATCCAAGCAGGTGTTCGCGACCCACTACCGCGATGCCGCTGTCTCGCTGACGGCCGTCACGGCGCGCGGGCCGGACCGCTATCTGCTCTACGTCCACCGATCCCACATCGACGTGTTGCAGGGGTTCTTCGGGGGCCTTGCGCGCCGCGTCATCGAGGGGCGCATCCGCGACGAAGCCGCCGCCGTGCTGGATGCCGTGCGCAGGCGCCTCGAAGAAGGTGATCCGCCCTGACCATGGTCACGCGGGCGCGCCTGGGGAGTTTTCCCCGAAATGGTAATTTTTTCGCGGTACGGTAATCTAGAAATGTCATCTTGCCATCCCCAAACCCGGAACACCGCGCCACGCAGGTGCTGGCGGCCATCATCGACTCGGCGGTCGACGGCATCATCGTCATCGACGCCCGTGGCCGGATCGAGACGTTCAATCCGGCCGCCGAGCGTCTGTTCGGCTATCGCGAGGCCGACGTCGTCGGCCGCAATATCACCATGCTGATGCCGTCGCCGTACCGCGAGGAGCACGACCAGTATCTGGCGCGCTACCTGGCGACCGGCGAAGCGAAGATCATCGGCATCGGCCGCGAGGTGCGGGCGCTGCGCCGCGACGGCACGATCGTCCCCGTGCACCTCTCAGTGGGGGAGATGACCGTCGACGGCGAGCGGAAGTTCACCGGGATCGTCCACGATCTCAGCGAGCGCGTGGCGCTCGAGGAGCGGCTGCGGACGAGCGAGGAGCGGTGGCGCTCGATTATCGAGTCGGCGGTCGACGGCATTATCGTCATCGACGCGCGCGGACGGATTGAGGCGTTCAACGCGGCGGCCCAGCACCTGTTCGGCTACGACGCCGCCGAGGTCATCGGGCGCAATGTGACCGTGCTCATGCCCTCGCCGTTCCGGGAGGAGCACGACCACTATCTGGCGCGGTACGTGGCGACCGGCGAGAAGAAGATCATCGGCATCGGGCGCGAGGTGAGCGCGCGCCGACGCGACGGCACGGTCTTTCCGGTCCATCTCTCGGTCGGGGAGATGATGGTCGCCGGCGAGTGGAAGTTCACCGGCATCGTTCACGACCTGAGCGCCCGCGTGCGGCTCGAGGAGCAACTCCGCGAGCAGGCGGCCCTGGTCCGGCTCGGCGAGATGGCGGCCGTGATCGCGCACGAGATCAAGAATCCTCTTGCGGGGATCCGTGGCGCCGTGCAGGTGATCGGGGACCGGCTGCCGGCGGGCAGCCGCGAGGCGGCCGTCACGGGCGAGATCGTGACCCGGATTGATGCGTTGAGCGGCCTGATTCAGGACCTGCTGCTCTTCGCGCGCCCGCCGCGGCCGCGCCCCGTTCCGGTCGAGGTCTCCTCCGTGCTGGCGAATACCCTCGATCTCCTGCGCGCGGACCCCGCCGTCAGCGGCATCGAGATCGATGTCTCGGGAACGGCGCCGCCGGTGCTGGTCGATCCGGAGCTGTTGAAGATCGTCTTTCAGAATCTGCTCATCAACAGCGCGCAGGCGATGCACGGCCGCGGCCGCGTCCAGATCTCGCTCCAGACCAAGAACGGCCGGTGTGACGTACGGGTCGCCGACACCGGGCCCGGGATTCCGACAGATATTCGCGACCGCATCTTCACGCCGACGTCGGTCAGACCCCTTGAGCAGGCATCCATGAGTGAGTCCCCGCTGCGCGTGCTCGTTGTCGAAGACGAAGCCCTGATTCGCTGGTCGATCGCCGAGACGTTGGCCCAGCAGGGTCACTCGGTCATCGAAGCGACCAGTGCCGCCACGGCCGTCGACGCCCTGCACGACGTGCCTCAGCCGATCGACGTCGTGCTGCTCGACCTGCGGCTGCCCGATTCGAGCGATCTGGAGCTGCTGGCCCGCATCCGGCGCCTGCGCCCCGAAAGCGCTGTCGTGATGATGACGGCGTACGGTTCGCCGGAGCTTGCGCGCCATGCGCGGGAGCTCGGTGCGTACGACGTGGTCGACAAACCGTTCGACATGCACGCGCTCGACCGGCTGCTGCGCGAGGCCCACAGCGCGCACGACGGCAGCTCCTCCGCCACCACGCACTAGCCCGCGGTCGATCCGCTGGAAATTTCCCAGAGGCCTCGAAGATTCCGCTCGCTGCCGGCGCGCGCGCCGGCACATCGAGGTCGACGCGCGCTCGCCGATGCCGATCCGGGACGGCCGTCCCGTGGCCGCGGCCTTGCACTGCCGTGCTGCGAGGAGCGTCCCGAATGTGGTCTTCGAAGTTCCTGCGATCGACGCTCGGGCGCGTGTTGCGAGTGGGCGCCGGCCTGTCGCTCGTCGTCTATGGCGGCATGCACCCGTCGCTCACGGGACTCGTCCTCATGATGGTCGGCATGGTGCCGGCCATCACCGGGCTGGCCGGAATGTGTCTGCTCGACGAGGTCCATCAGAGCCGAACGTCGAACGAGCTGCCCGGTCATCCGCGCGAGCGGCGCGCGTAACGGTGGGAGCCGCGGCCGATCGCGCGTTCGTGCGGGGGAGGTCATGTTCGATCTGATCACGGGACAGGTGAAGCACGGGCCGCACCACACGGGTGGGCCACTGTTCATTTCGATGGTGGCGCACACGGCAGTCGTCGCCGTGGTGTTCCTCAGCACGGTCCTTTTCATCGCGGCGCCGATTCCGAAGGCCGAGATGATGATGGCCTTCGTCGCGGCGCCGCCGCCGCCCCCCCCGCCGCCCCCGCCGGCGCCGCCGCCGCCGGAAGCGACGCGTCCGCCGGACCAGCCCGTGCCCACCGTCGGCAACGCGGCGCCCGTGGAGGAGCCGAAGCAGATTGCCGCCGAGCCGCCGCCGGTCGAGCGCGAAGTCTTTGCCGGCGTGGAGGGTGGTGTGCCGGGGGGCGTCATCGGTGGCCTGCTGCCGGAAGCACCGCCGCCCCCGCCGCCGCCTCCTCCTCCGCCGCCCCCGCCGCCGCGCGCGCCGGTTCGCATCGGCGGCCAAATCAAGGAGCCACAGCTGGTGCATCGCGTGGCGCCCGAATACCCGCTGCTCGGCCTCGCCTCGCAGATCGAAGGCATGGTGATTCTCGAGGCCATCGTCGACGAGACCGGCAGGGTCGAGAGCGTGAAGGTGCTGCGGTCGGCGGGCATCTTCGACCCGCCTGCGCTGGAGGCGGTGAAGCAGTGGCGCTATTCGCCGGTGATCCTGAACGGCCGGCCGGAGAAGTTCATCCTGACGGTGGTGGTCTCGTTCAAGCTGCAGTAATGGCATGAAGCTGTCGATCGTCGCGCTGGATTACGACGGCACCATCTCCCAGCGCGACGCTCCGGATCCCGCGGTGCGTGCGGCGATTGCCGACGCACGCACGCGCGGGATCATCGTGATGCTCGTGACCGGGCGCATTCTCGACGACCTGCGCCGCGCGGCCGGCGACCTGCACTTCGTCGACGCGGTCGTCGCCGAAAACGGTGCGGTCATCCATTTCCCCGACAGCGGCCATACGTCGGCTCTGGCCCCCGGGGTGCCCGAGACGCTCGTGAGCGAGCTGCGGCGCCGCCGCATTCCGGCGACGGCCGGGTACAGCCTCATCGACACGGCCGCGGAGGAGGCGCCGCGCGTCCTGGAGGTGATTCGCGAGCAGGAGCTGCCGCTCGTGCTGCTGTTCAACCGCGGCCGGCTGATGATTCTGCCGCAGGGGGTGAGCAAGGCGACCGGGCTCCAGCGGGCGCTCACCGTGCTCCGCCTGTCGCCGCGCAACGCCGTCGCCATCGGCGATGCCGAGAACGACCACGCACTCCTGCAGCTCGCCGAGGTGGGCGTCGCGGTGGAGTGGGGAAGCCCCGCGCTGCGAAAGACCGCCGACGTGACGCTGCCCGGCCACGGCCCGTCGGCCGTCGCCGAGTACGTCCGGACGCTGGCCGCGTCCGGCCGCATCCCGCCGGTGCCGAAGGCGCGGCGGCGGCTGCGCCTCGGCTACACGGAAGACGGCACCGAGTTCTCGCTCGCCGTACGCGGTCGCAACGTGCTGATTGCCGGCGACGCTCGATCGGGGAAGTCGTGGCTCGCGGGCCTGCTCGCCGAGCAGCTGATCCTGCATGGATATTCGATGTGCGTGCTCGACCCGGAAGGGGATTACCGGTCGCTCGAAGAGCTCCCCGGCGTCACGGTGCTCGGCGGCGAGGATCCGCCCCCGGCGCCGCGCGATCTGCTGCGGGCGCTCCGCTATCCCGATCGCAGCGTCGTCATCGACCTGTCGCACGTGCCGCACGACGCGAAGATCGACTACATCCGGAGCGCGCTGCCGGCGCTCAACGTGATGCGTCGGCGTACCGGGCTGCCGCACCGCATCCTCGTCGACGAGGCGCATTACTTCCTGCACGACGCCGGCGCGAGGCATCTCCTCGACCTCGATGCCAACGGCTATCTGGTGGTCACCTACTGTGCCTCACGGCTGCCGCCGGAGCTGCTCGCGGCGACCGAAGTGATGCTGGTGACCTGCGAGTCGAACCCGGCCGAGATCGACGCGCTGTGTCAGCGGTGCGCCGCGTGCCAGGCGGTGGAGGACGCGCGGGCGCGCTGGTCGGCGCTGGCGCACCTCACCGTCGGACAGGCGTTCGCGCTGCCGATCACCGAAGAAGCGGGCGGCGAGCTGAAGATGTTCAACATCGGCCAGCGGCTGACGGTGCACGTGCGGCACCGGCAGAAGTACGTCGACGTGCCGGTGACCGAGGCGCGGGCGTTCGAGTTTGCGGGCAACGGGGGGCCGCCCGTGCGCGCCCGGACGCTCCGGCAGTTCGTCGCGGCCGTCGAGCACGCCTCGCCCGCCGCGCTGGCGCCGTACGTGCGGCGCGGCGACTTCTCGCGCTGGATCGCGGAAGTGTTCGGCGACCGCGCGCTTGCCGATCAGCTTCGCCGGCACGAGCAGCGCCTCAAGGGGGCGCCGGACGCCGATGTGCTCCCGGAGATTGCAGGCGCCATACGGGCGCGGTACGACCTCATGGAGGATGAGGTCGAGATGGCCTAATCGCAAATCGCCAATGGCAGAGGAGGACTCATGCGCATGCGGGTGACAATCATGACGGGGCTCGTCGTGGGCGTCTTGACGATGTGGGGCTTCGCCCAGCAGCCGACGCCGGCTGCTCCCGACATGATGAAGATGCACGAACAGATAATGGCGCAGATGAAGCAGATGATGGCCCAGATGAAGGCCGACGATGCGAAGCTCGACGCGCTCGTCACGCAGATGAACGCGGCGTCGGGGGGCGCGAAGGTCGATGCCGTGGCCGCCGTCGCCGCCGAGCTCGCGCGGCAGCAGAAGGCGATGCATCAGCACATGGGCCAGATGCACGAGCAGATGATGGGGGGCGGCATGATGGGCGGCCGTGGCATGATGAGGGGCCAGTGAAAGAGCTGCCCCATCAGTACGACACCGAGCTGACGGGAGGCCCCTCCGGCCACGCCGAGGTGCGTGCCGCCGGCCTTCCGCCGCTGCGCATGGCGGAACCGGTTCAGTACGACGGCCCGGGCGACGCGTGGAGTCCTGAAGAGCTGCTGCTCGCCTCGGTGCAGGGGTGCTTCCTGTTCACGCTGCGCGCGGTGTCGCGGCTGTCGAAGGTGCCGTTCACGCACCTGGAAGTGCGGGCCGCAGGCACGGTGGATCGGCAGGAGGGCGCCACGCGGTTCACGGAGATCGTCCTGCGCCCCAGCCTGACCGTTCCCGCCGGCACCGATCGCGCGCGGGTGCTCGCGATGCTCGAGAAAGCCAAGAAGGCGTGCCTCGTGTCCTCGTCGCTCTCGACGCCGATCCGCCTCGAGCCCCAGATTCAGGAACCGCACTATTCCGCAGCGCGTGAAGAATCACGCATCTGAGCCGCGCACGCCCGGCGCGGGCCCGCCACGCGGGCCGCCGTCGGCACGGCATGGAATGTGTTGCGGTCCCTGGATGTGCCCGCCGTCTCCGCCGTCTCTGCCATCCGCGCCGCCGTCCCGGAGCCGATCTTCACCGCCCGCGCGGTGCGCAAGGTCTACGAGATGGGGGAGGTCAGAGTGGAGGCGCTGCGGGGTGTCGACTTCGACCTCTTCGCCGGCGAGTTCGTCGTGCTGCTCGGACCCTCGGGCTCCGGCAAGTCGACCCTCCTCAATATCCTCGGGGGACTCGACGTGCCGACGTCGGGTGAGGTCCTCTATCGCGACCACAATCTGACCGCCGCCGGCGACGCGGCGCTGACGGTCTACCGCCGCGACCACGTCGGCTTCGTCTTTCAGTTCTACAACCTGATTCCCAGCCTCACCGCGCTCGAGAACGTCGCGCTCGTCACCGAGATCGTGGAGCACCCGATGCGGCCGGACGAGGCGCTCGCGCTGGTCGGCCTCGAGCACCGGCTCGATCACTTTCCGGCGCAGCTCTCCGGCGGCGAGCAGCAGCGCGTCGCCATCGCGCGTGCGATTGCCAAGCGGCCCGAGGTGCTCCTCTGCGACGAGCCGACCGGCGCGCTCGACATCAGCACCGGTGTGCTCGTGCTCGAGGCGCTCGAGCGCGTCAACCGTGAGCTCGGAACCGCCACGACGGTGATCACGCACAACGCGGCGATTGCCGCGATGGCCGATCTCGCGCGCTCGTCGAGCCGGGCAGCGACGCGCCGCCCTTCGATGCGGTGGTGCGTCGCATCGAGCCGTCCGGCTTCACGAAGGTCTCCGCACTCGGCGTGCCGAGGGCGGGCGGCGGCGAGGACGTCGCGCTCGGCGACGCCTACCGCGTCGACGTTCGCATCGTGGTGTGGGAGGCCGCCGACGTGCTCAAGGTGCCGACGAGCGCGCTCATTCGTGACGGCGACGAGTGGGCGGTCTTCGTCTTCGAGGGGGGCCGCGCGCGCCGTACGCCGGTGGAGCTCGGGCGGCAGAACGGCCGCGACGCGGAGGTGCTGACCGGTCTCGCCGAGGGCGTGCGCGTCGTCATCCATCCGAGCGACGCGGTGCGCGACGGTGCGCGTGTGAGAGAGTCGGCCGTCTCGTAGGCCGAACATTGTGTCACGCGCCCCGACGGGTCATGCCACGATCGCGACGCAACAACACCACAGGGCTCGCGGCCGGGAAGAGCAGCCAGCCAGCGAGCGCGCGCCTCGGGCGGAACTGATCGAACAGGGTGCGCAGGCCTGCCCGTCCGTCGGTTCGCGCGGCCACAACGAGCGCCGCGGCGATCGGCCCGGCGGCGCCGGTGTAATGCCACCACTCCGGCACCACGGCGTCGATCCACCGCTGTTCGCTCGCGATTCGCGGGGCAGCCAGAACGTCCACGAGATCGCGCAGCTCAAGGCGAAGTACGAGAGCAGCGGCCGGCGCACCCGGTCGTGGCAATGGTGCACGTCACGTACCTCGCCGAGAGCGCGCGCGGCCGGGAGGCGCGCCGCGACCCTGCCGGCCCACGAGGAATATTTACCGTCGCGTCGCGCATTTGCCCCGACGTGCACGGCCGGGGAGACCGAATCCACCGTTTTGCACGGCACGTCGCGACCTCGTCGATGAGCATGAGCCTTGCTCGCAGTCCCGCCAGGAGAAGCAACATGCTCGTCATACGAATTCTCGTGTTGGCTGCGGTGGCGCTGCTACCCGCTGCGGCACTGGCGCAAACGCCGGAGACCGCGGGACCGGGAGGCACGATTGCGTTCCTCGGCGGCAGTGCGGCGACCAGGTCCACGGCCGGTCCGCTCGCGGGCGCGACAGTGGTGTACGACATCAACGAGCGCTGGTCCCTTGAAGGCCAAGGCGCGTGGCTGGGCCGCGGCGCCGGCGCCGACGCGTTCACGCTGACGGGCAACGTGCTCGTGAACCTGCTGCCGCTCGGACGGCGTGTCGTGCCGTACGCCGCTGGCGGCGGCGGGCTCTATCGCGCGGCGTTCGATCTCGGGCACGCGCGGCTCATGGGTGCCATTGCGGCGCCGTTCGGTCCGGGCAGCGCGTTCTGCCCGTCACCCGGCACCGGCTACATGCGCGGACCCGGGATGGGCTACGGCTACGGCGACTGCACGGCCGTCGGCGCCGGTGTCTGGGGCGTCGGGCAGATGCCGGGCTTCTATGGGCGGCGGCTCGGCTCGGTGGTCGTCCCGACGAGTGGCGCGTGGGGCACGCGCAGCTTCACCGATCCGGCGTTGAGCTTCGGCGGCGGCGTGCGTCTCAATCTGGTGCCGCACCTCGAGCTGCGGCCCGACGCGCGTGCGATCGTCGTGCTCGACGGCGGCAACAGCTACACCGTCGGCGTCTTTGGCGTGAACCTGGGCTACCGGTTCTGAGGTGACGGCCATGAAGGACGAACTGCTGCTGGCGGTGGTGTTCGCGTTTGGCGTGATCGTCTGCATTGGCGTCGTCATCGCGGCGCCGAAATATGCACGCGCCGCCGCGGCGCCCGCGGTGCGGCTCGAGATCCCGCGCTCGATCGAGATCGAGCACCGGGAGCTGCACCGCGAGCTGGCCGCGGCGACACAGGTGCCGGGCCGGACGGGAGAGGCGGCGCAGCACGTGGCGGCGCTCCTGCACGGGCACTTCGAGCGCGAGGAGGAGTTCGCGCTGCCGCCGCTTGCGCTCCTCGGTCCGCTGGCTGGAGGCCGCGTGCCGGCCGAGGCGGAGACTGTGATCGCGATGACCGATCGGCTCGAGACCGAGTTGGCCCGGATGCTCGACGAGCACGAGGCGATCGTCGTCGCACTGAATGACCTGGAACGTGCCGCCCGGGACGAACGTCATCCGGAGGTCGTCCGCTTCGTCGAGCAGCTCGAGCTCCACGCGCAGAGGGAGGAGGAGATTCTCTATCCGGCCGCGATCCTGGTCGGCAAGTACCTGAAGCTGCAGCCGGCGCGCTGACCGGCCCTACAGTAGCCGCCGCCGGATCTCGTCCGGGACGAGCGGCCCGAGTCGCGGGTAGGCTTCCAGGAGACGAGCGATGTCGGCGAGATCCTTCTGACGCTTGCTTCCCCGACGGCTTGGATCGGAGGCAGCCCAGATCTTGCCGCGCAGGACGTCTTCGACGCGCGCGACGGGAAGCTGGACGCCAAGAATGTCGCGCAGCTGGGCGTGCGCCAGGAACTCCTCGTAGCGGGGATCAGTCTGAATCTGGACGCGCAGGTCGCTGCCGGCCAGGGAGACGTTCAGGCCGTCCGGGAAGCGCTCGAGGGTGAAACGGTCGGTCAGCGCCGGCTCGAGTTGTGCCAGGTCAGACAGCGTGACGACGAGATCGAGATCGAGGCTGACGACCGGATCGACATACGCATTGACCGCTTGTCCTCCAATCACGCAGAAGCGAACGCCCCGCGCGCGGAGCAGCGCCAGGAACTGATCGAGGAAGTCCGAGCGGTCGACGGTCACGGCTCTCCAGAAGGCGCGGAGCTGCATCAACGACGACCTCATTGAACCACAAACATGAGGGGGGCGATAGAAACGGCGCTCACGCGGCGGGTTGAATCGCGAGCGGAACACTGAAGTAGAACGTGCTGCCCGAGCCCGGCCGGCTCTCGGCCCAGATCCGGCCATCGTGGGCGTCAACGACTTCCTTGGCGATCGCCAGGCCGAGTCCCGCGCCGCGGCGATCGCCCTCACGGCCCTGCCAGAACCGATCGAACAGCCGCGGCAGCACGTCCGGTTCGATGCCCGGACCGGTGTCCGCCACCCAGAAGACGACCTCCGCGCCGCGCGCGGCGGCGCCGAGCGTCACGCGGCCGCCCGCGGGCGTGAACTTCACCGCGTTGCCGATCAGATTGTCGAATACCTGCCGCAGGCGGTGGCCGTCGGCCCAGACGACGGCGTCGGAGTCCGCCGTGTCGACGGCCAGATGAAGCGATGCGGCCGCGGCGAGCGCGCGGTGCGCGGCGGCGCATTCCTCGACGAGCGGGATGACGGGGACGTGCGCGCGCGTGAGGGCGAGGCGTCCCGCAGTGATGCGCCGGATCTCGAGGAGGTCCTGCACGAGGCGAGTGGCCCGCTCCGATGCCTGCACGATGCCGTCGAGCGCCTCGCGGGCCGCGCCGGCGCTGTCGGGCAGGAAGTACTGCCGCAGCACAGTGGCCGTGGCCGAGATGGCCGTCAGCGGATTCCGGAGGTCGTGCGCCACGACGCCCAGCACGTGGTCGCGGGCCTCGATGGCCTCCCGCGCGGTCCGGTAGAGCCGCGCGTTTTCGATGGCGAGCGCCGCACGGTCGGCCAGATCCCGCGCGAGCGGCAGGTCGTCGGCTCCGTACCGGTGATCGTCACGCGAGGAGACGAACGTGAGCGCGCCGAGGAGTCGGCCGCGCGCGACGAGCGGCACCGCCATGAGCGATCGGATGTCGAGCGCCCGCAGCGCGCGGCGGTGCTCGTCGTGCTGCACCAGGGACTCGACGTACGCGGCGTCCACAGCCTGGACGATCATCGGCTGGCGGGTCTCGAGCACGTGCCAGACCAGATGCGGGCGCCGCCGATCCAAGGGCATCCGTTCGAGCGCATCCGCGAACCACGGCCTGACGCCCGCGGCGTGCGACACCTTGATGCGCCGGACATCGCCGGCCTCGTCGACGAGATCGACGATGCAGCAGTCGGCGAGCGAGCGGACGGACAGGCTGGCGATGTTGGCCAGCCCCAGAAGGGGCGCCCGATCACCTCCGCGCGCGCCACGCCGGCGAATTCGAGCGCGCTGCGGTTCGCTTCGATCACGGTGCCGTCGGGCGCCAGCAGGCCGATGAACTGGAACGTGTGCTCGAAAATGGCGCGCAGGTACTCCTGCGCGCGCCCGGCGTCGGTGCGAGTGGCACCCGTCGTGTACATCTGTGTCCAGAATACAGTGGCCGCCAGGGCAGGCGCGAACCGGAAGTATTTCGCGGACAGCTCGCCCTCGACGCATCGACACGATGGGCGATGGAGTTCTCCAGCACTTTGAGGCGCGCGGCGCCGCCGACCCGGACGAGCACCTCGCCCGGGCCGGGACGCGGCGTCGGCACCTCCTCGAGCACGAGGAGGGCGCCGTGCTGGTGCAGGCGTGCGGCTTTATCGTTCCTCAGTGCGGCGTGGCATACCGGGAGCCAACGAACAAGCGATGGTTCCGCATCGGCAGCCTCCCTTCCTGCCTTCTTGCCTTCTTCCTTCTTCCCCCTTGTCTCCTGATTCCCGACCCCTGACCCCTCAGTACGCCTCCGGCGCCGCCGCCGCGGGCTCCGGCTTCGGCTCGCGTACCTCGGTCATGGTCGCTTCGGTC
>JACPCS010000142.1 GCA_016184455.1 Acidobacteriota bacterium
AGCTTCACGACCATCGTCCCCTTGATGTGCGCCACGCCGACGCGCGCGGTGATGGTGAAGTGATCCGCGTCCTCGATCGCCACGTCCTTCACGTCGGGCATGTGGCGGCTGACCTTCGCGGGATCGGTGAGGAACGCATAGACCTCGGCCTGGGGTGCGGCGACGGTGAACTGTCCCTGAAGGTGCATCAACTCCTCGTGCGGATCGTGGCGCCGACCTTTCAGGTCCGCGCGGGCGAGCCGGAAGGCGGGCCCCCCACCGCGCCTGCGCGGTGGGGGGCCGTGGCTCGCCCCACATGCCTTTCATAGATGAATGATGTCGACCTGTCGGCCCCGCGCGCGGTCGAGCGCGGCCGCGAACGCGCGGCGGAACAACACGCCGGCGAGGTGCCGTTTGTACTCGACCGATCCGCGCGTATCGGCAAACGGCTGCGCGGCCTCCCGCACGAGACGCGCCGCCTCGTCCAGCCGGTCCGTAGTAGGCGCCTGCCTCTCGAGTGCGTCCTCGGCCGCGCGCGCGCGAATCGCCGTCGGCCCGAGCGCGCCCAGGCTGACGGCCACGCGCCGGCACCGATCGCCGTCCAGGCCGAGCTGCACGCCGAGGCTCGCGACGGCGAAGTCGCCGGCCCGCTTCTCGAACTTCACGTACGCACCGCCGGACGGCCGCGACGGAATGGCGATCGAGACGGCGACGACCATTTCCGCCGCCGCGAGCTGGGTCGTGTATGCGTCGACGATGAACTCCTGGAGCGGCACCGCCCGCGCGCCGCCGCGCCCGGCGATGTGAACGGTGGTCTCGAGCGCCAGCAGCGCGGCCGGCCAGTCGCCGGCCGGGTCGGCGTGCGCGAGGCTTCCGGCAACGGTGCCGCGGTTGCGCACCTGGACGTCGGCGGTCAGCCGCGCCGCGTCCATCATGATCGGCAGGTGCTCGCGGACGAGCGCTGATGCGGCGACGTCGGCATGGCGGCAGAGTGCGCCGATGACCAGACGGTCACCCTCGCGCCGCAGGCCGCCCAGGCCGTCGATGCGATTGACGTCGACGAGGTACTTCGGCCCGGCGATGCGCAGTTTCATCATCGGCAGCAGGCTCTGGCCGCCGGCGAGGATCTTCGCGTCCTCACCGTGGCGCGCCAGCAGATCGATCGCCTCGTCGACCGTGCGTGGGGCGAAATACTCGAACTCAGCGGGATACACTCTCTACCCTCTCTTGCGAAACTCCCAACGCCCAACTTCATCCCTCGACCAGGCCTCGGGATGCCCCGAGCAAAGTCGAGGGGCACAACTCCCAATGTTAGGAGTTGGCGTCTTGGGAGTTGGGAGTTGTCCGTGAAAATCGACGTCTTCAACCACATCATCACGCCGCGCTACCGCGAGGCGCGCCTGAAAGTGGCGCCGCGCCTCCCGGAGCAGGAGCGCGTCATGCCGGCGCTCTTCGATCTCGACGCCCGCTTCCGGGCGGTGGACCTTGCCGGCGAGAGGTATGTCCAGATCTTCGAGCACAATACGCGGCGGGTATTTGGGGTCGGAGGTCATTTTTAGAGGACACTCCCATTCGTCCCGGTGAGTGTCCTCGAAAAATGACCTCCGACCCCATTTATCAACTCCCACACGCGCTCGGGCGAAAGGGGCAGATGGCGTACCTTCACGCCGAAGGGCGCGAGCGCGTCCTCCACGGCGCTGGCGATTGCGGCCGGCGACGGAATAGCCGCCCCCTCCCCCGCCGCTTTCTGGCCGAGCGTCGTGAACGGATCGGGAATCGGATAGTGCTCCACCTCGATTCGCGGCGTCTCGAGCGTCGTCGACTTGCCGTAATCGAGCAGCGTCAGCGTCAGCAGCTGGCCGTCCGCGCCGTAGACGAATCCTTCGCCGAGCGCCACCGAGATGCCGTGCGCGGCCGATCCGTAGATCTGGCCGTCCACGACTGACGGATTGATGAGCGTCCCGTTGTCGCTGACGATCGCGTAGCGGACCACGCGGACGCGGCCGGTGTCGACGTCGACGTCGACGACGGCGGCGTGCGCGGCCGACGAGAAGGTGTACTGCGCGCGTACGCGGCCCTGCGCGTCGGGCAGCATCAACGGGTCTGCGTGCGGATGACTGTGGTAATAGGTCGCCTCCAGACCGGGCTCGAGGCCGGGCGGCAGGAGCGCCTGGTTGCTGTAGGCGATTGTGCCGAGCTCGGCGAAAGACATGCTCTCGGCGGTGCTGGAGTCGGCGGGCCTGCTCGCCACGCCGTCGCCTCCAGCTCGCGAGGCCCGCCCTCCGTACACGATTCCGTCGTCGATCTGCAGCGACTCGCGATCGGCCTCGAGCAGGTGCGCCGCGAGCGTGAGCACCTTCTCGCGCAGGCGCGTGGCCGCGCCGTGCACGGCGCCCACGTCGTAGAGATGAAAGTTGTTGCCGCTGTTGGCCGACGACACGCCCCAGGGTGAGAGCGCCGTGTCGAACGTACCGGCAAGGGAAACGCGCCCGGGCGAGACGCCCAGCACGTCGGCGACGATCTGCGCCGCCGTCGTCTCGTGCGACTGACCGCAGCTCGGCGAGCCGAGCGTGAAGACGACCGCCCCGTTCTTCTCGATCTTGACGGTCGCCCCCTCGACGCCGCCCGCGCCCAACACCTGCTTCGACTGCGGGAAGATCGCCATATCGCGCGCGGCGTTGCGGCCGCCCGGCTCGACGCCGATCACCACGCCGATGCCGAGGAGGCGCCCCGAAGGCGGATCTTGCACCCCATCGCGCAGGCGTGCGCGATGGGGGCCCCGCGAAGCTCCGCCTCTTCGCTGTTCTTGTTGCCGCCGGCGCACCTCGTCGTACCCGACATTCGCCAGTACCTTGTCGAGCAGCGCCTGATAGTCACCGCTCCCGTGGATGTTCCCGTTCGGCGTCGTGTACGGAAACTGGTCCTTCGCGACGAGATTCCGCCGCCGCACCTCGATCGGATCCAGCCCCAGCTCCTGTGCGACGCGGTCCATCGTCCGCTCCCACACGAAGCACATGCCGGGCTTGCCGATGCCGCGGTTCGGGACGACCGGGCACTTGTTCGTGAGCACCGATCGCCCTTCGAGCCGCAGGTGCTGCACCTTGTAGGTGTTGAACAGGTTGTTCAGCTTGTTGGTGAAGTGGATCGTCAGCGTGCTGACCGACCCGCCCACGTCGTCGGTATCGCGGATCTTCAGCGCGAGCACTTCCCCATCGGATTTGACGGCTGCCTCGACGTCGAATTCCTGTTCGCACGAGTGGCCGCCGGCCATCATGTGCTCGCTGCGGTCTTCAATCCATTTCACCGGCCGGCCGGTCCGCACGGCCATGAGCGCCGTGAGCACCGCGTACTTGCGAATGAGATGAATCTTCTGGCCGAAGCCGCCGCCCACGTCGGGAACGATCACGCGGACGCGCTCCAGCCCCAGAGCCTCGGCGAGCGCCTCGTAGATGACGTCGGGCGACTGCGAGTTGCACCAGATCGTCATACCGTCGGCGGTCGCCTGCGCGAGACACGCGAACGGCTCGAGCGGGGTGGAACTGTAGCGGTGAATCTTGAGGTTTTCGCGGACGATGCGGTCGGCGCGCGCGAACGCGGCGTCGACGTCGCCGTAGGCGACGTGGCCCTGCCAGGCGACGTTGCTGCCAAGCGCCTCGTAGAGCGGCGGCGCCGACGGAGCAGCCGCTTCGGCGGTCGTCACCACCGCCGGCAGCGCGTCGTACTCGACGTCGATCAGTTCGACCGCGTCCTCTGCCCGCCCGCGCGTGTCGGCGGCCACCATGGCGACCGGCTCGCCCACGTAGCGCACCTTGTCGACGGCGGAGGCGTACTCGGGAATCGGCACGCGCAGCCCGGCGGCGTAACGCCCGGGCTTGAACGGCCGCGACAGCTGCTGCACATCGGCGGGCGTGATCACGGCTTTGACGCCCGCATGTTCGGCCGCGCGGGTGAGGTCGACGCGGACAATCCGTGCGTGCGCGTACGGGCTCCGCAGGATGCACGCGTGCAGCAGGCGCGGCAGCGTCAGGTCGTCGACGTAGCGTCCGCGGCCCGTCACGTGCCGCGGCGCCTCCTTGCTGCGGACGCTGGTGCCGATGTAGCGCGTCATCGGGCAGCGTCCTTCCCGCGCAGCCGGGCGGCCGCTTCCTTCACCGCCTCGACGATCTGCACGTATCCCGTGCACATGCACAGATTGCTCGACAGCTCCTGCCGGATCTGCTCGTCGGTCGGATCGGGATTGCGGGTCAGCAGCGCGTGGGCGGCCATCACAAACCCGGGCGTGCAGAATCCGCACTGCAGCGCGAAGCGATTGATGAAGGCTTCCTGGACTGGATGCAGAGTGCCTGGGGGGCCTGGGGTGCCTGAAGTGGCTGATGTGCTGAGGCCCTCGATGGTCGTCACGGCGCAGCCGTCGGCCTGCACCGCGAGCATCAGACACGATTTCACGAGCGCGCCGTCAACGAGCACGGAACACGCGCCGCATTCGCCGACGACGCAGCCGACGTGCGTGCCGGTGAGCCCGAGCTGCTCGCGCAGAAAGTGCACGAGCAGGGTGCGTGCCTCGACTTCTCCGTCGACCGCTTCGCCGTTCACGCGTAGACGGATTGGATGCTTGGTCACGAGAACAGGGCCCCCTGAGGGAGCGGCACCCGCAGCGCGAGATCGAACAGAGCGTAGATGAAGAGCCACGACGCAAACGCATACGTGCCGGCGAGCACGAACGAGCCGCGCGCGGCCGTCAGCAGATAGACCAGCGCGAACAGCGGTACGGCCACGAGCGCGCCGACGAGCCACAGGAGGAGGAAGAAGGCGGCCATCCAGGCGAGCGCGGAGAGCCACTCCCGGCGCGAGGCGGTCGCGAAGACGTCCGGGAGATCGATCTCGTCGGCGGGGCTGCGCCCCGTCTCTTCGCTCAAAGGGCGCGAGCCCCGCCCTACGTGCCCCCCGCTCCCTTCGCTGAGCGGACCCGCCCTCCGTACGCGAGGGTGCGCACACAGCTTCGCCATCGCGAACGCCAGGAGCAAACCGCCGGTCGCGAGCGGAAACACTGCCGTCCGGAAGGGCCACCCGCTTGCCTGATACAGCACCCAGACAGCCACGAGCAGGAACCCGATCGTGATCGGCACGTCCGCGCGCGGCACGGTCGGTGCCGTCGCGTGCCGGCGCCCGCGCACGAGCGGCCACACGAGACCGGCCACCGTCACCACCGCAAACGCGATGACGAGCGGACGCGCCAGCCATCGCCACTCGTAGAGTGAATACGACAGAAACAAGTACCGTTCCGCGATGTCGCCGAGGACGAGCGCCAGCAGGAGCGGCGCGCGCGGCCAGTCCCATCGGATGGCCGCCACGCCGACGACCGTCGCGCCCAGCATCAGCAGGATGTCGGCGAAGCTGTTGTGCGCGGTGTAGGCGCCGAACGCGGTCAGCACCATCAGAAACGGCACCAGCAGCACGGCTCGTACGTACGTCAGCCGCACGAGCTGATTGAGAAACAGGAACGACACCGCCACCGCAATGATGTTCGACAGCACGATGATCCACACCATCGCGTAGGTGACGTCGAGGTTCTTCGTCAGCATTGCCGGACCCGGCACGAGCCCCTTCAACAGGAACACGCTCAGCAGGATCGCCATCGAGATGCTGCCCGGAATGCCGAACGCCACCGTGGGGATCAGATTGCCGCCCTCGCGCGAGTTGTTCACGGCGCCGGTTGCGATCACGCCCTCGACGTTCCCCCGTCCGAACGTCTCGGGCTGCCGCGACGTATGCTGCGCGTGCGCGTACGCGATGAACTGCGAGACGGCGCCCCCCATGCCGGGGATAACGCCGATACCGAGCCCGATCGCGCTCGCGCGGAGCGTCAGCCACCAGTGGTCGAGCGTGTCGCGCACGCCCTGCCACACGCGCGCGAGCCGCTCGTCGCCGCGCCGTGCGGCGATGCTCTGCCGCGTCATCATCAACTGCAGCACCTCGGCCCCGCCAAAGAGCCCGACGACGACCGGTACGACGTTGATGCCTTCCCACAGATAGAGCTGACCGAACGTGAAGCGCTGAATGCTGCTCTGCGGATCGAGGCCCACCATGGCGAGCAGAAAACCGAACGCCGCCATGATGAAACCCTTGAGCAGGTTGCGCCCGGCGAGCGACACGATGAAGCTCAGGCCGAGCACCGTGAGCATCAGGAATTCGGGCGGGCCGAGCTGCAGAACAACCGGCCGGATCACCGGCACCGAGATCGCGAGCACCGCCGCACCGACCAGCGCGCCCACCAACGAGCTGAACAGCACCGCGCCGAGCGCGCGTCCCCCCTCGCCGCGCCGCGTCATCGGGTAGCCGTCGAGCACGGTGGCGGCCGACGTCGCTTCGCCAGGAATGCCGAACAGCACGGAGGTGATGTCGCCCGTCGTCGCCGTCACCGCGTGCATGCCGAGGAGGAACGCAAAGGCGGAGATGGCGTCCATCGGATAGACGAACGGCAGCATCATCGCGAGCGTGGCGGCGCCGCCGAGCCCGGGAAGGATGCCGACCAGCAGGCCGACGCCGATTCCGACGAGCATGATGCCGAACGTGTGCGGCGCCAGCACCTGCAGGAGGGCGGAGAAGAACACGTCCACCGCGCGCGCCCGTCAGTCTTTCTCGTCCACCGCGGCGGAGGGGATCACCGTGTCGGGGAGCGGGAAGCGTGGATCCGCGAAGAGCGCCTTCCACTTGGCGACGGTCTCGCGCACGCGCTTCGGGCTCGACTGGGCCACCGGCGGAAAGGTGTCGCGCTTCTCGAAGGGGCGGCACGCGTCGATCACCGCGCGCGTGTTGTACGGAGCCGTAGGGTCGTCGAGCATCGGATCCACCCGGCTCCCCCACGTCTTGCGGAGAATCTCGATGTCCTCGGACGGATCGCACCGCGTGCTCACCGCCCACATCACTTCCTCGAGATTCATCGGATCCACGTCGTCGTCGACCACGACGACGAAGCGGTTCATGTAGGCGGCCGAGGGGCACTGCGCCGTCAGGTAGCCGGCCTGGCGCGAGTGGCCGCAGAACCGCTGCGTGATCGAGACCACGACGAGCAGCCGCCCGCCGCAGGCCTCGTGCGCCCACACGCCGCGGACGTCGCGCACGCCGATCTTGACGAGATCGTCCTGGATCATCGCCGACTTGAGCAGCGCCCGCATGTACGAGTAGTCGTTCGGCGGCTTCCCCGGCGGCGTGCCCAGCATGATCGGATTGTTGCGGAAGTACAGCCGCTCGATGTCCATCGCGGGCACCGGCCGCGGCGAGCCCGCGTAGTACCCGGTCCACTCGCCGAACGGCCCTTCGCGCAGCAGACGATCGGGCCGAATCCAGCCTTCAACGACGATCTCGGCGGCGGCCGGCATCGGCAGACCCGTGACCTCGCCGCGCACCACGCGGAGCTTCTCGCCGACCATCGCGCCCGCGTAAGCATACTCGTTGATCGTGTTCGGCACTTCCGTGCCAGCCACCATCAGCAGCAGCGGGTCGTGGCCGAACGAGGCGAGCACGGGCGCCCGGCCTTCTTTGGCAAACCAGCGGTCGTACTGCGCACGGCCCTGCTTGCCCGCCTCGGCGTTGATCGTCGCGGACCGGCCGTCCTCCTGAATCATCATCCGGTAGGCGCCGACGTTGATGCGTCCGGTGTCGGGGTCGCTCGTCACCACGGCGACGCCCGTCCCGATGTAGCGGCCGCCGTCGTGCTCGTGCCAGCGCGGCGCCGGAAAGCGCGTCAGATCGACGTCGCCTCCGTGCACCACATTCTCGAGCACAGGACCGGAGGTCACGACCTGCGGCTCGAACTGCGGCGCGTGGCGCTCCCACTCGAGCGGCTTGCCGCGCAGCGCCTGCACGAGGCCCGCCGTATCGAGACGTGGATCGAGGCCGAGGGTCAACGCCATCCGATGCGCGTTGCTGACGGCGCCCGTCAGCACGCGATATCCGTGGGGATATCCGACGATGTCGTCGAAGAGGAGCGCCGCGGGCGGCTTACGCCGGTAGTTGATCTCCGAAATCGTGCCGATCTCCAGATCCCAGTGGGCGCCGGAGACGTGCTGCAGCTCGTCCAGTTCCTCCACGCGCGCCAGCCAGGTGCGCAGGTCACCTCTCGACGGCGCGGGCTGCGGTGCTGGAGCTCTGGCAGGTGCGGGGCGGGCCATCAGGGCTGAATGATCTCGCGGTACTTGGCCGCCACGTCGGGCGGCGTGGCGAGCACGTCGTTCAGGATCTCCTGGATCTGGGCCGCGTCCTTCGGCTGGAACTGGAGCTTCATCGTGCGCGCTTCGTCCAGGAAGGCCGCGTCGCGATAGGTCGCCGCCAGGGCCTGGCGCATGATCTCGACGCGCGCGGAATCGACGCCGGGCGGCAGCGTGAACGGCTTGGCCATCGCGCCGGGCGCATCGACCAGCCGCAGCAGCGTGCGGCTCGTCTCGTCCTTCGCGAACTCCATCGCCAGCGGCACGTCCGACAGATCGGGATGACGTGTCGTCCCGTTCTGCACGAAGACCTTCGCGTAGCCGTCGGCGAGCCACTCTCCCGATGCCGACTTCACCGACTCCCAGCCGAGGCACATGCCGTGGATCTCTCCGCGCTCGACGCCGATACGCACGTCGTTGGTCGTGGGATACCCGGACACCGCCTTGAGGTTCGCGCCGGTGGCCGCCGCCAGCACGCGCGGGGCGTCGTACGTGTTCGAGCCGGGCCCGGTACCGCCCACCGCGATCGGCATGCCGCGGCCGATCATTTCCTTGAACGCCGGCGCCGGCGCGTCGCTGCGCACGATGCAGACGTTCGGGTCGTCGTAGGAGCTGCCGAGCCAGTTGAAGTGGCGGAGGTCGAACGCAACGCCCTCGCCGCCGGTCAGCTGGTTCATCACCTGCGCCTCGTGGAACAGGCCGATCACCGTGCCGTCCTTTGGCGCTGCGCTGTAGACGTGGTTGGCCGCGACGAGACCGCCGCCGCCCGGCATGTTGACGACGATGACGGTAGGGTTGCCTGGAATGTGGCGGCCGATGTGCCGCGCCACGAGGCGCGCCGTCGTGTCGAAGCCGCCGCCGGCTCCGGACCCCACGATGATGCTGACGGTCTTGCCGCGGTAGAACTCGCCTGGCGGTTCGCTGGCACCGCTCTCGCCGCGCGAGCATGCCGACAGGCTGAGGGCCAGGACGAGACAGATCAGGCCGCGCGGCAACAGGTCACGCATATCAGCGGGCTCCCGGCACGCGGACGTTGCGCGCTCGGGTGCCCTAGCGTACCCCAGATCATCCGTCCCTGCGGCGGTCGCGGCCGCTCCGCCGCTGGCCCCTGCGCCGTTCGATCCCGGGTGGCGTGGGCGGACCGAGATTGATTCGGCGGCGGTCCTGGCCCGAGCGCCGGTCATCCCCTCTTCGTTTCTCGTCGCGATTGGCGGGAAAGACGATGCTCATCTCAGGAGTGAGTCCCAACACTGTGCCCCCAGAGGCCGGAAAAGGTCAAGGCCTGGGCCCCTATCGCGTACGCCTGCGCGATGGGGTGGAAGGGCGTGGTATAAGGAAGCCCCGAAAGCGAGGACCCATCATGAAGCGTACATGTGTGCTTGCTCTGACACTGCTCGTCGGCAGCGTGGTGCTCGCGCCCACCGTCTCCGGCCAGGAGGGCGGCGGCTGGAAGAACCTGATGAGCATGAGCAACTGGACCCCGGTCGGCAAGGTCGACTGGAAGACGGTCAACGGCGAGCTCTGGTCCACCAACGGCAACGGATTCCTGCTGTCGAAAGACTCGTACGAGAATTTCGAGATCCGCGCGGAGTTCTGGGTGTCGCCCGACGCCAACAGCGGCATCTTCATCCGCTGCGCGGACCCGAACAAGGTGGGCGCACAGACCTGCTATGAGGTGAACATCTACGACACGCGACCGGATCCGAAATTCCGGACAGGCGCCGTCGTCGATGTCGCACCGCCGCGAAACATGACTATCAACACCGGCAACAAGTGGAACACGTACCAAATCACCGCCAAGGGCCCGCGGCTGATCATCCGGCTGAACGGCGAGACGACGGTCGACGTCGAGGACACCAAACATGCGCGCGGCCCGTTCGCGCTGCAGGCGGGTCTCGGCGTCGTCCGATTCCGCAACGTCCAGATCCGCGAGCTGAAGTAGCCACAGTCGAGCTGTGCCGCGCTGCATGGTGACCTAGAATGGACCCACCATGCAGCGCTCGATTCCGTTCCTGCTTGCGGCGGCGATCGTGGCCACCGCGTGTGACGACAACGGCGCGACGTCGCCGTCCGGCCTTCCGCTCGTCTTCACGGCGAGCCTGAATCCGGCCAACGAAGTCCCGCCCGTCACCAACGACGAGTCGCGCGGTACGGGCGCCGCGCAGATCACCATCCTGGTGACGCGCGACGCGGCGGGTGCGATCACCGGCGGCACCGCGGACATGTACTTCCAGGTGAGCGGCTTCCCGGGGAACCTCCGCGTTGTCGGCGCGCACATCCATCCGGGCGGGGCAGGCACGACGGGACCCGCTTTGATCAGCACCGGACTGACCGCCGCCGTTCCGTTCATGACCGAAAGCGGCACGGGCGAGTTCCGCGTGTCCGGGATTCCCGTTGATGCGGCGAACGTTCAGGCGATCGCGAACAACCCGGCGGGGTGGTACTTCAACGTGCACTCGCCGCTCAACCCGGGCGGCTTCGCGCGCGGGCAGCTCACGCGCATTCAATAGGCAGCCATCGCCTCTTCGAACAGCGCCGCGAGCTCGTCGGGACCGGCGGGCCGCGGCGAGAGCTTCGTGACGCGGTGCTGCGGCAGCGTGCCCTCCACGAGCGCCGGCACGTCTGCCGACGAGTAGCCGATCGCGCGCAGCCCGTTCGGCAGCTTCAGGCGCTCGATGAACCACGTGATCCGATCGGCAAGGATGCGTCCCCCGTCGTCCGGACGCGCGCGCGACACGTCGGCTCCGAGCGCATCGGCCGCCTGCAGGTGCCGCTCGGGATTGGCTGACGCCATGAAGCGGAAGACGGCGGGCGCGTTGAGGACGACCGAGATGCCGTGCGGCAGGTGAACGCCGGCGTTGCCGAAGCCAACCCCCGCGTACGACGCCGCGAGCAGCATCTGCGCGCGTGCCTCGTCGTCCGAAGGATCCTCGACGACGCGCACGAGATGGCGCGCGACGATGCGCAGGTCGGGTCGCGTAGCGACCCGACAAAACCAGCGCTGGCCGGACGGTCCGCTTCGGCGGACCGTCCCAAGCGTACGGCGGAGGCGGCCATCTCGAACGCGTAATCAGTGGGTGCCATTGAGGCGCGCGCGGACGGCGGCGCGATCCATCGGGCGTCCGCTCAGATAGACCGCCTCGATCCGGCGTGTGTTGCGGATGTCGTCGAGCGGGTTGGCGGCGAGCACGAGGAAATCGGCGCGCCGGCCGGCCACGACCGCACCCGTGTCGCCGAGCCCCAGGTACTCGGCCGCGCGGCTCGTCGCCGCCACGATCACCTGTGCCGGCGTCATGCCGGCCCCGCCCATCGCCTCGAGCTCGCGCTGCTCGGCGTGGCCGAAGAGGTGATCCTCGAGCCCGGTATCCGATCCCAGGATGATGCGCGCGCCCGCAGCATTGAGCTTCCGCAGGCTTCGCTGCAGCACGGCGTAGCGTTCGCGCGCCGCCGACGCCGCGGCCGGCTCGCGCGACGTGAACGACGCGCGCATGCGCTCGACGATGGGCACGGGAATGGTGTCACGCACGAGTGCGGCCAGGCCCGGCTCGTCGAACCAGGGCGGCAGCCCCGCGTAGGTGGCCCGCTCGGTGCCGCTCAGGTTGGGCATCACGTACACACCCCGTCGCACGATCGCGACAACGAGGGCGTCGTCCATTTCACGATCGCGGACGAGATGCGCGAATCCGTCGATCCCGGCGTCGACGAGGTCGACCGCATCGTCGTGGTAGAAAACGTGCGCGCTGACCTTCAGGCCATGGCGGTGCGACTCGTCGATGATCGCGCGATACACCGGCGGCGCGAGCCGCGGCGCGCGGCCGCCGCGGTCGTCGACCCAGATCTTCACCAGATCCACCTTCTTCGCGGCCAGCTCTCGGACCGCTGCGCGCCCCTGCTCCGGCGTGGTCACTTCGTACGCCACGCCCTGGAAGGGAGCCGCCCCAGGACCGGCATTCGGTGCGCCGATGCCGCGTCCCGCCGTCAACAGCCTGGCGCCGCCGACGACGCCCAGCGCCTGATCGCGGCGGATCTCGTAGACGATCTCCCCGGGATCGATCCCCTGCGCCATCACGACCCCGACGCCGAAGTACGCGGCGCGGTAGAGATCGTCGAGCACGTTCTCGCGCGTGTAGGTGTCGCGGCTGAAGGTGAGCCCTTTCTGAAAGCCGGGATGGCCGTGCGTGTTGACGAGCGCGGGCATGACGACTCTTCCCGAGAGATCCACGCGCACGCCGCCTGCCGGCAGCTGAATCTCGCCGCGCCGGCCCACACGGCGAATCGTGCCCTGCTCGACGAGGAACGCCGCGTTGGCCACCGGCGCGCGTCCGTCTCCCGCGATGAGCAGCGCGCCTTCGAAGAGCGTGGCCGGCGCCGACGTTGGGGCCTGCGCCGTGGCCGCGGCACCCGCCGCGAGCTGCACGACGAACGCAACGACAATCGCGCGATACCGCATCATGGGTTCCTCTTCATGCCCGCCACAAATCTTACTCGCACGCTGCACACGATCGCAGAAACCACCTGGCTGCATGGGAACAGGGAGTGATAGAGTCTTGATCCCGCGGCGGCTCCCCCCGGGAACGACCCATGAATCGATCCCTCATCTGGATTCAGCCCGAGAAGGGCCGCAGCGAGGATCGTTCGCGGATCGCGCGTCTGCGCGCGGCGCAATTCCTTCCAGTTCCCGTTGAGTCAATCGACACCGCGGTGCACCTGCTGCGGCAGTTTCAGGCGGGCGCCGTCATCGTGCGCACGGGAGCGGCGACGTGGGACGACTGCGTGCGCCTGGTGGCGACCGGCTCGCCGGTCGTGGCGCTCATCGCGCCGGAGCACGCGGCGCTGGCCGACCGCTACCTGCTCGCCGGCTGCGCCGCGATTGTCGCCGAGCCGTGTCCGTTCACCGACCTGCACGCGATCGTGCAGCGTGTGGCGTCGGGCGAGCGGCAGGTGCGCTGGCCCGACGCATCGGTGGCCCAGGCAGGCTGAACCCGAACATCGGGTGTCAGGGTATCTCCTCAGTTCGCGAGCGCGCGCGAGATCGCGGCGCGGAGCTTCGGGTCTTCGGGCGTCACGTCGCTCGGAAAGAACGCGACGACGCGCCCCTGCCGATCGATCACGTACTTGCTGAAGTTCCACGCCGGCAGTCGCCCCGATCGTCCGAGAAAGACGTAGACGGGCGACTGACCCGGACCGTTGCGCGTGATCACCTTCTCGAACATCGGAAAGGTGACGTCGTAGGTGAGGCGGCAGAACTCGGCGATTTCCTGCGCGCTGCCGGGCTCCTGCTCGCCGAAGTCGTTGCTCGGAAACCCGAGCACGTTGAAGCCCTTCCCCTTCAGCTCGCGATGGAGCTGCTCGAGCCCTTTGTACTGCGGCGTGTACCCGCAGTAGCTCGCGACGTTCACCACGAGGCTCACCGTGCCGCGGTACTGCCCGAGGTCGGCCGGTTTGCCGGCGAGCGTGTCCGTCTTGAGATCGTAGAAGGACGCGGTCTGCGCGGGTGCGGATGCACTGAAGGTCATGGCGGCCAATGCGACGGCGGCGGCGGTTGCCAGCAGCTTCATGGTGCGCCTATTCAGACCGTGTACTCGAACCGCCACGCGGAGTGGCCGGAGATCTTCCCCGCGCACCCGCAGCGGACGCGATAGTAAGCAGTAGGCAGTAGGCAGTATAGGCCGGAATTACCGACAGCCGACAGCCGACAGCCTACTGCCTACTGCCTACTACTGCGAAGTCCCGGGCTTGAGCTCGTACGGCGCGCCGGTGCCCGACGACCCGAGGAACAGCTTCTTGCCGTCGGGCAGCGTCAGGTCGCGACCGTTCGCCCGGCGCGTGCCGTCCTTCGCCTGATAGCCGTCGATCATGATCTCGATGCCGGGCGCGAGCGACTGCTTGGTGAAGCCGCGCCGGAACAGCACGTTCGGCGTGCCCCCCTCGATCGCCCACGGCTCGACTTTCCCGTCGGGGCGCTTCACCTCGACGTGAATCCACACGTGGGGGTTGACCCACTCCACCTTCGTCACCGTCGCCTTGAAGGTGACCGGCTTCTTGGAGTCGAACTCCGCTGCGAACGCGTGATGGGCCCACACGGGCGCGGCTGCGCCCGCCACCAGGAGACCCCCCGTTGCGAGTACGGCGACTAGCTGTCTTCGCATGAGACTCACCTCCGCGCGCGAAGCGCGCCCAGAAATACTGCCACCAGCCAAGCGTTCTTGGCTTGGCTGGTCATTTGCGCAACCATTCGTAGAAGCGATCGCCGGGCGGCACCTTGCGGGTGATCTCGACGATCATCGTCTCACCCTCCCAGCGCGTGACCAGCGGCTCCTTGCGGACGTGTCCGTACAGGAACTCCTCGGCGAACTCCGTGCAGCGGTACTCGAGCAGCTGGATGTTCGGCTCCATGCGGCGGTAGAGCGGCATGGCGATGCGCCACGGGCGCGTGAACACCTTCGGATCCTCGATCGTCACCTCGTACTGGATGACGTCGGGCGTGAGCGGCGTGAAGCGCTCCGTCAGGTGCAGCGCCTCGCTGTGGAAGTTGCCCGCCCGATCGAACCACGTCTTGTCGTTGAAGCTGGTGACGTCGACGACGAGCGTGTCGCCCTCCCACCGGCCGACCGAATGCCCCATCCACGTCTCCGCCGGCGGCGGGTCGACCGCGTCGATGTGGATCGTTCGCGCCGTGTTGGCGATGGCGTACGCCATGTGGATCTTGTTCGTGCTCTGCGTGATCTCGAACGGGTACGGCATGTACATGGCGCGCGGGATGCCCGGCAGATAGCACTTCAGCTCCGGATCGCGATCGATCCAGTTCTCGGCGTTTGCCTTCCTGATGGCCAGCGCCTCGGGCGTGTACGGGATCTCGCCATCGTCCTGGACGACGCCCAGCGACGCCGGCACGCCGGCTGCGGCGCCGAGCGCGACGACGGGCGCCGCGGCGACGCGCGCGTACTCGAACGGATAGACGCCGGGCTGCGTCACGGCGCCGGCACGGGCCGCGTGCGCCTGCAGGTCCCAGTGCGCCTCGTTGTTCGCCTGCCAGATGCCGCTGAGGTTCGGGTGTCCCTCGATGCGCGCAGGGCGCGACGCCGGCCCCGCGCCGGGGCCCGCCGTGGCCGGCGACTGCGCGAGCGATCGCGAGATGGCGGCGCCCACCAGGGCCGCGGCCAACGCCACCACGATCATCGAGCCGTTCAGACGCATGAGTGTCCTCCGGCGGGTCCGCCGCTCGCTTCGGTGAGCGGACCCGCCCTCCGTACGTTACCGCCCCAGCGGGTTCTCTTCGACGCCGACGAAGTCGGTGGCGTTGTCATTGAACGCCGGGTGCGGTCCGCGGCGCTCCGCGTGCGCCTTCTCGGCGAGCCGCGCCGCCAGCAGCAGCGACGGGAAGCCGTAGTTGCCTTCGTGGCACCGCGGCTCGTAGTAGATGCGGTTCTCCTTCTCGTTCTGTTTCGTGAACTCCTCCACCACCGTCCACGGCCGCGTCCACACCGTCGCGTCCTCGATCGTCACGCGGTACTCGAGCGTGTCGGGACCGGTCCGCGTCCAGCGCTCGATGAGGTGGAGGTTCTCGCGCGAGCCGAAGAAGTCGGTCTTCGGGCTGAAGTTGGTGACGTCGATGACGAGCGTGTCGCCTTCCCACCGGCCGCGCGAATCGCCGTGCCACTGCCGCACGGAGGCGGGCAGGTGCGGCCCGCCGTTCATCACGATGTTGCGCTGGAAGCCCTGCCCCTGGCCGACGTCGTAGAAGATCGAGACGCCGCCGGGCGTCTGCACGATGCGGCGGAAGCTGCCGCCGTACGCAGTGCCGAACTCCGGGATGCCGCCCGAGAGGCACCGGTCCGACAGGCTTCCGTCCTCGGGCCCGTAGTGGCGGTTCATGCGCGCCGTGTTGTAGCGCGCGAGCGGCTCGTCGCGCCGCGGCGACGGCGTCGGAATGTACTGGCCCCCGGCGCAGGCGGGCGAGTTGTTCTTGCACGTCTCGGTCGCCTGGAGCAGCGCCGCCCGGAACGCGCGGTCCTCGGCAGCGAGCGTCTGCGCCTCGGGCGTGAGCGGCGGAATCCGGCCGTCCGGCGGATCGACGAGGAGGGAGGTGCGGCGGCCGGTGCGCTTCATCGACATGAAGACCGAGTTGTAGGCGCCGGCGACGTCGAGCTCCGTGCCGCGCTCGACGCGGCGGTCGCGCCCGAGCAGCTTCACCCGTTCCGCATCGAGCTGGGCGCGCTCGTCGTCGGTGAAGAATTCGCGCGTGCCGTAACGGGCCGCCCGCTGCAGCGGCGTGTCGAACTCGTCGGTCCAGATTCCCTGCAGGTCGGGCTCGCCCCACGGCGTTCGCGGAATGTCGCCTTCCCTCGCGGATGCGGTCGCCCAGGGCCTGACGACGGCAGCAAGGGCGCCGACGACCGCCACGACACCGACGACAATCAACAGGCGCCTGCGCATGGAAACCTCCGAGGGTCCGGCTACAGCCGGATACTACGTACGTCCGATGTCCGGCACAGGATACTCCCGAACCGGCTACAATGTGCGCCGTACGCGCATGAAGGCGACTGGCCCGGCGGCGGCGGCGTTCGCCCTGGCGATTGGCGGCTGGATGGCCGCCTCCGTGGCCGCCATGCAGGGCCCGCCTCAGCCGCGCGGCGACGGGGCCGCGGCCACAGTGCGCGCCGCGGACGTCGTCAATACGTACTGCGTTTCCTGTCACAACCAGCGCCTGAAGGCCGCGGACCTCGCGCTCGACACTGCCGACGCGACGCGTCCCGCCGCGCACCCGGAGATCTGGGAACGCGTCGTCACGCGGCTGCGCGCGCAGTCGATGCCGCCCGCCGGACTCCCGCGGCCCGATGCCGCGACCTACGACGCGTCCGCCGACGCACTCGAAGCCGAGATCGATCGCGCGTGGGCCGCCAGTCCGAACCCGGGGCGCATCAACGCGGTCCACCGGCTCAATCGCGTCGAGTACACGAACGCGATCCGCGATCTCTTTGCGCTCGACGTCGACGTCGCGTCGCAGCTCCCCGGCGACGAGACCGCCGACGGCAGCTTCGACAACAACGCGTCCGTGCTGACGATCTCGACCGCGCACCTCGAGCGATATCTCTCCGTGGCCCGCCAGGTGACGCGGCTCGCCGTCGGCCTGCCGCCCACGCGCCCGGCGGTCGACACGTTCGAGATCCCGCTGCACATCACGCAGGAGGATCGCGAGAGCGAAGACCTGCCGTTCGGATCGCGGGGCGGCATCGCCGTGGCGTATCAGTTCCCGGTCGACGGCGAGTACCGGATCAACGTGCGGCTGCGCCGGCAGTACCAGGACTACATCATGGGCATGGGCTGGCCGCAGCAGCTCGACGTCCGTCTCGACGGCCGGCTGGTGAAGCGCTTCACGGTCGGCGGCGGCGCCAAGGGACGACCGGCGGCGGCAAGCTACGCGGGTGACGGCGAGCCGGGGTTTGCCGGCGATCCCGACTGGGAAAAGTACATGCAGATCGTGGGGGACGCCGGCCTCGAGCTGCGCGTGCCGATGACCGCGGGCCGGCACACGGTGGGCGTCTCGTTCGTCCGCCAGCTGTGGGAGCCGGAAGGGCTGCCGCAGCCGCTGCAGCGCGGCCGCGTGCTGACGAACGATCAGATCTATATGGGGTACGCGGCCGTGAACTCGGTGCAGATCGGCGGCCCGTACGCGGTGGCGCGAGTGGGCAGCGAGACGCCGAGCCGGCGCGCGATCTTCACCTGTCAGCCGACGCAACCGTCGAACGAGCGCGCGTGCGCGAACACGATTCTGTCGCGCATCGCCCGGCTCGCGTACCGGCGGCCGACGACGCAGGCGGACGTGCAGACGCTCGTCGAGTTCTTCGATCGCGGCCGGCGCGAGGCCGGGAGCTTTGACGAGGGCATCCAGTTCGCGCTGGAGCGCGTGCTCGTCGACCCCGACTTCCTGCTGCGGGTCTATCGCGACCCGCAGCCGTACGTGGCGTCCGGCTTTCCTGTCCGCCGAAGCGCGCAGCGCGAAGGCGGAAGCGGGACCAACACCTATCGACTGAGCGATCTGGAGCTCGCATCACGCCTCTCGTTCTTCCTCTGGAACAGCATTCCCGACGAGCGGCTGCTCGACGCGGCCCAGCGCCGCGAGCTGACCGAGCCCGACGTGCTCGAGCAGCAGGTGCGGCGGATGCTGGCCGACCCCCGCGCCCGGCGCGCGCTCGTCGACAACTTTGCGGCCCAGTGGCTCAATCTGCGCCGCGTCCGCGAGGTCGTCGTCCATCCGGATCTGTATCCGCAGTACGACGAGACGCTGCTCGAGGCGTTCGAGCAGGAGACGAAGCTGTTCCTGGCGACCACGCTCGAAGAAGACCGCAGCGTGCTCGATCTGCTGCGCGCCGACTACACGTTCGTCAACGAGCGGCTCGCGCGGCACTACCGCCTCCCGGGGATCTACGGCAGCCGCTTTCGCCGCGTGAGGCTGCCGAACGCCGAGCAGCGCGGCGGCCTGCTCGCGCACGGCTCGATCCTGGCGACCACCTCCTACCCGGATCGCACCTCGCCGGTGCTGCGCGGGAAGTGGCTCCTCGACAACATGTTCGGCACGCCGCCGCCTCCGCCGCCGCCGGGTGTGAGCACCACGCTCGTCGAGCCGCCGCCCGGTGCGCTGCCGCCGACCATTCGCGAGCGCCTGGCGCAGCATCGCCAGCATGCCACGTGCGCGAGCTGCCACGCGGTCATCGATCCGCTCGGCTTCGCGCTCGAGAACTTCGACGCGATCGGCGGCTGGCGCACCATTGACGAGGCGGGCAAGCCCGTCGACGCGGCCGGCACGACCGTGAGCGGCGCCACCGTGCAGGGCCTGTCGGGACTGCGCGCGCTTCTGCTCGCCGAGCCGGACCAGTTCCCGCGCACCGTCACCGAGAAGCTGATGGCGTACGCGCTCGGCCGTCGACTCGAGTACTACGACCGGCCGTCGGTGCGGCAGATCGTCCGCGACGCGGCCGCCGCCGACTACCGCTGGTCGTCGCTGATCCTGGGAATCGTGAAGAGCCCGGCGTTTCTCATGCGGAGCTACAACGATGGCACTGCTCACCAGTAAGGCGCTCCCGCGACGCACCGTCCTGCGGGGGCTCGGCGCGACGCTCTCGCTGCCGCTCCTCGACGCGATGTTTCCCGCCGGCGCGCGCGCGCAGGCGCGACGGACGGTCCACCGCTTCCAGACCTTCTACGTCCCGAACGGGATGGCGATGGAGTACTGGCTGCCGAAAGAGGCGGGGCGCGACTTCGCGCTGACGCCGATCCTGGAGCCGCTCGCGCCGTACCGCAGTCAGGTCACGGTGCTGTCGGGCCTCAAGGCGAACTGGAACTACATCCACGCCGGCGCCTCGGGATCGTTTCTGACCGGCACGACGCGGGGCGGCCGAACCGAGGTCGAGATCATCGCCGACGTCTCGATGGACCAGATCCTGGCGCGTCAGTTCGCCCGGGAGACGCAGGTCGCCTCGCTCGAGCTCGCGATGGATCCTCCGAACAACGCGGGCGCCTGCACCGGCAACCTGAGCTGCGTCTACACGCACACACTGTGCTGGAGAAGCGCCACGCAGCCGCTCCCCATGGAGCACAACCCGCGCGCCGTATTCGAGAAGCTGTTCGGCGACAGCGGGAGCACCGAGCGCGCCGCGCGCGAGGCGCGGCTGCGGCAGCACCGGAGCATTCTCGATTCAGTGGCCGACAAGCTGGCGCAGCTGCGGCGCGAGCTCGGTCCGCAGGACCTGACGAAGGTCGACGAGTACACCGAGTCGGTGCGCGACGTGGAGCGGCGCATCCAGCGCGCCGAGGAGCAGCGCGACATCGAGCTGCCGGAGATCGACCAGCCCCAGGGCGTGCCGTCGGTCTTCGAGGATCACCTCGCGCTGATGCTCGACCTGCAGCGCCTCGCGCTCCAGGCCGACCTGACGCGCGTCGTCTCGTTCATGATCGGCAAGGAGCAGAGCGCGCGGCCCTACCCGCAGATCGGCGTGCCCGAGGCGCACCATCCGCTGTCGCACCACAGCAACCGCCCCGAGCTCGTCGCGCACATGTCGAAGATCAATCGGTACCACATGGAGCTGTTCGCGGGGTATCTGGCGGAGCTGAAGGCGACGCCAGACGGCGACGGATCGCTCCTAGACCACATGACGATCCTCTATGGCGCCGGCATCTCGAACAGCAACGCCCACTCGGGCGACAACCTGCCGCTCTTGCTGGTGGGCGGCGGCGCCGGCACGCTCCGCGGCGGGCAGCACCTCGCTCATGCCGACAAGCCGCCAACGGCGAATCTGCTCGTCACGTTGATGGACAAGCTCGGCGTGCCGGTGGAGCGCATCGGCGGAAGCACGGGGAAGCTGCCGATCGATACGCTGTCGGGGGTTTGATGAGGACACTGAGACAAAGCGCTCCCACGTACCACCGAGGCACCGAGACACCGAGACTATTTTGTGGTTTTCTCGGTGTCTCGGTGTCTCGGTGTTTCGTGATCAGCGTTTTCCTCGGTGCGCTCGTGGCGCCTCAACTCAGGGCGCAAACCGAGCCCGACGGCACGACCCCGCTGCACCGCGCTGCCTATCACGACGATCGCGCGCGCGCCGACGCGCTCCTGCGCGCGGGAGCCGACGTCGACGCCGCGACGGATGTCGGCGTGACGCCACTGTGGCTCGCGAGTCAGAACGGCAGCCTCGCGATGGTCCGCCGTCTGCTCGACGCAGGCGCCAATCCGAATCTCGCGCTCCTGAGCGGCGAAACGCCGCTGATGGTTGCCGCGCGCGGCGGCAGCGCCGACGTCGTGCAGGCGCTCGGCGCGAAGGGCGCCAACGTCAACGTGCGTAGTACACGCGGACAGACGGCGCTCATGTGGGCGGTCGCGCAACGCCACCCGTCCGTCGTGAAGGTCCTGCTCGCGCACGGCGCCGACGTCCGCGCGAAGTCCGATGTCTGGGGCCAGGTGATGGCGGTACCGCCGCACGGCCATCCCGACTACAACAAATGGATCCCGCACGGCGGCGAGACGGCGCTCCTGTTTGCCGCGCGCGCCGGCGACCTCGAGTCCGCACGGCTGCTGCTCGCCGCCCGCGCCAACGTCAACGACGCCGACGCGTGGGGGGTGAGCGCGATGGTGCTGGCGGCGCACGCCGGCCATCGCGAGCTCGTCGAGTTCCTGCTCGAGAAGGGCGCCGACCCGAACTCCTCGGCGGCCGGGTTCACCGCGCTGCACATCGCCATCATGCGGCGCGACGAGCGGATGGCGGCCGCGCTCCTCGCCCGCGGCGCCGACCCGAACGCGCCGCTCCGCACGTGGACGCCGACGCGGCGCGCCTCGGCCGACTACAACTTCGCGCCGTCGCTCGTGGGCGCGACGCCGTTCTGGCTGGCGGCGCGCGTCGCCCATCCGGCCGTCATGCGCCTGCTCGCCACGCACGGCGCCAACGCGCGCGTCGTCCACCGCGTCGAGTACTACCTCAACGACATGTACGACCGGCGCACCGAGGCGACCAGTGCGCTGATGGCCGCGACCGGCATGGGCGCCGGCGGGACGGCGTGGGTACCGCCGCCGCGCGAGGCGCGCGAGGCGCTCACGCTCGAGGCCGTGCAGGTGGCGGTCGAGCTCGGCGCCGACCTCAATGCCGCCAATACCGACGGCCGCACGGCGCTCGATGCGGCCCGTGCGCTCAAGTACGAGTCGGTGGTCCGCTACCTCGTCGACAAGGGCGCCCAGCCTGGAAAGACGACGAAACCGTAGACGCCCATCGGCAACCGCGCTAAGATGGCGCGAATTCGTCGCCCGAACCCTGGTATCGCCGCTCGGATACGTCCGAAAGGAGTCGCGATGCGTACCATGCTGTTCAGGGGGCTCGGCACTCTCGCCTTGGGGCTCGGCCTCGTCTGGCTTGCGCCGGCGCCCGCCGCCGCCGAGGAGCCGCACCCCTCGGCTGACGCTCGGGGTGCCCTGAGCAACGTCGAAGGGCAGAATCCGACGTTCACCACACACGTCGCTCCAATCTTCCAGGCGAAGTGCGAGACGTGCCACCGCCCCGGCTCCATTGCGCCGATGTCGCTCCGCACCTACGCGGAGGTCCGTCCGTGGGCGCGGTCGATCCGCGAACGCGTGCAGACGCGCCAGATGCCGCCCTGGCACATCGACAAGACGGTCGGCGTCCAGGAATTCAAGAACGACCGCTCGCTCTCGGACGACGAGATCGCGACGATCGTGAAGTGGGTGGATGCCGGCGTGCCACAGGGCGACCCGGCTGACATGCCGCCGCCGAAGACGTGGCCCGACGGCCAGGGGTGGAACTACGCCAAGCTGTACGGCGAACCGGATTTGATCGTCCGCTCCACACCGTGGACGCAGAAAGCCGGCGCGAACGACACGTGGTGGAAGCCGGTGGTGCCAAGTGGCGTCACTGAGCCGCAGTGGGTGCGCGCGATCGAAGTGCGGCCCGGCACGGTACAAGGACGCACGATCACGCACCATGCAAACTCCGACCTGCTGCAGGACGAGCCGGACGAGCTGACGCAGGCAGGTCCAGGCAGGTTCATGGAGTTCGCGGTCGGGAAGGAAGGCGAGATCATGCGGCCGAACAGCGGCAAGCTGATGCTGCCCGGCTCGCGCATCGCCTGGGACATCCACTACTCCGCCTCGAAGGAGGACATCACCGATTTCGTCGAGATGGCCATCTGGTTCTACCCACAGGGGCAGGAACCGAAATACCGGCAGCACCTGCTCCGCATGGGGAACACCGGCGACGGCGCCATCGACATCCCGCCGAACACGGTCAAGGCGACCGAGAGCTTCTACCCGCTCCGCCAGGCGGCGCGCATCGAGAGCTTCCAGCCGCACATGCACCTGCGCGGCAAGGCGATGTCGCTCGAGGCGATTCTGCCGTCCGGCCAGAGTGTGATCCTCAGCCACGTCGACAACTTCACCTTCAACTGGCATAACGCGTACGTCTACGCCGATCACGCGGCGCCGCTGCTGCCGAAAGGGACGATGCTGAAGATTACGGCGTGGCACGACAACACAACCGCCAACAGGAACAACCCCGATCCGAACGTCTGGGTGGGATACGGCGACCGGACCGTCGACGAAATGGGGCACGCCTGGGTGAACGTCACCTATCTCAGCGATGACGAGTACCTCGCGGAGGTGGAGGCACGCCGGACGCAGCTCTCCAGAGCCACGCGGTAGCGAGCGGGATCCATGCGAACTCGGGGAGGCAGGCGATGAGGTCGCATCGCGCGGCGGCATTGTGCGCGACAGTCGTCGTGAGCGCGCTGTGGGCGATCGCGACACCGGCGCGTGCTCAGCTCAACCGTCCACCGTTCGCGCTCGAACCGTTGGGCGTTGCCGGCGAGGCGGTCTTCCCCGCCTTCGAAGGCTGGGGACCCGACAGAAACGGCGACACCCTCCTCCTCCTCGGCTACTACAACCGCAACAAGAACCAGGAGCTCGACATCCCGATCGGGCCTGAGAACCGCATCGAGCCCGACGGCCCCGACTACGGGCAGCCGACGCACTTCTATGCGGGCCGCCAGCATGGCGTCTTCGCGATCAAGGTCCCGAAGGAGTTCGCCAACCGGCGGCTCACCTGGACGCTGACGGCCAACGGCCAGACCTCCGTCGTCACGTTCTGGACGAACCCGCCGTACTGGGTGAACTTCTACAAGCATCCCGCCAACAGCAACGAGCCGCCGGTCATCCGGCTCACCCGCGACGGCGCGACGATGACCGGGCCGCCTCCGGACATCGCGCAGACGCTGAATGCAGTCGTCGGAACGCCTGTGCCGCTGAGCGTCCGGGCGTCGGACGTGCCGATGCTGGAGCGTGAGGTCGAAGCGGAGCTGACCGCCCGCGCGCGCGCCACGAGTCCTGCGGCGCGTGCCACAGATGCGGTGGCCGTCGTCGGCGATCAGGTGATCGGGATTGGTGCGGCGAGAGCCGCCGCCGCATCGACCGCGGCGCCGGCAGCACCGCGTCCGGACATCACGGTGAACTGGCGCGAGCATCGCGGGCCGGCGCGTGTGACGTTCGCCGAGCCGCGCATCCCGCTCATCACGAAGGGCGACCCCACCGTCGTCGCCGAAGCGGCGACGACCGCCACCTTCTCCGTGCCCGGCGAGTACGTCATCAGGGCGCAGGTGAACGACACGTCGGGCGATGGCGGCGGCGGCGAGCAGTGCTGCTGGACCACCGCCCTCATCCGCGTCGTCGTCAAGTAGGGCCGAGTCGCGCCGGCAGAGATCCGCGCGACAGTCTTGGCGCTGGGTTCCTCGGGCCCCTCGAAGATCAGGAGGTTGACGCCCATGCGAACGAAAATGGCAGCGGCGTTCGGGATCAGCGTGTTGGCCTCGATCACTGGCGGCGTGCCGCTCCTGGCGCACCACTCGTTCTCTGCGGAGTTCGACGCAAAGCGGCCGGTGAGCTTCCGCGCAACGGTGACGAAGGTCGAATGGACCAATCCCCATACATGGTTTCACGTGGCGGTCAAGAAGCCGGATGGCACGGTTGAGAACTGGGCGATTGAAGCCGGCAGCCCGAGTGTGCTGTTCCGGCGCGGCTTCACCAAGGCTGCTTTGCCGCTCGGGACCGAGATCGTCGTCGATGGCTATCAGGCCAGAGACGGATCGCGGCGGGCGAACGGCCGCAGCATGACGCTTTCGAACGGCCAGATGCTGTTTCTCGGCAGCCCTGGCACCGGTGCTCCTTACGAGCTGACGCCACAGAACCTGAAGCGGTAGCTGGCCCGGATAGCAGGTCGATCACTGCGCACGCCCGTGCGACACATCGACCGCCTGTAAGGAGGTTCCCATGGGACGGACGGGTGTGCGTTTCGCCGTCGCAGCAGGCATCCTCACGCTGTTGCTTCCCGGGGCCGCCTCGGCCCAGCAGACCAGCGGCATTGCGGGCACCGTCAGGGACACATCCGGTGCAGTGCTCCCCGGTGTCACGGTCGAAGCCTCCAGTCCCGCGCTCATCGAAAAGGTGCGCACGGCCGTCACCGACGACGAGGGTCGATACACCATCGTCGATCTGCGGCCGGGCGTCTACACGGTGACGTTCACGCTGCCCGGCTTCCGCCTGCTCCGGCGGGAGGGGATCGAGCTGACCTCCGGCTTCACCGCCACCATCAATGCCGATCTGACCGTCGGCGCGGTGGAAGAGACGGTCACCGTCACCGGCGAGGCGCCGCTCGTCGACACCCAGAACGTGCGACGCCAGAACGTCGTATCGAACGAGCTGCTCGACACGCTGCCGACGAGCAACAAGACGATCAACACGGTCGTGACGCTCACGGCCGGGTTCACGGGGCTCGCGGACGTGGGCGGACAGTACACCTGCCAGCTCGGCGGCGGGTGCAGCACATCGGAGGGCTTTCACGGCAAGGCGGGCAGCAAGATCAACATCGACGGCATGGGGATGGAAAACATGGCCGGGGTCGGCAACAGCAGCTACCAGCTGAACGCGGCTGCGGTCGAGGAGCTGGTGCTCCAAACCAGCGGCATCTCGGCCGAGACCAACGCCGACGGCCCGGTCTTGAACGTCATCCCGAAGGAGGGGGGGAACCTTTTCAGCGGCAGTCTGCTCGGCGTCTACAGCAACGACACGCTCGAAGGCGACAATCTCACGCCCGAATTGCGGGCGCGCGGTCTGACGACGTCGAACAAGACCCTGAGGATCTGGGATAAGGCAGCGACTCTCGGTGGACCGATCCTCCGGGACCGGCTGTGGTTTTTCGGTGCCGCGCGAGACTGGGGCTACCGGCGAATCTACGGCGGGGTGTTCTGGAACAAGACGCAGGACCCGTCGTTCGCGTTGACGCCCCCGGGGGCGGAGCGGGTTGTGGTGCCCTTTACGCCCTGGGGCGATCGGCCGCTGGATCGTGAGAGCGGGCGATGGCAGTGGACGCAGTCGTTCCTCGTGCGGCTGACGTGGCAGGCGGCGGAGAAGCACAAGATAAACTTCACCCTCGATACGCAGGAGGCGTGCAATTGCGGATCGCAGAGCTCTGCCCAAGGGCATGAGGAGAGTTTCTCCTATCGCTTCGATCCGAATCGCCTGTATCAGGTGGCCTGGAGTGCCCCGTTGACCACCCGGCTGCTGCTCGAAGCCGGCGCGGGGGCCACCATCTCGCACTGGCATCAGTTCCGGATGCCCGGCGTCACCCGCAACCACGTGATGATTCGCGACATCGGGCGAGGTTTTACGCACGGTGCGCGCGAAACGTACATCGGCCACCCCAACGACAGCGACCGGTACAGCCAACGCGCCTCTGTGTCGTATGTGACCGGAACGCATAATTTCAGGACCGGCATCGACATCCAGCAGGGCGTACTCAATACGCTCACCCAAGGCAATGCCGGTGACGTCTCCTATACGTTCCGCAACGGGGTGCCCGTTGGCGTCAACCAGTTTGCGACGCCATATACGCTGCACGAACGATTCGTCGAGCTGGGGATCTATGCCCAGGACCAGTGGCGGATCGACCGGCTGACGCTCAACCTCGGCCTGCGGTTCGACCGCTTCCGCGGCTGGGTGCCCGCCCAGGATATTCGCGCCACGCCTTCGGGCTGGAT
>JACPCS010000143.1 GCA_016184455.1 Acidobacteriota bacterium
GGTAAGCCGTGTGCGGGAAATCCGCACGCACGGTTTGAACGGGGGTCGTACTCACAGCGCCGCGCTCGCGCGGTGTGAACAGTAGGATCTACCAATGCTCATCGACGCGCATGGCCACTACACCACCGTCCCCGCCGCCCTTCGCGTCTTCCGCGCGCTGCAGATCTCGCAGATGGGGAAGCCCGTCAAGAAGCCGGTGGCCATCGGCGACGACGAGATTCGGACCTCGCTCGAGAAGGGGCAGCTGAAGCTGATGGACGAGCGGGGCATCGACGTGATGCTCTTCTCGCCGATGGCCTCCGCGATGGGCCATCACTTCGGCAGCGCGCTCATCAGCCGCCACTGGACCGAGGTGAACAACGATCTGATCCACCGCGTCTGCACGCTGTATCCGACGCGCTTTGTCGGCGTCTGCGCGCTGCCGCAGTCGCCGGGGGGGAGCCCGAAGGAATGCGCGGACGAGCTCGAGCGGTGCGTCACGGAGCTCGGGTTCGTCGGCTGCAACCTCAATCCGGATCCGTCGGGCGGCTACTGGACCGATCCCCCGCTCGGCGACGAATGGTGGTATCCGCTGTACGAGACGCTTCAGGCGCTGGATGTGCCGGCGATGATTCACGCGTCGGCGACCTGCAATCCTGCGTTCCATACCGTCGGATCGCACTATCTGAACGTCGACAGCACCGCCTTTCTACAGCTCCTCGACTCGCGCGTGTTCCAGGATTTTCCGCGGCTGCGCGTCATCCTCGCCCACGGCGGCGGCAACGTGCCATATCAGGCGGCGCGGTACCGGGCGCTCTGCCTCATTCACAACTGGGAGCCGTTCGACGAGTTCATCACGCGCTTCTACTGGGACACGACGGTCTATACGCCGGAGGCGATGGAGCTGCTGATCAAGGTCGTCGGGGTCGACCGGATCATCTACGGGTCGGAAATGCTTGGCGGCGTCAACGCGACCGATCCGTCGACGGGGCGCTCGTTCGACGAGAACAAGCGGCTGGTCGACGCGATCCCGTGGCTGACGGAGGCGGATCGCCGGAAGATCTTCGAGGAGAACGTGCGGAAAGCGTATCCTCGACTGGGCGTGCCCGCCGCCCGCACGTAGTCCGTGGCGTCCGGCTCGAGCCGGACCTGGAGGTTGACTCGTTGCCCGACAAGGTGCTCGCCGCGCTGAAGGTCGGTTCGTCGACCACCGAGCTGCGCGAATTCGATCTGCCCGATATTCCGCCCGATGCCGCGCTCATGAAGATGGAGGTCGCCGGCGTCTGCGGCACCGACGTCAGCCAGTACAAGCTCCCGCTGCGCGGCGCGCCGCTCATCATGGGGCACGAGAACGTCGGCACGCTTGCGAAGGTCGGCCGCGAGTTCCAGACGCACAAGGGCTTCAAAGAGGGCGACCTCGTGTTCCTCGAGCACTACCTGCCGTGCGGCCACTGCGAGTGGGACCACATGGGCGAGTACCGCCACTGCGCCGCAACCGAGTGGTTCTACGACCCGACCGCGGTCCGCTACGGCTACACGTCGCTCGATATTCCGCCTGGCCTGTGGGGCGGCTTCAGCCACTACGTCTATCTGCCGCTCAACGCGGTGCTGCACCAGGTGCCCGCCGGGCTGTCGCCGGAGGAGGCCGGGCTCGCCACGCCGATGTCGAACGGCATCCAGTGGACGCTGATGGACGGCGGCGTCGGCTACGCGTCGGACGTGCTCGTCCAGGGGCCGGGGCAGCAGGGGCTCTGCTGTCTGATGGCCGCGAAGCAGGCGGGCGCGGATCGGGTCATCATCACCGGCACGTCGAAGGACGCGCGGCGGCTCGAGGTGGCGAAGGCGCTCGGCGCCGACGCCGTCGTCGACGTGCAGAAGGAGGATCCGCTCGAGCGCGTGATGCAGGCGACCGACGGCCGCGGCGTCGACGTCGTCGTCGATTGTACGGCGGGGGCCGGAACGAAGGCGGTGCTGCTCGGGATCGAGGCGACCAAGCGCCGCGGCGGAACGATGGTCGTGCAGGGCGAGGGGAATCAGACGTTTCCGGACTTTCCGATCGGACGGCTGACGCGCAAGGGGATGACGCTCAAGAGCGCACGCGGCCACTCGTACCGCGCCGTCGAGCTGGCCCTGCATGTCCTCGCGTCGCGGCGCTTCCCGCTCGACCAGATCATGACGCACCGGTTCGGGCTGGCCGAGGTCGACTACGCGATCAAGTCCGTGGGCGGCGAGGGTGCGCCGGGGGCGATTCACGTGTCGGTGATGCCGTGGCGCTAGTCGGGCCGGCCTCGGGCGGGGCGGTCGCGCGCGACGTGCTCGAGGAGCTCGCGATCGCGAGCCGCATTCTCGTGGACCAAGGTGTGTTCGACGCCGCCGGGCACGTGTCGATGCGCCATCCGAGTGCCCCGGATCGCTTTCTGATGTCGCGCTCGCTGGCGCCGGCGCTGGTGACGGCCGACGACATCATGGAGCTCTCGCTCGACAGCGAGCCGTGCGAGCCGCCGGGCCGGCAGCCGTTCATCGAGCGGTATCTGCATGCCGAGATCTACCGCGCGCGTCCTGACGTGAGGGCGATCGCGCACGGCCATTCGCCGTCGGTCGTGCCGTTCGGCCTCGTCTCGACGCCGCTCGTCGCGACGTACCACAATGCGGCGTTTCTCGCGTACGGCGTGCCGGTCTTCGACATCCGTGAGAAGTTCGGCGCCACCGACATCGTCATCAACAGCGCCGCGCGAGGGGCCGCGCTGGCCGAGGCGCTCGGCGACACGTGCGTGGTGCTTCTGCGCGCGCACGGGTTCGTCGCGGTCGGGCCGACGCTGCCGGCGGCCGTCTTCCGCGCCATCTTCACCGAGGTGAGCGCGCGCGTGCAGCTGCAGGCGGCGACGCTCGGCGGGCCGATGGCGGCGCTCGATGCCGAGGAGGGCCGCAAGGCCGACGCGATCAACCTGGCGACGGTCGGGCGCTCCTGGGAGCTCTGGAAAAGGCGGACGACCGGATGAAGCAGCAGCTGGTGGATGCGATTCGCATGCTGGAGCGCGCGGGGTACATCGATCACAACGGGCACGCGAGCGCCCGGCGCGACGGGACCTCGTTCCATATCAATTCAGGCGCGTCGGTCCGCGGGGCGCTGACGGTCGACGACATCGTCACGGTCGATCTCGACGGGACGCTCGTGGAGGGCACGGCGAAGCCGCCGCTCGAGTATCACATCCATTCCGAGATCTACCGCGCGCGGCCGGACGTCAACGCGGTGATGCACACGCATCCGCAGTGGTCCACCTTTCTGACGATGACCGGGACGACGTATCTGCCGGTGTACGCGCAAGGGGTGCTCGTCGGCGACATGCCGGTGCTCGATTCGGTGCTGTCGATCAACACGAAGCCGATGGGAGAGAAGCTCGCCGCCGCGCTCGGCCGCCGGCCCGCGGTGCTGCTCAAGGCCCACGGCGCGGTTGCCGTCGGCGCGGATATCGTCGAGTGCTTCGCGCTTGCGGCCTATATCGAGGAGAACGCGTACCGGCAGTACATGGCCATGCAGATCGGCCAGCCGTACGTCTTCAGCGAGGCCGAGCAGCGGGCGAGCCGCGAGAAGCTCTGGACCACCAGTCTCTTCAAGAAGACCTGGGATCACTACCGCTCGAAGATCCGCTGATTGTGTCGTGGCGCGAACCCCGAAGGGCCCCGAAGGGTTCGCGCCGGGCGAGCCTGAAGGCTCGCCCCACAGGCGTGTCGCCGGACGAGTCCTCGTGAAGAGGGTCGTGGCCCTTCGGGATTCCTTACGGCACGACGCTTGCCCGCGTGGCCGCGTGCATTCGAGACGGCCCACACGCGTTGCAGGCTTTACATACGTCGGGTTCTATCGCTATTCCCTGAGATTCGGCACGTACGGGCGTCGGCGGCTGTTTGCGGATCCTGTGAACGTGGGCATCGCACATCGGCAAATCCGTCGTACTGCAGACGAGGAACAGTTTGCAGTTCTTGCGTACTGCTTTATGCCGGATCATGTGCACCTGGTCGTCGGAGGCACCCACGAGACATCCGATCTGCGCCGATTCGTCAAAGTGTCGAAGCAACGCGTCGCTCACGCCCTAAACACAGCAAGACGCATCAGCCCGACATGGCAGGAGGGGTTCTACGAGCGTGTGCTGCGATCCGCCGAAGCGACGGACGTGGTCATCCGCTACGTGCTCGATAATCCGGTAAGGGCCGGGATGGTCGCCAAAGCCGAGGACTATCCGTATAGCGGCGTGCTGTTCTGGCCCGAGCATTTCTGAGCAGCGCGCCACTGCGTACGCTCGTGGCGCGAACCCTTCGGGTTCGCGCGGGCGGGCCTGAAAGGCCCGCCCCACGGGCGCGTTTTCTTATATCCGTGGAATCGAGGCTTCGACGCACGCGCGCAGCTCGGGGGTGATCTGTGGGTCGATCCCGAACCACGCCTGCCACGCGGGGCGCACCTGGTGGAGCAGCATGCCGAGGCCGTCGACGGTCGGATTCCCGCGCCGGCGTGCGGCGGCGAGGAGCGGCGTCTCCACCGGCACATAGACGAGGTCCGAGACGAGCGCGCGAGTGGGCAGCGTGTCGAGCGGCAGATCGAGCGGCGGCTGGCCGACCATCCCCTGGCTCGTCGTGTTGACCAGCATGGCGCCGTCGCCGAGCGCGCGCCCGCGATCGTCCCAGTCGACAACCGTGACGGGGGGACCGAACTCGCGCGCGAGCACCTCGGCGCGCGCACGCGTCCGGTTGACGAGGCGAATCTCGCGCGCGCCGCGCCGGGCCAGGCTATAGACGACCGCACGGGCGCCGCCGCCCGCGCCGATGACGACCACGGGCCCCGCGTCGGCGCGCCACGACGGCTGCCGCTGCAGGATGTTCTCGACGAACCCGAACGCATCGTTGTTGGTGGCACCCAAGGAGCCATCCGGCCGCACCGCGATGCAGCTCACGGCGCCAATGCGCCGCGCCACGTCGTCGACCTCGTCGACGATCCTGAGCGCCTGCTCCTTGTGCGGAATCGTGATATTGCAGCCAGAGAAGCCGAGCGGTGCGAGGCCCCGCAGCGCCGGTGCGAGATGTTCCGGCTTGATCGCCAGCGGTACATACGTACCGATCAATCCATGCTGCTTCATCAGGTAGTTGTGCAGCATCGGCGACCGTGAGTGCATCACCGGCCACCCCATGACGCCCGCGAGAAGAAACCGCTCAGCGCCCATAGCGGCGGACCGGATAGCGGGGGAAAGGGATTGACGTTCGTGAATGTCGTGTGGTGTGTGGCAAAACCGTCTGTGTGTGCCCGACGAGCGACATACAGCATAATGCAGACATCGGCACCCCGGAGAACGCGGCATGCTCAGGAAGGACCAGAACGATCTGCTCGCGCACACCGGACCGGGCACCCCGATGGGCCGCCTGTTCCGCTGCTCCTGGCTCCCGGCGCTGCTTGCGGAGGAGCTGCCCGAGAACGACTGTCCACCGGTGCGCGTCAAGCTCCTGTCCGAGCGGCTGGTGGCCTTCCGTGACACGAACGGCCGCCTCGGCCTGATCGACGAGTTCTGCGCCCATCGCGGCATCTCGCTCTGGTTCGGCCGCAATGAAGAGTGCGGGCTGCGCTGTCCGTATCACGGCTGGAAGTACGACGTGACGGGCCAGTGCATCGACATCCCGTCGGAGCCCGAGCACTCGACGTTCCCCAGTCACGTCACGCTCAAGTCGTACCCGCTCGTCGAGCGCGGCGGCGTGCTCTGGACGTACATGGGGCCGCCGGAACAGCAGCCGCCGCTCCCGGAATGGGAATTCGCGACGGTGCCGCCGTCGCACTCCTTCATGTCGAAGCGGCTGCAGGAGTGCAACTGGCTGCAGGCGCTCGAGGGCGGGATCGATTCCAGCCACGTCTCCTGGCTGCATCGCAGCGACATCAACACCGATCCGCTCTTCAGGGGCGCGCGCGGCAACCAGTACAACCTGGCCGACCTGCGTCCCGTGTTCGAGGTGGTCGAGAGTCCCGGCGGCCTCTACATCGGCGCGCGCCGCAACGCCGAAGGCGGCCGCTATTACTGGCGGATCACGCAGTGGGTGATGCCGTCGTTCACGATGATTCCGCCGCGCGGCAGCCATTCCGTCCACGGCCACTTCTGGATCCCGATCGACGACGAGAACTGCTGGACGTGGAGCTTCGACTATCACCCGACGCGTCCGCTGACCGGCGCCGAGGTGGCCGCGATGCGCGGCGGCAAGGGCATCCACGCGAAGGTGACGCCCGGGACCTATCGGCCGGTGGCGAACAAGGAGAACGATTACCTGATGGATCGCGCCGCGCAGAAGGCGGGGAAGACCTACAGCGGCATCGAAGGGTTCGCCATGCAGGACCAGTCGCTCCAGGAGAGCATGGGTCCGATCGTCGACCGCACCAAGGAGACGCTCGTCGCGACCGACAGCGGCATCATCATGTGCCGCCAGCGGCTGCTGCGCGCGGTCAACGCGCTGGTCGAGCAGGGGATCGCGCCGCCGGGCGTCGACCTCGCGCATCAGCGGGTGCGATCGGCGGCCGTCGTGCTGCCGCAGGATCAGCCGTACAAGGACGGCGCGCGCGAGGCGCTCATCGCGCAGCCCGGCGTCGCGCCGGCATCGGTCTAGCGCGGGGGTTCTTGATGCTGAGTGAATCGGCGCGTATGAGCTCGGCGGCGGAGGCGCGCTTCCGCCTGCAGACGCCCGCGGCCGTCCTGCGCACGATGACCGTGAGCGCGCTCGATCCCGGCGCCGACGACGTCGTCGCCCGGCTGGCGGAAGGACCGTGGAGGCACGCGCGCTTCTTTCCCTCCTCGGCAGTGGCGACTCGCACGCCACGGCTGCTCGACGAGATCGCGAGCGCCGATCTGGCCGTGATGGTGGCAACTGCTGGCGCCGACGCTCCGGCGGCCGCCGCCATCGGACAGCTCTGCAGCGACCGCCGCATCCACACGGCAACGTTCGTCGTGCGGGCGGGCGCGGTCTCGGACGAGGCGCTGTCGCGAACGCTCGGGCAGGTGCGTCCGTGGTCGCTGATGGTCGTCATCGCCAACGACGACAGCTACGTCGAGGACATCCTGCGGTCCTTCCGAGGAGACGCTCAGCCGTAAACCGGACCTTCATTCCGTGACCGCCAGCTTGCGGCAGGCCTCCAGGCCCGCGAACGTCCGCTCGGGCGCCGCGAGCACGAACCGGTAGCCCTCGCCGAGCACCTTCTCTGCATTCCTGGCGCTCACGTGCGGATGCCCGCACGCCACGTTGTGCTCCGCACAGATGCGCCGGATCGCCGTCATCGCCTCCACGACGACAGGGTGGTCGTACTGGCGCGGGACGCCGAGGTTCTGTGAGAGATCCCCTTCGCCGATGAGCACGCCGCCAATGCCCTTCACCTCCTCGAGAATCCGCGGGAGGTTGTCGATCCCCTGCACCTGTTCGCACTGGATGATGACGAGAACTTCGCCCTGCGGGTTGAGCGGCCAGACGTCGGCCTTCTGGTAGTACTCCTGCTGTGTGATCCCCCAGTAGCGCGCCGCGTGCACCGGATTGTCGCCGCGCTGTCCCTCCGGCTCGTCGTTCGGCGCACCCTTCGGCCGCGGATACCGGCACGCCGACACGGCGTTGTACGCCTGCTCGACCGTGCTCACGCGCGGGAACACGATGCCGTACGCGCCGATATCGAGCACCTGTTTGGCAATCCACTGGCTCATGTCGGCGCCGTTCACCGGGACGCGGACCATCGGCGTCACCGCGGGCACGATCGTGCCGCCTTCGACGATCTGGCGCCGATTGAGCATGTACTGCAGGCAGTCGCGGAGGACGTACATGTCGAACGGGTTGTGCTCCGACTCGAAGATGACCGCATCGTACGCCGCCGTCGAGAACGCCACGGCGCTGTCGACCGTCGGCGGCGAGAACGTGGCCACGGGCACGCGTCCCTCCTCGAGGGCGCGGATCATGTTGTTCAGGCGCGGAATCTCAGCCATGCACGTTACTCCTAGCACCCCGCCGCGCAGGCGTGCGCGGCGGGGGCCCCGCTAGGAGAAGATTAAGGGAAAAGTGGGCAATAGACTAACTGTCGAAGCGCTCCAGCAGATGAAGCGCGACGGACGGAAGATCGTCGCGGTCGTGGTCTACGACTACCCGATGGCGCGCGTGGTCGACCGCGCCGGCGTCGACATCGTGTCGGTGGGCGATTCGGTCGGCGTGAACATCTGGGGCCACGAGAGTGAGCTGGAGGTGACGCTCGATCAGATGCTCCTGGCGTGCGGGGCGGTACGCCGCGGCGTGGAGCGCGCGCTGGTGAGCTGCGACATGCCGTACGGGCCGGTGCAGGAAGGTCCCGACGCCGCCGTCCGTGCCGCGACGCGTCTCGTGCGGGAGGGCGGCGCCGATGTCGTGAAGCTGGACGACGCGGCGGAGCATCCTGAGGTCGTCCAGGCGGTCGCCAGCGCCGGCATTCCGGTCTGGGCGCAATTCGGGGTCACCCCGCACGCCGCACAGGCAGCCGCCGGAACGGATGAACTGGTCGCACAGGCCCGGCGCCTCGAAAAGGCGGGCGCAGCGCTGCTCGATTTCACCCGTTCGGGGCCGGCCGCGGGTCCCGCCGTCGTGCAGGCGGTCTCGATTCCGGTGATTGGCGGCCTCGGCGGCGGCCCCTGGCTCGACGGCCGCGTCCGCGCGATCGGCAACGCCGTGGGCTATTCGGCCGCGGCGCTCGACGACAGCCTGGACCGCTACGTGAACATCGCGCGCATCACGCTCGATGCGATTCAGACGTATGCCGAGGACGTGAGGGCCGGACGACACATCCGCGGTAAATAGGACGTACGGAGGGCGGGTCCGCACAGCGCAGGGAGCAGCGGACCCGCCGAGGCACGACATGCCAACAGTCGTCATCGACGGAATCACGACCCGCTATGACGTCGTCGGCTCCGGGCCGCCCGTGCTCATGTTCGCCCCGGGCGGCTTCGACGCCACGATCGAGAAGTGGACCACGCAGGGGATCTACACGAAGATCCGCCCGGTCGAGCACCTGTCGACCGACTACCGCTCTATCGTCTTCGATCGCCGCGAGAGCGGCGGGTCGGGCGGGCGCGTCGAGGCGATCTCGTGGGCGCACTCTGCGGCGCAGGGGAAGGAGATGATGCGTCTCGACATTCCCGCGCTCCTTGTCCCGGGCCGCGACACGTCGCACGCGACCTCCGCCGCGCGGTTCCTCGAGGAGTGCCTCCCGCGCGCGGAGTACTGGGATGTGACGGTAGAAAGCCAGACGGACGCGACAGTTCCGCGTCGCCTCCTCGAATTCCTCGATCGTCAAGCCGTCAGCGCATGAGTGCTGGCGGGGAAGAGGTCTTCGATCGCGATCGGCCGCGCGATGATCCCCTGCTCGACCGCGTACTGCATCACGGTCTCGAGCATCCGCCGGTTCGGCGCCACGCCGTAGGGCAGCGGATCCCCAATCAGGTCCATCACGCGCTTGAAGACGTCATCGTCTTGTGAGGGCTGCGCGATGTCGCCGTTGGCGAGCCGCCGCAGATACGGCCGCTTCGCTTCGGCGAAGGCCTGAAAGAGATCGGCCGCGAGATCCCGGTGCGCGCTCAGGAGCTCGTCCTTGACGACCACCGTGTGGTTGATCGGCCAGATGCCGCGCTCGCGGAGCAAGGCCAGGCCCGCATCCTTCGCGTTCGGGATGAGCGGCTTGATATCGGGCGAGTCCACCTGGACGCCGATCGCCGCGGGGATCTCCCCTGAGAGAAGCAGGTCCTCCATCGTCTTTCCCGGCTCGATCGGGACGACGTTCGGCGGCGGCTTCCATTCGGCGACGTGCTCGTCGCCCGAGAGGACCCAGGTGATGCGCTTCAGATCCACCCCGTACTGGTGCTGCAGGATGCCGCGCGCCCACACGCCGGTCGTGACGGTGAAACCACGGTTCACGCCAACCGTGCGCCCCTCGAGGTCCTTCGGACCCTGGATGCCCGACTTCGTGTTGTAGACGACGGCGCCGTGGTGGAAGGCGCGCATCGGAAAGACGGGAATGGCGGTGAACCGCTTCCCGTGCGCCTTCGCCGTGATGTAGGTCGTCATCGCCATTTCCGAGACGTCGAATTCGAGGCCGCGCACCATGCGGCGGAACGCCTGAATAATCTGCGGCACCTCCTCGAATGCGAGCTCGGCGGTCCGCGGCCGGACTGAGCCGTCCTTCAGCGCCAGCGTATGTCCCCGGGTCACCAGAGCCGTTTTGAGCGTCATGAAGTCGCGTGGGCCGGGCCCTTTTGGACCCGGCGAACGATTGTATTAGGATTTCGGATTCCTGCATGATTCCAGCAACCGCGCCACAACCCGTCGCCGTCCCGTCGCGAGGCACGACAGCCTACCTACTGAAGCTGCTGGCCGGCCCCGCGGTGTTCGTCCTGCTGCTCGCGGTGCCGCTCGGCCTCTCGTATGAGGGGCGCGTGGCGCTCGCGACCTTCGCATGCGCCGTGGTCTGGTGGAGCACGCAGCCGATGCCATGGGCCATCGCCTCGATGCTGCCGTTTCTGGTGTTTCCGGCCGCCGGCGTCAAGAACATCGGCGACACCATGCAGCTCTACGGCCAGCCGATCTTCTTCTGGATCATGGGCACGGTGCTCATGGGGTATGCGATCGAGAAGCACGGGCTCGCACACCGCTTCGCTCTTGGATTCCTCTCCCTGCCCGGCGTTGGCGGCAAGTCGAGTCGTCTGCTGTTCACCTACATGCTCATGATCGGGGTCATGTCGACGGTCGTGTCCGATGCCGCCGCCGTGGCGATGACCATCCCGATCGGCATGTCGATCGTGCGGCACCTCGCCGTCATGGGCGGCGGCATGCGCGACGCCGACAGGGCGAACTTCGCGGCGTTCATCACGCTCGGGACGATGTACGCGTCGGTGGCCGGCGGCACGGCGACGATGATCGGCGTGCCGCACAACGCAATTGCGATGTCGATGCTCGAGCGGTTCACCATGCGGCAGCTCGGGTTCTTCGACTGGATGACGGCCGGCGTGCCGGTCTTCGTCCTGTCGCTCCTCGCCTTTTATGCGGTGCTCTGGATGATGGCGCGTCCCCAGATGCGGGAGCTGCCGGGCGGCGAGCAGTTCCTGCGGGCCGAACGGGCAACGCTCGGGCGGCTGCGGCCCAACGAGCGCCGCGTGCTGTTCGTCTTCGCCGTGATGATCGTCCTCTTCACGCTGCCGACGTTCGCCGGGCTCGCGCTCGGCGACAGCCACCCGATGGTCCGATCGATCAACCGGGCGCTGCCGGTCTTCGTGGTGCCACCGGCGGTGATGTTCCTGCTCTTCGCGATCCGCTCCGAGTCGGGCGGGGGGCTCCTCACCTGGAAGGACGCCGAGCAGCAGACGCCGTGGAACGTCATGCTGCTCATCGCCGGCGCGCTGGCGATGACCGACGCGCTCACCGAGTTCGGCTTCGTCGAATGGGTCGGCGGCGGCGTGCGCAGCCTCGGCATTCAGTCGGCCGTCCTGCCGTTCTTCGCGGCCGCCGTCGTCGCCGCGAGCACCAATTTCATGGCGGGCGCGGCCGCGGCGGCGCTCTACTCGAGCATCTTCATTCCGGCGGCGGCCGAGGTCGGCTACAACCCGGCCTCGATGGCGATCCTAGTGGCGAACGTCGCCATCGGCATGGTCGTCCCGTGGGCGGGCGCGACGAGCGCGTCGGCATTTACCGGCGGAGAGGTCACGATCCAGCAGATGATCAAAATCGGCATTGTCGCGACCCTGGTCTTTGCGATCGTGACCTCGATTACCCATGTGCTCCTGGCGGGACTGGTATGAAGGTGACGATCGAGGCGCTCGACGAGCTGGTGACGGCGAATCGCATCCTGGCGCGCGAGGGGGTGGTCGACGGGTTCGGCCACGTCAGCATCCGCCATCCCGGGCGGCCGGATCGCTTCATCATGTCGCGCGCCCGCGCGCCGGAGTGCATCGAGATCGAGGACCTGGTCGAGTACACGCTGGATGGCGATCCCATCGATGCGGGCGACCGGAAGTCCTACTCGGAGCGGTTCATCCATGGCGGCATCTACGAAGCTCGTCCCGAGGTGCGCGCCATCGTTCATCACCACAGCCCCAGCGTCATTCCGTTCGGCGTGACCGGCACGCGCCTGCGTCCGCTGATGCACATGTGTGCGTCGATGGGGTACGACATCCCGACGTGGGATTCGCGGACGACGTTCGGCGACACGAACCTGCTCGTCAGCAACATGGCGATGGCGCGCGAGCTGGCCGCCGCGCTCGGCAACCGGCCCGTGGCGCTCATGCGTGGACACGGGGCGGTCGTCGCGGGCTCGTCGCTGCGCGAAGTGGTCTTCAACTCGATCTACCTGGAGCTGAATGCCGACCTGCAGATGAAGTCGCACGCGCTCGGCGAGATCGCCTTTCTGAGCGAGGGCGAGGTGCGCGCGTGCCTCGCCACGCGCGCGTCGTACACGTTCGAGCGGGCGTGGGAACGCTGGTGCCGCCGCGCCGGGCGCGCCTACGACGAACGGCCGATGGAAGGACCGCTGACCCGCGTCTGATAAATGGGGTCGGAGGTCATTTGTCGAGGACACTCGCGTGAACGTGTGGGCGAGTGTCCTCGACAAATGACCTCCGACCCCCTTTTACGCATATGAGCGACCCTCAGGACAGCAAGAAGCGGCACACGCTCGAGGACCACCTCCTCGGCATGGATCCGATGCACTCGCACGACGAGGGCGAGGCGGACCACGACCACGATCATGACGACGTCGGAGGCGAGTACGACCCGACGACGACGGGTTTGTGGGCGCAGGACAACATCACGCTGCTCTCGGTCGGGATCGACATCGGATCGGCGGGCACGCAGGTCGTCTTCTCGCGCGTGCAGCTTCGCCGTCTCGCCGAAGCGCTGACCAGCCGTTACTACGTCGTCGAGCGCGAGACGGTGCACCAGTCGCCGGTCGCGCTCACGCCATACGTGAGCGACGAGCGCATCGACGAGCAGGCGATCGGCCGCATCGTTGACGAGGCGTACGAGGCCGCGCGGATTCACCCGGACAACATCGACACCGGCGCCGTGATCCTGACCGGCGAGGCGCTGCGGCGCGAGAACGCCAAGGCGATTGCGGAGGTGCTGGCGGAGGTCGGCGGCGAGTTCGTCTGCGCGGCTGCCGGCCATCACATGGAATCGATGCTGGCGGCATACGGGTCGGGCGCCGCACAGGTGTCGCACGACATGGGCGCGCCGATCCTCAACATCGACATCGGCGGCGGGACGACGAAGCTGGCGCTCGTCGAGAACGGCAACGTCGTACACACCGCGGCGATCCATCTGGGCGGCCGGCTGGCGGTCATTGACGAGTCGGGCCGCCTCACCCGTCTCGATCCGGCGGGCAGGCGCCTCGCGGAGCTGGCCGGCTGCCGCTGGAATCCGGGCGACCGCCTGAGCGAGCAGGATCTCGACCGCGTCACCTCGTGGATGGCCGATGCGCTCGTGAGCGCGCTGACGCAGGATTCGCCACCGCCCGAAGTCGCCGGATTGTGGCTGACGGAGCCGCTCGGTGTGATGGGCGGCGTCAAGGGCGCGATGTGCTCGGGCGGCGTGGGCGAGTACGTCTACGGCCGCGAGGAGCGCGACTTCGGCGATCTCGGGCGGCGGTTCGGCCGAGCGATCCGGGCGCGCATCGATGCGGGGCGCCTGCCGTTCCCGCTCCTGCCGCCAGGTGAGTGCATTCGCGCGACGGCGTTGGGCGCGTCGGAGTACAGCGTCCAGCTCTCGGGCAACACGATCTCTCTCTCCAGCCCGGGCGAGCTCCTGCCGCGGAAGAACCTCCAGGTGATCCAGCCGCGCGTGAAGCTGGGCGACGCGATCGACCCGTCGGCAGTCGCGGCGGCCATCCGCGATCACTTCGGCAGCTTCGATGTGGTGGAAGGGGAGTCGGAGGTGGCGCTTGCGTTCCGGTGGCGCGGCGCCCCCAGCTACGCGCGTATTTCCGCTCTCGCCCGAGGCATCGTTGAGGCGCTGCCCCGGACGATTCGCGAGGGAACGCCGATCTTTCTCGTGCTCGACGGCGACATCGCGCAGACACTGGGCGCGATTCTCAAGGAGGAGCTCGGCGTCTCGTCAGACGTGCTGGTGCTCGACGGCATCGCGCTGTGGGACTTCGACTACATCGATCTGGGCCGCGTGCGGATGCCGTCGTTCACGGTGCCGGTGACGATCAAGTCGCTCGTGTTTTCGGCGGACCCGCGCATCCCACACACGCACCATTCTCACCACCATCACCATGAGCACCATCACCACCACGGCCACTGACGCGCGTCCACGTGTCGCGCCCGTCTTCGACGCCAAGTGGCTGGTGATCGGGGGGTGTGTCGCGTTCACCGTCTACATCGGCGTCATTCCGCTCGCCTTCCTGCTGTGGCAGAGCTTCCGGACGCCGCAGACGGCCACCGTCGATGCGGTGTGGACGCTCGCAAATTACGTCCAGGCCTACGGCACGGGCGACAACTACCGCCTCTTTCTGACGTCGCTCCAGTTTGCCTCGGGCACCGCGCTCTTCTCGTTCGTGATCGGGACGACGCTCGCGTGGATCAACGAGCGGACGAACACGCCCTTCAAGGGGCTGGTGTTCGCGCTGTCGCTCATCCCGCTGGTCATCCCGTCGATTCTCTTCACCGTGTCGTGGATTCTGCTCGCGAGCCCGCAGATCGGCATCATCAACCTCGTGCTCCAGGGCTGGCTCGGCCTCGAGCAGCCGCCGTTCGACATCTACTCGATCCCCGGAATGATCTGGGTCGACGGCCTGCACTACTCGCCGATGGCGTTCCTGCTCATGACCGCCGCGTTTCGCGCGATGGATCCGTCGCTCGAGGAGTCGGCCACGATGAGCGGCGCCGGCGTGCTGCAGGTCGTCCGGCGCGTGACGCTGCCGATGACGTGGCCCGCGGTGGTCGCGACGATCCTGATTCTGTTCATCCGCGCGATCGAGGCGTTCGAGGTGCCGGCGCTGCTCGGCCTGCCGGTCGGCATCGAGGTGTTCACCTCCGCCATCTACCAGGCGGTGCACCGGTATCCGAGTCAGATCGGCCTTGCCTCCGCGTACGCGATGGCGCTGCTCGTCATCACGAGCATCGGCGTCTACTTCGTCTCGCGCCTGTCAGGCCGCGGATCCAAGTACGCCACGATGACCGGCAAGGGCTTCCGTCCGCGGCAGATCGATCTCGGGAAGTGGCGGTGGATGACCGCCTCGCTGTTCCTCGGCTACTTCCTCCTGATCGTCGTGCTGCCGTTCTCGGTGCTGCTCTGGTCGTCGTTCCAGCGCTTCTACGCGGTGCCGTCGATGGAGGCGCTGCAGAACCTGACGCTCGATCCGTACCGCTTCATTCTCAGCTACCCGAATCTCCTGCGGACCGTCGGCAACAGCCTGCTGCTCTCGATGGGTGCGGCGACGATCGTCATGCTGGTGACGTCGGTCGTCTGCTGGATCGTGGTGAAGACGCAGATTCCGGGGCGGTGGCTCCTCGACAACGTGGCGTCGCTGCCGATCGTCTTCCCCGGCCTCGTGCTGGGGCTCGCGATCATGATCTTCTACCTCAACGTCGACATCGGCGTCTACGGCACGATCTGGATCATGCTGATCGCGTACGTGACGCGCTTCATGCCGTACGGGCTCCGCTACAGCACGACGTCGATGGTGCAGATCCACAGCGAGCTCGAGGAGTCGGCGGCGATGTGCGGCGCGTCGTGGACGGCGACGTTCCGGCGCGTGATCCTGCCGCTGCTCAAGCCGGGGCTGCTCGCCGGCTGGATCTACGTGATGATCGTCTCGATCCGGGAGCTCTCCACCTCGATCCTCCTGTACAGCCCCGACACGCAGGTCATCTCCATCGTGATCTGGGAGCTATGGGAGAATGGCCAGTACGTCGAGCTCTCCGCCCTCGGCGTGCTCTTCATCATTTCGCTGTTCGTGCTCGTGCTGACCACGCAGTGGATTGGGCGGAGGTACGGGATCAAGGAGACGTAGTGTCCGGCTTCAGCGGGTACGTACTGTCCGGCTTGAGCCGGACCTGATGGCTGCATGTTACAGGTCGAAGATCTCTGCACCGAGTATCACGGCGACCGCGGTCAGGTGGTAAAGGCCGCCGATCACGTGAGCTTCACCGTCGAGGAGGGGCGGCTGTTCACGCTGCTCGGCCCGAGCGGCTGCGGCAAGACGACGACGCTGCGGTCGATTGCGGGGTTGGAGCGGCCGAAGGCGGGCGAGATCCTGGTGAACGGGCGGCCGGTGTACTCCTCGTCCAAAGGGATCTTCGTCGCACCCAACCGCCGCGGCTTCGGCATGGTGTTCCAGTCGTACGCCATCTGGCCGCACATGAACGTCTTTCAGAACGTCGCGTTTCCGCTCGAGGTGGGCGATCGCCGCTACTCGCGGCAGGCGATCCGCGACAAGGTGACGCGTGTGCTCAGCGCGGTCCAGCTCGATCACCTGGCGGAGCGCGAGGCGACGAAGCTCTCGGGCGGCCAGCAGCAGCGGCTGGCGCTCGCGCGTGCGCTGGTGATGGAGCCGGCGCTGCTGCTGCTCGACGAGCCGCTCTCGAATCTCGACGCCAAGCTGCGCGACCAGATGCGCTTCGAGCTGAAGCGGCTGCAGCGCGAGCTGAAGATCACGACGGTCTACGTGACGCACGATCAGACCGAGGCGCTCGCCCTGTCGCACGAGATCGCGGTGATGCAGGACGGGCGCATCCAGCAGATCGGCACGCCGCGCGAGATCTACGAGCATCCGGCCGACCAGTTCGTCGCCGATTTCGTGGGCAACACGAATTTCATCGAAGGGACGGTTGGGGAGGTGTTGGAGCCGGCGTACGTGTCGTCCGGCTTTCCCGGCCTGAGCGGAGCCGAAGGCAGCCGGACCTCAGGTCCGCCTGAAGGCGGACGCTACGCCTCCGTCCGCACCGAGCTGGGCAACCTGAAGGTCCACGCCACGCAGGATCTCCGCGCCGACGAGCGCGTGTCGGTCTCCGTGCGCCCCGAGGACGTGGAGCTCACGGAAGAGCGCCCCGCCGGCAGAAGATCTTCCTGGGCGAGGCGGTCGACTTTCAGGTCAAGGTCGGCCCGCGCACGCTCCTCTCGCGCCGTCATCCCACGCTGCGCACCAAGATCGGCGAGCCGATCTGGGTGCAGCTCGATCCGGAGAAGTGCGTCGTGCTCAAAGTGTCCTGGTGATGTTGCTCGAATCGCTTTTTCGGGCCGCTCCGTTGTCGCGGCCCGCTGCTTTCGCACGGAGGCTCGTTGTGATTCGTACTCAGTCGGTTCGGACGGTCCAGTAGATGGCCGCCGATCGCTGGGCTTCCGACGTCATCGTCGATCTCCTCCACGCCTACGACCTGCCGTACGCCGCCATCAATCCCGGAGCCAGCTTCCGCGGCCTGCACGACTCGATCGTCAACTACGGCGGCAACGTCCCCGAGCTGCTGCTCTGTCAGCACGAGGAGACGGCGGTGCAGATCGCGCACGGCTACGCGAAGGCGAGCGGCACGCCGATGGCGGCGATTCTTCACAACCTCGTCGGGCTGCTGCACGCCAACATGGCGATCTACTACGCCTCCATCGATCGCGCCCCCGTGTTCATCATCGGCGCCACCGGCCCGATGGACGAGACGAAGCGGCGGCCGCGCATCGACTGGATTCACACCGCGCAGAGCCAGGGCGAGCAGGTCCGGCCGTATACGAAGTGGGACTATCAGCCACACACGATCGACGGCGTGCCCGAGTCGTTCGCGCGCGCCTACGCGGTGATGATGACCGAGCCGCGCGGGCCGATCTACATCTGCTACGACGCGTGGCTGCAGGAGCAGCGGCTCGATCGCGACGTGCCGCTGCCACCCGCCGGAGCCGCGAAGGTGCCGACGCGCATCGCGGGCGACCCGACGGCGCTCACGGACGCCGCCGCGCTCATGGCCGCGGCCGAGCGGCCGGTCATCATCGCCGAGTATGTCGGCCGCCACGCCGAAGGTTTCCACGCGCTCGTCGCGCTCGCCGAGACCGGGGGCATTCCCGTCTACGACGTCGACAGCCGCCTGAACTTTCCGTCACGGCATCCGCTCAACGTGAGCTACTCGAAAGACGTCTTCCGCGACGCGGATCTCGTCCTCTGCCTCGACGCGCGCGACTGGGAGCGGCCGACGACGGAGCTCGTGAGCGCGACGCGGGAGGCGAAGTCGATCGTGCCGGCCGGTGCGAAGTGGATCGACATCGGCTTCGCCGATCTGGAGCTGTCGAGCTGGACGCTCGACTACCAGCGGCTGCACCATGCCGACCTGCGCATCCTCGCCGACACGACGCTGGCGATCCCGGCGCTCACGGAGTTGCTCAAGGCGCGCATCGCGGGCGACGGGACACTGCGCGAGCGCGTAAAGGCCCGTGCCGCGGCCACCGCGGAGAAGAGCAGAGCGCGGCGCGAGACGTGGGCCCGCGATGCGAAGGAGGACTGGGACGCCAGCCCGATCACGCTGCCGCGGCTCGCCTCGGAGGTGTGGGAGGCCATCAAGGACGAGGATTGGGTGCTCACCGCCGGCACGCTCGAGCAGTGGACGCGCAAGCTGTGGAACTTCGACCGGCCCTACCGCCATCCCGGCCGCTCGCTCGGCACCGCCACGCAGTTCGGCATCTCGATCGGCGTCGCGCTCGCGCACGTCCCACACAAGCGGCTCGTCGTCGACATGCAGCCCGACGGCGACCTCATGTTCGACGCGGGCGCCCTCTGGACCGTCGCCAAGCACCGCATTCCGATGCTCGTCGTCATGTACAACAACCGCGCGTACTACAACGACTGGGAGCATCAGATCCGGATGGCGCGGCTCCGCGGCACGCCGATGGAGCGCGCGCACATCGGGATGGATCTCGACGGTCCGGCCCCCGACTTTGCGGCGATGGCGAAGTCGATGGGGTGGTATGCGGAGGGGCCGTTCGAGTCGCCGGATGGGCTCTCCGGTGCCCTCACCCGCGCGATTGCGAAGGTCAAGGCGGGTCAGCCCGCCCTCCTCGACACGGTTACGCAGAAGCGATAAAACTCGGGATCCGGACATGGCCACCGCAGCCGCCGCCATTCACACCGTTGGTGTCGTCGGCGCCGGGCGCATGGGGCAGCCGATCATCGGCCACATGGCGCGCAAGGGGCTCACCGTCCTCGCCTTCGACGTGGACGAGGGGAAGCGCGGCGCGGTGGAGACGCTGGGCGCCCGCTGGGCCGCCTCGACTGCTGCGCTGGCCGAGACGTGCCAGGCGATCCTCGTCTGCGTCGGCTACGACCGCGAGCTGCGCGAGCTGATGGGCAGCTTGCTCGGCCTGCTGCCGCGAGGCACAATCGTCGCCGTTCTCTCGACGGTGCACCCGCGCACCGTCCGGGAGCTGGCGGACGCCGCACGACCCTACGGCGTGGACCTCGTCGACAGCACCGTCGCGCGCGGCGGCCGCGCGGCCGACACAGGGACGCTGCTCGCGTTCATCGGCGGCGACGCGCCGACCGTCGATCGCCTGAGGCCGGTCTTCTCCTGCTTCTCGGCCGACATCGTCCATGTCGGGGGCATCGGTGCGGCGCAGGTGGCCAAGGCGGCCAACAACCTCGTGATGTGGGCGTGCCTCATCGCGAACCACGAGGCGCTCGCGCTCTCGAAGCGGTTCGGGATCGACGTCGAACGGCTGCGGCAGGCGCTGCTCATCAGCAGCGCCGAGAACTACGTGCTGCGCCACTGGGGCGAGAACACGATGGCGTGGGCGGAAGACGACCTGGAGATCGTGCAGCAGATGGCGCACGAAGCGGGCATCGGGCTGCCGCAGGCGGGCCTCAACCGCGAGCTGTGCCGCACGCTGAAGCCGAAGCGCTTCAAGCTGGACGAGTATGGTACGTAGCGTCCGGTTCTAGCCGGACCAGAGAAACACATATGGCGAACGAAACCAAAGGCGCGACGCTGACCGAGCCGGTCGTCAACCAGTCGCACTATCACAGCAAGAAGGACCGCATCTTCGTCCGCGCGATTCAGGGCGAGTACAGCCTGAAGCAGGAGCTTGCCCGCCTGCGCGCGCAGCCGCGCGTCCGCACGGGGCGGCTGATCCGGTTCGTCGACGGCCCGCAGACGTTCAGCCGGCATTACGTCGAGCCGAAGGACGCCGTCACGCAGCTCTTTCACCTGCACATCGAGGAGTGGGGGCCCGGCGCGAAGTCGCAGAAGCACGGCCACGTCAACGAGGCCGCCTTCTACATCCTCGACGGCGAGGGCTACGAGATCCACGACGGCGTCCGCTACGACTGGAAGGCGGGCGACGTGGCGATCGTCCACAACAACTGCGTCCACCAGCACTTCAACGCGAGCAGCACGAAACCGGCGCGCGCGCTGGTGATGAAGACGAAGCCGATGTTCATGTTCATGAACATGCTCTTCCAGAAGACCGTCGAGCCGCGGCCGACCGTGCCCGCACCCGGCGCCGAAGGCTTCACGGCGCGCGAAGCCGAAGAGAACTTCAATCACGAGGACTGACCATGGCCTGGAGCGAATCGAAAGTATGGCGGAAGGGGAGCACCAACAAGAAGTTCTATCAGGCGCTCCTGGACGATGCCGCCGAGGCGCCGGTGCGGAATGCGAAGCGCAAGAAGGTGATTCATCCCGAGGAGATGCCGTGGGAGATGGCGCTGCAGGGCATCCTCAAGCATCTGATCAACGAGGCGATGCACACGCGCATGGAGACGGTCGACGCCTACATGCAGATCATTCCGCCGGGCAGCCGCTCCGGGAAGCACCGCCACCTCGCGGAGGAGTGCCTCTACGTGCTCGAGGGGCGCGGCTACGACCTGCACCAGGACTGCGACGTGGAGATCACCGACACGTATCACTGGAAGCCGCAGGACGAGGTGAAGCGCTTCGACTGGGAAGCGGGTGACGTCATCTACGTACCGCCGAACACGATCCATCAGCATTTCAACGCGAGCCCCGACAAGCCCGTACGGCTCATCTCGGTGATCAACCGCATCTTCAAGGCGTGCGGGCTGAACGATCTCGAGCAGCTCGAGGCGGCGCCCGAGTACGACCCGGGCGTGGAGCTGAACGCCGAGGTCGTCGAACACTATCTGCGCGGGCGGGTTCCCGTCTGAATCTCGTGGATCGACGCGCCTTCAACCAGGCCCTGCTGGCGCTCCTCTCGGCGCCCCTGGCCTCGTGCGCGCGATCGGAATCGCCGTCCTCGTCCCGTCGCGACCTGTATCTGCTGCAGGGCGCGGAGAGAAACGACCGGATCCTGGCCGGGGCGACGCAGGAAGGCGTGGTCTCGATCTACACGTCGCTCAACACGCAGGACTCCGGGCCCCTCACGCAGGCCTTCGAGAAGAAATACGGCGTCAGGACCGAGCTGTGGCGGTCGAACAGCGAGCGCCTGCTGCAGCGCGCCGTGTCGGAGGCGCGCGCCGGGCGGTTCGCGTGCGACGTGCTCGAGACGAGCGGCCCCGAGATGGAGGCGATGTACCGCGAAGGACTGCTCGAGGAGTTCTACAGTCCGCACTTCGAGGAGCTGGCCCCCGGATCCTTCCCGCCGCACGGCCACTACGTCGCCGACCGCTTCAACTTCTTCACGATCGGCTACAACACCACGCTGGTGCGGCCCGAGGACGTGCCGAGCTCCTATGAGGACCTGCTGCACCCGCGCTGGGTGGGCCGCATCGGCCTCGAGGCGAGCGACATCGACTGGTTCGGCGCGATGGTCAGACACTGGGGTGAGGCGCAGGGGCTCGCGTACTTCCGCCGGCTGGCGCAGGCGAAGCCGCAGGTGCGCGTCGGTCACACGCTCATCGGCCAGCTGCTCGCCTCGGGCGAGATTCCGCTGGCGGCGAACCTCTACAACCACAACGTGGAGCGCGTGGCGGTGCAGGGCGCCCCGATCCGCTGGAAGGCGCTCGTGCCGACCTTCGGCCGGCCCAACACGATCGGCGTGGCGCGGCGCGCGCCGCACCCGCATGCGGCGCTCCTCTTCACCGATTTCGTCCTGTCGGTCGAAGGGCAGACGATTCTCAAGGACCACAACCGCGTGCCGTCGAGCCGGGCGGTGGAGACGCACCTGAACGATTTTCCGTTCGAGATGATCGATCCGACGATCACGCTCGACGAGGAAGAGAAGTGGACCGGGCTCTGGTCCGATCTGTTCCTCCGCGGTCAGCGCGTGCCGCGCGAAGCCGACTCGTAGGGGCTTGGGCGTTGGGATTTGGGATTTGGGATTTGAATAATGGGTAAGGAGTCACATTTCACGAGCAAGAAGCCGCGCGTGTTCGTGCGCGGCGTCGAGGGCGACTACGGGCTGAAGCACGAGCTGGCGCGGCTGCGCTCCGAGCCGCGCGTCATCCGCGGCAGGGAGCTGACGTTCAACGACGGCCCGCAGACGTTCAGCCGGCATTACATCGAACCGATCGACGGCGTCACGCAGACGCTGCACATCCATCTCGAGGAGTACGCGCCGGGCGGCCGCAACCAGAAGCACGGGCACGTGAACGAGGCCGCCTTCTACATCCTCGACGGCGAGGGCTACGAGATCCACGACGGCATCCGCTACGACTGGAAGGCGGGCGACGTCGTCGTCGTGCACAACAACTGCGTGCACCAGCATTTCAACGCCAGCGCCACCCGGCCTGCGCGTGCGCTCGTGCTGAAGACCAAGCCGATGTACATGTTCATGAACATGCTGTTCCAGAAGACGGTGGAGCCGCGGCCGACGACCCCGGTGCCCGGCCACGAACGCTTCACGGCGCGTGACGAGGAAGACCACGACAACCATGAGGACTGAGACGAGCCTCGTTTCCGACGAATTCGCGCAGAAGTTCGCCGCCGAGAGGGAGACGCCCTACACGCGCTGGGTGCGGTCGGAAGGGCTCGACATCATCAGCTCCTTCTACGTGCCGAACCTCCACACCGTGGAGCTCAGGCCGTGGGCGCGGCGCGGCGGACGCGGCGTCTTTCTCAACCACGACGCCTCGCGCAGCTCGAACGACTGCTGCGTCTGCGAGATCGCGCCCGGAGGACAGCTCAACCCGCAGCGGCAGCTCTTCGAGGAGATGATCTACGTCCTCGACGGCCGCGGATCGACCGTCGTCTGGAACGATGCCGGCAAACGGATCGCCTTCGAATGGAAGGCGGGCGCGATGTTCGCGATCCCGCTCAACACGTGGCATCAGCACTTCAACGGGTCGGGGATCGAGCCGGCGCGCTACGTGGCGGTGACCAACGCGCCGGTCATCATCAATGCCTTCGGCGACGTGCACTTCGTCTTCGACACGAAGTACGACTTCACCGATCGCTTCAACGGCGAGCCGGACTACTTCTCGGGGAAGGGCGAGTCGCGGGGGCTGCTCCTCGACACCAACTTCGTGGCCGACGCGGTCAATCTGCCGCTGCATGCGGCGACGGAGCGCGGCGCCGGCGGCGGGCACACGCGCTTCAGCATGGCGCGCGGACACATGACCAGCCACATCTCGCAGTTCCCGGTCGGCACCTACAAGAAGGCGCACGCGCACGGGCCCGGCGCGCACGTCATCATCATGAGCGGCGAGGGGTACACGCTCATGTGGTCCGAAGGGGGCGAGCCGAAGAAATACGAGTGGCGCGAGGGGTCGATGATCGTGCCGCCGAATATGTGGTATCACCAGCACTTCAACACGGGCACGATCCCGGCGCGCTACCTGGCGTTCAAGGCCGAAGGGGTGTCGATCCGGAACGCGCAGGGGGTGCCGAAGGCGTGGATTTCGAAGCGGCTCGGCGGCGACCAGATCGACTATGTCGACGAGTCGCCGACGATCCGAGAGTGGTTTCGAGAGGCACTCGCCCGGCGTGGCCTGGAGCCGCGCATGGAGAAGGCATACGAGGCCGAGCAGGCCGAATTGGGTACGTAGGGCGGGTCTCGCGCGCTGGAGGATGCCGTGGCGCGCAGACCCGCCGGAGATGGCAATGCGTCGATTCCTGATTCTCGTTCTTGCCCTGACTGCCGCCGCCTGTCGGTCGTCCGTGCCGTCCGAGACCACCGGCGCCGTCACCGTGGCCGACCTGGCCGCCTCTGACGGCCCCGACCGTCAGGAGCGCCTGATCGCGGGCGCCACGCGCGAGGGCGAGCTGACGCTCTACACCTCTGCCCAGACGGCCGACCTTGGTCCCGTCGTCGAGGCCTACGAGAAGAAATACGGGATCCGCGCGACCATCTGGCGCGCCGGCTCCGAGGCGGTGCTCAACCGTGCGATTCAGGAAGCGCGCGCCGGCCGACACACGGTCGATGTCGTCGAGACCAACGGCCCCGAAATGGAGTCGCTCAGCCGCGAGCAGATCCTGCAGGCGATCAAGAGCCCGTACCACGCGGATCTGATCGAGCCGGCGATCCGGCCGCACGGCGAGTGGACCGGCTCGCGCCTCAACGTCTTCGTGCAGGCGTACAACACGAAGCTCGTGAAGAAGGAGGAGCTGCCGAACACGTGGGAGGATCTCGCCGACGCGCGCTGGAAGGGGAGGCTCGGGATCGAAGCGGAAGACTCCGACTGGCTCGCCGGCATCTTCGGCGCGATTGGGCAAGAGCGTGGCGACAAAGTGTTCCGGGAGATTGTCTCGACCAACGGCATGTCGGTGCGCAAGGGGCACACGCTGCTCACCCAGCTCGTCGTCTCGGGCGAGGTGCCGCTCGCGCTCACCGTCTACAACTACAAGGCGGAGCAGTTCCGGCGCGAAGGGGCGCCGATCGACTGGTTCACGATCGGCAGCGCGATCGCGCGGCCGAACGGCGTCGGCGTCGCGAAGAACGCCCCGCATCCGCACGCCGCCGTGCTCTACTACGACTTCGAGCTGAGCCCCGAGGGACAGGCGATCATCGCCGAGCGCGAGTTCGTGCCGACGAGCAGGAAGATCGACACGCCGCTCAACAAGGTGCCGATGATGTTCGTCGACGCGCGCGTCTCGATCGACGAGTACGACAAGTGGAAGAACTTGTACTACGACCTCTTCGGCGCGGGGCGGTAGTACTCCTCGCACTGCTCGCCGCGGCGTGCGGCAGCAGTGCGCCCGAGCAGACGCCGGCCGCGACGACGTACGAGGGTCCTGATCGGCCCGCGAAGATCGCGGCCGCCGCCCGCCAGGAGGGCTCCCTCACCATCTATACGACGATCGCCGAGAAGGACATGCCGACGCTCGTCGGTCCCTTCGAGGCGAGGTACGGCGTGAGGGTGAACGTCTGGCGAGCCGGCACCGACAAGGTGCTGCAGCGGACGCTCGCCGAGGCGGCCGCCGGGCGCCACGACGTCGACGTGATCCACTTCGGCTCGCCCGAGATGGAGGCGCTCGCGCGCGAGCAGGTGCTCGCGGCGGTCGACTCGCCAGTCCACGCCGATCTCCAGCCCGGGTCCGTGCCGGCGCACAGGCGCTGGGCGGCGACGCTGCTCTCGGTCTGGGTGCAGGCCTACAACACGACGCTGCTCCGCCGCGACGAGCTGCCGACGTCGTACGCCGATCTGCTCGATCCGAAGTGGAAGGGGAGGCTCGGCATCGAGGCGAAGGATCAGGACTGGTTCTCCTCCGTCGTCGACGTGATGGGCGGGGGCGAGCAAGGGCTCGAATTCTTCCGGCAGCTCTCGGCGACCAACGGCGTCTCGGTCCGCCTGGGCCACACGCTGCTCAACAACCTCGTCATCTCGGGCGAGGTGCCGCTCGCGCTCACCGTCTACAACTACATGCCGGAGCAGGCGAAGAAGAAGGGCGCGCCGATCGACTGGTTCGCGATCGAGCCGGCGATCGCGCGCTCGAACGCCGTCGGCGTCGCGCGGCGGGCGCCGCACCCGAACGCGGCGCTGCTGTTCTACGAGTACCTGCTCGGCGAGAAGGCGCAGCAGTACTTCGTGAGCATGGACTACGTGCCGAGCAACACGAAGGTCGCCTCGCCGCTCCAGGGCGTGAAGATCCTGCAGACCGACCCCGTCCGCGCGCTCGACGAGATCGACACGTGGACGCGCCTGTTCAACGAGACGCTGCTGAAACGGGTCGGACGGTAAGAGTCAGTAGGGGACGGGGATCAGGCGGTCGCCGCTGCGCATGTCTTCGTCGAGCAGCCGCAACAGCGCCTTCGAGACCGGGCCCGGTTTGCCGTCGCCGATCGTGTCGGCATCCCACTGGACGACCGGCGCCACCTTCACCGAGCTGCCGAGGAGGGCCATCTCGCGCGACCGGCGCGCCTCGGCCATGCTGATGTCGCGCACCTCGACGCCCGCGAGCCCCCCCTGATCGACGAGCGTCCGCGCCAGCTCCAGCAGCCGGAGCGACGTGCAGCCCGCGAGGATGTTCTTGAAGCGCGGATGGACGAACACGCGTCCCGGCGTGACGAACGCGACGTTCATGTTGGAGCTCTCGCCGACGTTCCCCTCGGCATCGACGAAGACGCCGTTGTCGAAGCCCGCCTCCTTCGCTTCCATCTGCATCAGCACGTTCGGCAGATAGTTCGTCGCCTTCGTGATCGCGTAGAGCGGCGCCTTGATCGGGTACGTGGTGGTCATCACCTTCAGGCCCTTGGTGTACCACCGGTCCGGATAGACGAGGCCGTCGAAGATCATCACGAAGAAGCCCGGCTCGGCGCCTTTCGCGGGCGTGAGGTCGAGGCTGCCGGGTCCGGATGACAGCCAGTAGCGGATCGACCCCTCGCGCCGGCCGCTGGCGGCCGTCGTCTTGATGATGATGTCGCGCATCTCGGCGCGCGAGCACGGGAGCCGCAGCTTCGACCGCTCGGCGGACAGCAGGAAGCGATCGAGGTGCGCCTCGAGGTCGTAGATCTTGCCGTCGACCAGCCCCGCCGTGTCGAAGATGCCGTGCCCGCGGTGCACCATGTGGTCGTCGAACGGGATGACCATGAGCGCCGGATCGGTCACGATGCCGCCGAGCTGGCTGGAGTAGAAGGCGCGGTAGTTGACCGGCTGGGTGGCCCGCAGCGCGCGGAGCTGCGACAGGACCTCGTCGGCCGCGAGGATGTGGAGGGTGCTGGAGACGGTCATAACACCACGAAGCTCACGAAGGTCACGACAGGAATAGCCGTGTTCTTCGTGCGCTTCGTGGTTTTAGTTTACTCCCAGGCTCGGTTGTCGACCGTGTTCTCGTAGGTCGCGCCCGGCACGGTCATGTTCCACTTGACCGTCCACCGGTAGGTGTCGTCCCACCGCTCGCGCGTGTACGGCTGCGGCGCCGCGTGCAGCAGCCGCCAGGCGTGGAAGTCTTTCGGGTCGAGCCGCCCGCCCGTCTCCGCGATGAAGTAGTGGACGAACGGCGTCGCGTCCTGCTCGATGAGCTCCACCGCCCGCGCCTGCGCCCGGAACATCGCCGCGAGCGTCCCGCCGTCGACGTCGTCGGACGCCGCCTCGGCGCGCGTCGAGTGCGACTCGATGAGGATGCGCAGCCCTTCCTTCTGCGCCACGCTGATCCACGGCTCCATCAGCACGACCCCGGCGCACTCCCCCCGCTTGAGCGCCTCGATGCGCTTGGGCATCGAGCCGAGGTGCACCGTCTTGACGTGCTGCGGCTCGAGGAACCCTTCGAGCATCTTCAGCATCGTGAAGTGCGACCCGTTGTTCGGCGTCACCGAGATCGGCTTGTCCTTGAGCATCTCGGGCTCGTAGATCGTCGAGTCCTTCCGGACGACGATCGCGAACTTCGACATGGAGGCGCCGAGCGCGACGATCTTGCGGTGGCGGAGGCCCTGCGCGTCGGCTTCGACCGCGCGCTTCATGATGCCCCACTCGCACATGCGGTACTGGTCGATGCCCCCCTCGTTGTAGACCGAGTCGAGCGGGCGATCGAAGATCGTCTCGAACTTCACCGTGTGCGACGTGGTGACCTGCGCCATCCCCGGGGTCGTCACCCACTCGATGTCGAGCCCCTCGTCCTTGAAGATGCCCTTGTCGCGGGCGACCAGCACCGGCAGGTCGTGCACCGCATTCATGACGGCGACCTTGAACGTCTTCTTCGTGTCCTGCACTGCCGTGGTCATGGTGCTCCTCTCTCCGGCCACACAGATTAGGCGCGCGGCGCGACGAGATCAAGCCCCTCGCGGCGGTATGATCGTCCGCCGGAGGGCCTCATCGATGACTTGTCGTCTCGTCGTTCTCTTCGTCGTGGTGCTGCTGCCGTCTCTGGCGGCCGCGCAGCAGGGCCAGAAGCCGCCCGTCCGCTCGATCACGCAGGTCACGGGCGATCTGTACCGCGTCCAGAACAACCAGCACTACACCGTCTTTCTGGTCACGTCCGAAGGCATCATCCTGGCGGATCCGATCAGCGCCGATCTGTCCACGTGGCTCAAGGCCCAGCTCGCCGAGAAATTCCCGAACCGGCCGGTCCGGTACGTGATGTACAGCCACCACCATCAGGACCACGCGTCGGGCGCGGCGGTCTGGAACGACACCGCCGAGGTCATCGGGCACGACAACTTTGCCGCGGCGGTGAAAGCCGCCGCGCCGCAGGACACGCGCTACGCGGCCGTCATGCTGCCCGAGTCGACGTATCGCGACCGCCGGACGATTACCCTGGGCGGCAGGCGCGCCGATCTGATTCACCCGGGACGGATGGGACACGCGCCCGACTTCACCGTCCTGCATTTCCCGGCCGAGCGCGCGGTCTTCGTCGTCGATTACGTGGCGGTGCGCACGGTGCCCGGCTCGAACACGCTCCAGAACGGCGCGTCGATTGCCGAGTACGTCAATGCGATCGAGGCCGTCGAAGCGCTCGACTTCGACATCGCCGTGCCCGGCCACGGCCCCATCGGGAAGAAGAGCGACGTCGCCGACCACCGGCAGTACTTCGAGCGGCTCGCCGAGCGCGTCGCGGCCGCGATCAAGGCCGGCCGTACGCTCGAGCAAATCCAGGCGGCTCAGATCATGGCCGAGTACAAGGACTGGATCGAGTACGACGAGGACAACGACATCAATATTGCGAACGCGTACAAGAACTTGAGTGCACAGCGACGGTGAAAACTCCCAACTCCCAAGGAGCCAACTCCCAAGGGCTTGGGAGTTGGGCGTTGGGAAATGGGAGTTGTCATGTCTTCAGAACGACGGAATAGCCGCCAGCTGCAGCTGCCCCCGGCGTCTGCGTGCGCGTGATTGTGCCCGCATCCGATGAAATGTCCAATCGACCCGCCGATCGAGCCGATGCTGGCGAAGCTCGCCGAGGAGCTGCCGGCCGGCCCGTTTCTCTACGAGCCGAAGTGGGACGGCTTTCGCGCGATCGTCTTCCGCGGCGCGGGCGATGTCTTCATCCAGAGCCGCGACCTGCGGCCGCTCGACCGTTACTTTCCCGAGCTGCACGACGCGCTGCTCGCCGCGCTGCCCGATCGCTCGGTCGTCGACGGCGAAATCGTGATCGTCACGGACGAGGGGCTCGATTTCGACGTGCTGCAGCTGCGGCTGCATCCCGCCGCGTCGCGTGTGGCGAAGCTCGCGGCCGAAACGCCCTCGTCGTTCGTCGCCTTCGACCTGCTCGCCTCTGACGGGAAGGACATCCGCTCGAAGCCGCAGCGGGAGCGGCGCGAGCGCCTCGAGGCGCTCATGAAAGGGGTGAAGCCGCCCGTCCATCTGACGCCGATGACGCGGGATGTGAAGGTGGCGAAGGACTGGTTGAAGCGCTTCGAAGGAGCGGGACTCGACGGAGTGATCGCGAAGCCGGAGGACGGCGTCTATCAGCCTGGCACGCGCGCGATGATCAAGGTGAAGCACGCGCGCACGGCCGACTGCGTGGTCGCCGGCTTCCGGTGGCACAAGGACGGCAAGGACACGCGCGTCGGCTCACTCCTGCTCGGCCTCTATGACAACCGCGGACAGCTTCAGCACGTCGGCGTGACCTCCGCCTTCTCGATGGCGCAGCGCGAGGCGCTCGTCGAGGAGCTGGCGCCGCTGCGGAAGGACGCGATGGAGGATCACCCGTGGCGCGAGTGGGCGCAGGCGAGCGGCGAGATGGGGCGGATGCCGGGCGCCGAGAGCCGCTGGAGCGCGGGCAAGGATCTGTCGTGGGAGCCGCTCCGCCCCGAGCGCGTGTGCGAGGTGAAGTACGACCACATGCAGGGCGACCGCTTCCGCCACGCGGCGATCTTCCTGCGCTGGCGTCCCGACAAGCCGCCCGCGGAGTGCGCCTACGACCAGCTCGAGGTCGTCACGCCGTACGAGCTGAAGAGGGTCTTTGGCGTGGGAAATGGTCGTACGTAGCGTCCGGCTGTGGCCGGACCAGGGCATGCGTCAGATCGTCTTCTTTCTTCCTGGCCCGCTCGATGCGCGCACCGGCGGCTCCATCTACGACATCCGCATGGCGGCCGCGCTCCAGGCCCGCGGGTGCCGTGTCGATCTCGTCGAGCTCGACCCCGGCTTCCCGCATCCGACACCTGCCGCGCTCGATCACGCGGAGCGCGCGCTCGCGTCGGTGGCGCCAGGCACGATCGCCCTCGTCGACAGCCTCGCGTTCGGGGCGATGCCGGATCTCGTCGTCCGCGAGGCCGCTCGCCTGCGGATCGTATCGCTCATGCACCTGCCGCTGGCCGCCACGTTCGGTCTCGATCGCGCAACCGCCGCGCGGTTCGAGGCCGGCGAGCGCCGCGCCCTTCACGCCGCCTCGCGCGTGATCGTGACGGGCAAGGCCGCGCTCCCGTTGCTCACGCGTTACGATCTGCCGCCGGCTCGGATCGTTGTCGTGGAGCCCGGTACGGATCCCGCGCCGATTGCGCGAGGTTCTGGTGGTTCAGAACTCCTCTGCGTCGGCACACTGAACCCCATCAAAGGCCATGAGATGCTCCTCGAGGCGCTCGCGGCCGTGCCGACCCGCGACTGGCACCTGACGTGCGCCGGCAGCGTAACCCGTGATTCGGAGACAGCCGCGCGCGTGCGCGCCGCCATCGCACGTCTCAACCTCGCCGGTCGCGTGACCCTGGCCGGGGATCTCGACCGCGACGCGCTTGCAGCGCATTACGAGCAAGCAGCTCTGTTCGTGCTGGCCACACATCAGGAGACCTACGGCATGGCCGTGGCTGAAGCGCTGGCACACGGCGTGCCTGTCGTGTCGACCATGACCGGAGCGATACCGGAGCTGGTGGGAGGCGAGGCCGGCGTGCTCGTGCCGGTCGGCGACACCGCCGCGCTGGCAGCTGCGCTCACGCGTGTGCTCGGCGATGCGGACCTGCGCGCCCGGCTGGCCGAAGGCGCCCGTCGTGTGCGCGATCGACTCCCGACCTGGGACGAGGCGGCCGGCCGCATGGCCGAGGCGCTTGCCTCGATCGACGCCCATGGATGAGCCGCTGCTGCAATGGCTCCGTCTGCGCGAGTCCGCCGACGCCCGTGCGCGCGCCGACGCGCTGACGCGGCGCATCATCCGCGTGCTCGCCGCGCGTCGGCCCGTACACATCCTCGATCTCGCCACCGGCGCCGGATCGAACGTGCGGTATCTGGCCCTTCGGCTCCCGCGGCCGCAGCGCTGGCTCGTCGTCGATCGAAGCGGCGTGCTCCTCGCCGATCTGCGGGCGCGAACGGCGAACCTCGACATCGACATCGAGGTCCGGAAGATGGATCTCGGTTCACTGGACGGCTCGCTCTTCGAAGGACGCCACCTCGTGACCGCCTCGGCGCTGCTCGACCTCGTGTCAGAGGCGTGGCTGCGGTCGCTGGCGCGGCACTCCCGCGCGGCCGGCGCGGCGGTGCTGTTCACCATCACGTACAACGGCCGTTCGTCGTGCGACCCCGCCGAGCCGGAAGACGACTGGATCCGTGAGCTGCTGAACCGCCACCAGAAGCGCGACAAGGGTCTCGGCGGACCGGCGGAAGGCCCCGATGCGCCGGCCACGTCCGCGCGATGCTTCGCGGACGAGGGCTATCTCGTCGAGCGCGCGCCGAGCAACTGGCAGCTCGGGCCCGACGACTCGGCGATCCAGCGGACGTTGATCGACGGCTGGGCCGAAGCAGCGCGCGAAGTCGAGCCGGAGCACGCATCGGCGATCCAGGACTGGCGCGAGCGCCGCATCGCGCACATCAACGAACGCCGTTCGCACATCATCGTCGGACACGACGATCTCGCTGCCTGGCTTCCGTGACGTCGCGATTCACGCCTGCGGACATCCGCCGCTACTACGACCGCCACACGCGCACCTTCCTGCGCTACGGCCAGGGCGGCGCCACGGGCGTCATCCACCGCGCCGTCTGGGGACCGGGCGTCACCACGCGGGAGCAGGCGTTCCATTATGTCGACGACCTGATTGCCGACCGTGCACGCTCGCTCGCGGCCGACACATCGACCCCGCTGCACCTGGTGGATCTCGGCTGCGGTATCGGCGCGACGCTCTGCTGCCTCGCCGAACGACTCCCGCAGATCCACGGCACCGGGGTGACGCTCAGCCCACTGCAGGCGCACATCGCGGCCGACCGGATCGGCGCCGCAGGTCTTGCCGATCGGCTCACGTGCATTGAAGCCGATTACACGAAGCTGCCGCCCGATCTCCGGCGCGCCGACCTGGCCTACGCGATCGAGTCGTTCGTGCACGGGCCGTCGCCTGTGCTGTTCTTCAACGAGTGCGCCAGGCTCATTCGGCCAGCCGGCCTGCTGATCGTCGTGGACGACTTCCGGCGGCCGGACGAGGGCGATCGGGCCGCACGTGCCATCGGGCGATCCTGCAGCGGCTGGCGCATCAACACGCTGCTCGGTCGCGACGAGCTGCGCGCGCTGGCGAGCGACGCCGGCTTCGAGCACGAGTGGACCCGGGATCTCACGCCGATGATCGAAATCGGCCGCGGGCGCGACCGCGCCATCGCACCCTTCGCGACGATGCTTGGGTGGCTGGGGATGACCCGCAGCCGGTTCGGGTATCTCGTGGGCGGCAGTGCGCTCCAGCAGTGCCTCGCGCGCGGCTGGATCGGCTACGACTTCAGCGTCTTTCGTCGCGCGTGACGCGCCGGAACGTCGCGACGACGGGGTTGTGATCGGAGACCTCGCCGAGACCGAGCTTCGTCGTGTCCACGGCTTCGACCGACTCGAGCGTCACATCGATCTCGGGCGCGAACAGCACATAGTCGATCCGGGACACGCGGCGCGGCCGCGTCTGCCCGGTCGCAAAGCCGCGCGTCGAGTCGCGCGCCGGCGCTTCTGCCCACCCGTCCCGATACTGTCCGAACACCGGCGCCAGCTCGCTCGCATCGGCCTCGGCGTTCAGATCGCCGATCAGGAGTCCCGGTCCGCGGCGCTTCGCCCATGGCATGAGCGCGGCCAGCTGCTGCGCGCGAAGCGCCTGCTGGTCGCGATTCGGCGCGAGATGCGTGACGACGACCGGCACCTGCGGGAGCGACGCCACGCGCACCTCCACCGCGACGCGGCTCCCCGGCAGATGCGCCCACTCTTTCGCGATCATCGGCTCCGCCGCGAAGAACGCGAGCCCCTCCACTTCCACGTCGTCGCCGCGCCCCCGCTCCTCGCAGTCGCGCTTGTCGCTGACCCATCCCTTCACGAAGACATGCGTCCAGGGACGTCCCGTGCGCCGGCGCAGCCCTTCGGCGATACGCGCCGCCTGATCGTCGCAGTTCGACTCGAGCTGATTGCGCATCACCTCCTGCAGCCCCACGACGTCCGCGTCGAAGCTGGCAATCGCATCGATCGTGCGGTCGAGATGGTAGTGCCCGGTCCGGTCGGCGCCCTTGTGAATATTCCAGGTCGCCACACGGAAGATCGGACGCGGCGGCAGCGCGCTCGCGGCCCACCGGCTCGAGGTGGCCGCGACAACCACGAGCGCGACGGCAGCGAGCGCAACACGGAGGCTCCGCATGACTAGATGATCCGGCTCACCGTGCCTGCCTCGTCCGACGGCTCCGCGGGCTCACGCAGGTCGCAGTCGAACAGCACGTCGCCCCCCATGCGGAAGACGCGGTAGCTCGGCCGCCGGCAGTCGCGCAGCCGATCCTGCGGCGCGAGACGGATGGCCGGACGTCCCTGGCCGATCAGCACCGGCGCGATCGCGATCTGCAGGCGGTCGAGCAGGTTCGCCTCGAGAAACGCCGACACCGTCACACCGCCGCCTTCGACGAACACGCGCGAGCAGCCGCGCGCGCCGAGCAGCCGCAGCACCGCCGCTGCCTCGTCGCCGGAATGCCCATTCGTCTCGATCGGCGCAATCGGCGCCACGCCGACGTGGCTCTCGCCGGGACCGACGTACGTGCGGCCGCAGATGTACAGCGTGTCGGCCTGCCGGTCGGTGAACACGCGACAGTCGGGCGTCAGTCGCCGGCCTGGATCGAAGACGACGCGGAGCGGGTTCGCCCCCGGCACGTGCCGCGTGGTGAGCTGCGGATCGTCGGCAGCGACCGTGCCCGCCCCGACGACGACCGCGTCGCACAGCGCGCGCATCCGGTGCACGTGGATGATATTGTCGCTGCCGGTTACGAACTGGGAGTCGCCGGACGGCGTGGCAATGAAACCATCGAGGCTCTGGCCGAGGTGGCCGACCGTCAGCGGATGCACGGACGTGGCACTGCAGATTGGCAGATACAGGTTGATCAGCTCGGCGCGCGGATCGGCCGCCGGCAGGTGCGACTCCCATCCGTACCCCGCGCGCCAGGCCAGCACCGCGCCGGCCGGGTCGCTCGGCAGCGGCCGCAGCCCGTCGCGCACGTCCTCGGCAAAGAGGCGCGGTATGCCGGCGCGATCGAGCGGCTCGGCGAGCGCGCTCGCCGCACGCAGCAGGTGCCAGGCGGCCTCTGCCGCCGAGCCGTGCTGGTGAACCGAGGCCGCTGCAGCCTGCGGGGACATTTAGGGGCAAGCCTTTCCCAAGCCGGTGCCGGCCGCTCCGATGTCGCGGCCGGCAGATCCAGTGTCGGAGGGCTGCGGTAGCGCACAGAACATCAGTTGAGACACGCCAGTAGTCTGGCCACTATGGCATTGAGCATCCCTGATGCCAAGACCGTAAGGACGGCGTGTCGTTCATACACGGGTTTACGCGAGCGCGCGGAGTAGCTGGCGGGCAGCGCGGCGTCCCGAAGCGATCGCCACATCGACGGTGCTCGTATCACCGCCCGCGCCCGTGGCTTCACCCGCGAAGAAGAGCGTCCGCCGGATCGGCCGCGCGAGCGCCTCCGGCGCATCGGCGCCGCCGACGAGCTGGTAGCTGTACGCGCCGCGCGCGTACGGATCGTGCTCCCAGTCGTGCGTCCAGACGGCGTCGACGAGTCCGCGCACACGTGCACGTGAGAGCCGAAGCACGCGCGCCAGTGCGGTGATGGTGCGCGCCTCGAGCACGGCGACCGAGACGCCCGCCTCCTGCAGCGTGCGCGGGGCCGTCAGGCCCGCGGCGCCGGCGCCGATCACGACCACATCCGGTGTTCCGCGCGGCATCCCTCGTTAGCATAGAAGGTATAGTCACCCTATGCCGCGCACGGCCGTGCTTACCGTCCCGGCGATCGCCGTGCTGACCGCCGCCGGGTGCGCCGCCTCAGCCGGACCGCCGCGCGTGATCGCGATGGACGACATCCGCGTCGGCCCCTCGCGCCAGGCGATCTTCATTGGCGACTACGAGCGGGCGCTCGTCTCGATTGCCGCGGTCACCGAGCGGGACCTGCACCTTCCGCGGCTGCGCGCGTCGCTTCATTTCTTCCCCAACCGCGACGCCCTGAGCGCCGCGCTCGAGGCCGAGGGTGCGCCGCCGGATGTCGCGCGCGATGCCGCGGCCGTGATGATGGCGATTGGGGGGCCCGGGAGCGTCTACATCAACGAGGCGGCGTTCGCCGACCTCAACTGGAACTCGCGGATCGCGGTGCTCGCGCACGAGCTGACCCACACGATCCAGTACGAGTTCGCGGGCGGGCGGCGCGGCACCTCCGACCAATGGCTCCGCGAAGGATTTGCCGAGTGGGTGCAGGCGCACGTGCTCGACGCGCTCGGCGTGATGCGCCGCGACGACATCCAGGCGCGCAGCGTCCGCTGGGTCCGCGACATGCACGCACGCCGCGATCTCCCGCCGCTCGCGAAGCTGGCGACCTTTCCAGACTGGGTCGCCGTCCACAACGGCCGCGCGCGCGACTCGCTCTATCCGTACGCGTTCGTCGCCACCGACTTCCTCGTCCGGCGGCATGGCGTCGAGGCCGTGACGACCTACTTCACGCTGTTCGCGGAGTCGGACGATCGGTTCGCGAATTTCGCGACGGCGTTCGGCGAGGAGTGGAGCGCGTTCGACGCCGCGCTCGAGGAGTACTTCAGCCGCCTTATAGGTACGTAGGGCGGGTCCGCACGGCGCAGGGAGCGACCCGCCGGACCTATCGCCTGTAGAGTCGTTTCGCCGGCGTGAAGCCGCGGAACGTCGCGGGATCCTCGGCGCCGGGCATGACCTCCACGCCGAGCGTCTCGTCGGCGTTCACCTGGATTGCGACCAGCCCCTGGATCCGCGTCGGCATGATGTCGTAACCGATCGGCTGCGGCGCGTCGCTCGCGACGCTCGTCGCGTTGGTCCAGGTCCACAATCGGTACACCACGACGCCGGAAGCGGTCGTCAGCTCCGAGGGCTGCGGCTGCCCGCTGCGGACCTCGAGCAGAAGCTGGCGCGGATCGCCGCGCGCGTCGGCCCACCAGCCGATCGAGAAGATCCAGCGGCTCGGCTGCACCGAATGGCGCGCGATGGCGAGGTGACTCCACGCATAGGTGGCCTTGCCGGGTACCACGCCGCCAGAGAGCCGCTCGTTGGACCGGAAGTCTTGCTCGAGCCGCCCGGAGTACCCGACGGTCCCGGCGAGAAACCAGTTGCCCGCGGCGGTGCCGGCGATGTCGTAGTCGATGCGCCCCCAGCGCGGGGCCTCGAGCCGCTGCATCTTCGCTTCGTAGGCGGCGGCGAGGTCGGGCGAGAAGTACGGCCAGGGGTCCACCGTGTACGGCTTCCACGATTCGGCGGTCGTGTAGGAGAACGGCGAGACCAGTCCGCTCAGCCACTGCGCGCCGTCGTGCACCGAGAAGTCCGGCGGGTTGTCCCGGCCTTCGGCGAACTCAGTGCCCGCCAGCAGTCGGATATGCGGATCCAGCCTGCCCCTCGCGAGCAGGTCGTCCTGCAGGTGCGCAAGTGCGCCGCTCAGCCGGTTGAGCACCATGTGAATCGAGTACACCTCGCAGCCGTGCGCCATCACGATGCGAATCGAGCGCGGCGAGCCGAGGAGCGAGATCTCGAGGACTTCCGCGTCGGCTGGTGCGTACACCGGGATGTAGTCGGCATCGGTGCGCGAGGCGCGCGGTTTGGCGAGCGGCGTAATGCCGATGTAGCCGTGATCGATGGGCGTGACGTGGTCGCCCACCATCGCACCCTGCGGAATGATGGGCAGCAGATCCTCGAGGCGAACCACCGGATGCGTGAAGGTGACACGGCCGCTGGCGGGACATGCCGGCGGATCGAGCGCGCGGAGCACCTCGCTGAGGCGCGGATACCACTCGGGCCGCTCCGTATACCCGCCCTCCGGTGCGGGCGGCACGTCGTCGTGCAGCGCGTAGCGGTAGGTGCCGCTCTCCCCGCACGTCAGGAGGAAGCCGGCCCATCCGAGCTGGCCCGGGGTGTCGCAGGGGCCGCCGAGACTCTGGGCGGCGGCAGGGCGCGCGAGGAGCGTCCATGCCACCAGCGCGCCGGCGCACCAGCGACCGAGTGAAGCTCCCATGACCGATACATCGGCATTACGCGCGCCAGGCCACAAGACCGCGGACGGCCGCGAGCGTCCACAGCCCGAGCAGCGCGACGCTCGCGACCCCGGCCGCGGTGGCGAGGTCGGTGACGGCGCGCCCGAGCGCCGTCTGCCACCAGATCGCCACGCACGCCGCCGCCCACGCGAACCCGGCAATGTGCACCCATCGCCGTGCGGTGTCGACCGGCACGGTCGACCAGGCGAGCAGCAGCGCCACGAGCGGCACCGCCTGCACCGCGTGGAACCCGGCCGCGTGCAGCGGCAGGAGGTTGCCGGCCTCGCCGACGACGCGCCCCTGATTGGCGCTCAGCCAGACGCCGGCGAGAAATCCCATCAGCATCGAGACGCCTGCCCAGCGCGCCGCAATGACGAGCAGCCCGCGGCGACCCGCCGCATGCGCCTCGAAGGCACGCGCCGCAAGTGCGACGGACAGCGACAGAATGCCGAGCGCCGATACGAAGAAGATGGCACCCAAGATCTGGCTTGCCGGCTCGGCACGCGAGAAGCGCGGGTCGATGCCGCGAAACTGCTGAACCGTCTCGGTGCCGAACGCGTAGATCAGCAGCCCGATCATCCACGTGCGCCAGCGGCGCCGCGCCGCCTCGCTGAAGCCCGACCCCGGCAGCCACGGAACGAGCGACAGGATGAAGAGGCCGACGGCCACGTCGAAGCTCGCCGGCTTCATCAGATCGCCTTCGGGCGGCACCTCGGGACCGCGCAGCCCGGCGACGATGAACGCGAGGCCACCGAGCGCGACGCCCGCGAGCGCCGTCATCGTGACGCCGCGCTCCTCTCGAAAGCTGGCGACGATCTGCGGAATCGTGGGGACCGCGTCGGCGGCGGACTCGCTGAAGCGCGAAGCGCGAAGGCGGTCGGACCCGCCGTCATCTTCGCCGAACGCGCGCACCCCGAGCCGGGCCACACGGATGGCCGCGAATGCCAGGTAGCCGAGCGGCCCGAACATCAGCGTCAGCAACAGCAGCGCCGACTGGACCGGCACCGGCACGTAGCGGCGGCGCATGTTCTCGCGGTAGATGAGCAGGCCGATCACCTGATCGAAGGCGAGGATGTGCAGCCACGCGACCCGGGCGATCTCCTGCCGCGCGAGCAGCCGCGCAACCCCCTCGGCCGTGCCGAAGTCGGCGATGAACCCCGGCCCGAACTGCATGAGGAGCGCGCCGATGCCAAACGCGTAGAGGACGGCGATGTAGATCGGAAAGAACGCGCTCTCGGCCAGCCGCCGCGAGCCGCTCCACGTGGGAAAGAAGATCAGTGGAATCCAGCCGACGATGGCGAGCGAGGCGAGCTGGAAGAGGTTCACATACATGAGCCGGCGCCCGAGTCTATCGGAATCGGATCGCGGTTGATAGTATCTGGCGCGTCCGGAGGTGTGTATGGCTCTCCGACGGTCCTGCCGTGCGTCCTGCCTGCTGATTGCCGCCCTGGCGATTTCCGCGTGTCACGAAAACGGTGAAGCGTTGCGCGTCAACGCGGTCGGACCGTCACTGTCACGGCCAACCGACGGCTTCGTGAACGTCGCACGCGGTGCGTTGGTGCAACCGCCGTTCATCGACCCGATTGTCCGAGGCGGCGGCATCTGCCCCGCGTTCCCGCCGTTGCTGGCGCCCTTCACCATCGTCTTCGAGGGCGACGGCCGATCGGATCGTTTCTTCAGCCATGTGCAGATGCAGTTCGTCGATCGGTTCGGCATCGCTGGTGGATTGCTCACGCTCGGCCGCACCGAGCTCGCGACCCGGTTCGGGTCCATCGCGCTGCCTGCGTTCGGCACACGCGCGTTTCCGTTCTCGTTTCCCTTTGGCTGCGTAGGAGCGCCGACGGGAGTGCTGACGGTGATCATCCTGACGGCCGATGGTTTTGGCCGGGAGACCCTCACGCGGCTCCACGTGCCGATCCGCTGAACGTACGTGGCGTCCGGGAGAGTGCGGCGAGCGCGACCTCGCGCACGCCATCTTCTGTGAGATCCGTCGCGACGCCGGACGATTTCTTCGGCCACGCCACCCACAGCCCGCCGTCCGGATTGAGACGCGCGGCGGCGGCGGCGAACTCCTTGCGCAGCGACGCCTGACCGGTCACGAACTGGACGATGACGTCGAGGCTGTTGCGGCGCAGATCTCGGCTCATCGCCACAGACGAGGGAATGCTGCGCAGGTCCGCGGGCATCGGCCTCGGCGCGTGCAGGATGGCAATCCGATGCCCCTCCTTGATGCCCAGCTTCTGAAGGAGTGGCGTGCCGGAGTAACCCGCGGGGCTCACTGCGTTTCGGTCGCGGTCAGCTTTCCGTTGAGACCGAACATCCACACCGTGTCCCCGCGCTTCGACGCGGCAAACGCGCTCCCCGCCGAGAGGACGACGACGTACTGCTGGCCGCGGTGCTCGAAGGTGGAGGCGGCCGCGTTGACGCCGGCGCCCGTCTGGAAGCCCCACAGCAGCCGCCCGCCGCGCGAATCGAGCGCGGTGAAGCGCCCATCGCTGCGCCCCGTGAACACGAGGCCGCCCGCCGTCACGATCGATCCGCTGTAGCAGCGCTCGGCCCACTGCTGCTGCCACACGATCTTGTTGGTGCGCATGTCGAGTGCGGCGAAGATGCCGGTGACGCCGAACGGAATGTTGCCGAACGCGCCGCCGATGTAGCGCTCGCCGTCGGGCGGGATCTCGTTGTCGGCGCCGCCCCGGAAGACGCCCGTCCGGTCGGTGGCGCAGACGTAGAAATAGCCCGTGCGCGGATCGTACGAGCTCGGCGGCCAGTTGGCGCCGCCGCTCTGCCCCGGCTTGGCGACGACCGGCTCGGTCCAGAACGGCGTGAAGATGCGTCCCTGGTTGACGAGGCGATATCCCTCAGGCGCGATCGTCATCGACTGCGGCACGAACCCGTCGCCCACCGGGAACGGCTGCGTGCGCGAGGTCGCCTGTCGCGGTTCCTGCGGCACCGGACGATCCTCGATGCCGACGAGCGGCCGGCCGTTCGTGCGGTCGAGAATGTAGACCCAGCCCGTCTTGCTCGCTTCGGCGATCGCCTTGCGCATGCGCCCGCCGACCTCGATATCGAAGAGAACGACGGGATTGGTGGCGTCGTAGTCCCAGATGTCGTGGCGCACCTGCTGGAAGTGCCAGCGGTACTTGCCCGTCTTCGCCTCGATGGCGAGCATCGAGACCGAGAAGAGGTTGTCGCCCGCACGGACCGCGCCGTTGAAGTCGGGGCCTGGATTGCCGGTGGAGAAATACAGGAGCCCGAGCTCCGGATCGACGGCCGGCGTCTGCCACACCGACGCGCCGCCGTGCTGCCACACGTCGTTGTCCTTCGGCCACGTGTCGTGGCCGACCTCGCCCGGTCCGGGAATCGTATAGAAGGTCCACACGAGCGAACCGGTCTTCGCGTCGTACGCCTTCACGCGGCCGCGGATGCCGTACTCGGCGCCCGCGAAGCCGGTGATCACGAGACCGTCGTAGTAGAGCGGCGCGCTCGTGATGCTGAAGCCTTCCTGCCAGCGCTCGGCCTGCGTGGACCACACGACCGCGCCGGTGCGCTGATCCAGCGCGACGAGCCTGCCATCGAGCTGGCCGACGTACACGCGTCCGTCGCCGAGACCGACGCCGCGGCTCGTCCAGCCGCAGCAGACCACGCTGATCGTGTCGTCGAGCTTGGCTTCGTACTTCCAGAGGATCTCGCCCGTCTCGACGCCGATCGCGAAGACATCGTCCGCGCCCGTGACGACATAGATCACACCGTCGTGGACGATCGGCTGCGCCTCGCCGGAGTACTTCGGACCAACGCCGGAGCCGCCGAGCGACTGGCGCCAGACGGCCTTGAGCTGCCCCACGTTGTCGCGGTTGATCTGTGTGAGCGGCGAGTAGCGGCGGTTGAAGAGATCCCCGCCGTTGGTGAGCCAGCCGGTCGTCGGGTACTGCGTCAGCTCGCGCGCGCCGAACGCCGGCGCGGGCGTGATCGAGGGCGCCTGCGCGTACGTGGCGTCCGGCTTCAGAGGGACCATCCCCAGAATCGCTGCGCCAACCGCCAGGACGACTGCTGCTCGCTTCACCCCTCGACGACGCTCGGGGTGACCCTGAGGCTCTCGAAGGGTCATGCGGCAGATGATACTACCGGCGTCCGGCTGCACGCAGGACGCCGAAGAGGCAGTGCAGGTCGGTATGTCCGGAGCAAAACCGTAGTCATCGCGAGCGCGGCGTCAGACGGGCGAGCTGGCATAGCTGGAGCGCTACGCCGGCGAATGCTGAGGATGTGGCAGATGAGCCGGTTTTGCGGAGGACATACCGGCCTGCGCTGCCGACCGCCGGGCAACGAACGCCAAGCGGCCGGCATACGGGGCTACGCGATCATGACTTTCCGCGGGTGCTGCGAGTTGTCCTCGAGGAACGTCTTCTTGTTGGCGATCTCCTCCGAGGTCGGCTGCACCTGGCCGTTGACGTCGATGACGCGCGACACGAGCGTGTGCTCACCAGGCGTCGCGCCCATCCAGGCGTAGGTGAACAACTTCCACCCACACTTCTCTTTCATCGTCTCCGGATCGAGCTTCGCCGCCTGCCACGGGCCGCCGTCGATGCTCACTTCGACCGTCCTGATCGGCGTCCCGTCGTTCAGGACGATCCCGAAGACGTGGTGGCGGTTGCCCGCGTTGGTCACGCGCGCGATCCACGACTTGAGCTGCATGTGCGTGACCGCGTCTTCCTTCCAGTGCACCTGGCCGTTGATCGTCTCGCCGCGGAGCGTGCGGTACCAGCGCGCCTGGTACTTGCCGAGATACGGATCGTGCTGCGCGTGGATCTCGGCGAGGAACTTCACGTTGCAGACGCCGTAGTAGCCCGGCACGAGCAGCCGCACCGGGAAGCCCTGGTGCCTGGTGAGCGGCTCGCCGCCAAGCGCGTAGGCGAGGATCGGCTCGCCCGAGAGCGCCTTCTCGCGCGGCAGGCTCCGGCCGAACTGCTGATCCACCTTGAAGGTGTTGCCGCGGAACTCGACGTCCTCGTCGCCGTGGTCGGCCCCGAAGAACACGAACTCGCGCGCATCGTCTTTGACGCCCGCGCGGTTCAGCACCTCGCGGAGCGGCACGCCCGTCCAGCGGCCATTGCTCGACAGGCCCTGGATCGGGCGCCGGTTGCCCGAGCACTCGAAGCCGAAGACGAGATCCGTCGATCGCATCTTCTTCAGCTCGTCGAGCGAGAGCGACAGCGGACGCTCCACCATCCCCGACACCTTCAGGCGGTAGGCCGCCGGGGCGATGTCAGGGTGGCCGTAGTGCTGCGTCGTGAACCACTTGTCGCGCGGCGTGAAGACGCCGTCGATCGTGCGGACGTCGTAGAGGCGCCGGTCGGCCGCCGGCACCCAGTTGATGTTGTCCGGCAGATCGGTGAAGGGCACGAGCGTCTCGCCCTGCGCGAGCGCGGGGAGCGCCCACTCCGGGATGCCAAGGAGACCAACGCCGGCAAGCGCCAGGCCGCTCTTGAGGATGTCGCGACGAGTCGTCTCTTTCGTCATGGCGCACATGGTATACCCGCCCGTCCGGCCTGACTATACCGTCCCACCAGCGCGTGAACCCAAGCAAGGGAACCCTGAACCGGAACCTCAGCACCAAAGCACCATGAACCGGTTCGTTGGGGCATAATTCCCCCGTTATGGCCAATCTGACTTTGACCGTCAACGGACAGAGGCGCACCGTGGACGTGGAGTCCGCGACGCCGCTCCTCTACGTCCTGCGCAACGATCTCGACCTGCACGGTCCCCGCTTCGGCTGCGGCCTCGGCCAGTGCGGCGCGTGCACCGTGCTGATCAACGGCACGCCGACACGGTCGTGCGTCACCGCCGTCTCGGCTGTGAAGGGCGAGATCACCACGCTCGACGGTCTGGCAAAGGACGGCACGCTCCATCCCGTGCAGCAGGCGTGGATCGACGAGCAGGTGCCCGCGTGCGGCTACTGCCAGAACGGCGATGGCCCCGGTGCTCTGCCGCTGCTTCACCTATTACCGGATTCAGGCCGCCGTCAAACGCGCCGCCGGCATGACGGCGCAGACCGCGTAGGCGAGAGTACACAGGCCGGGTCTCGCTGCGGGAGTCGATTCAGCGAGCGGCAGACCCGGCAAACCTGGACAAATGCCATGATGATTGACGACATCCTCGACACGATCTCGTCTCCCTCGCGCCGCGAGTTCCTCAAGACGTCCGGCCGCCTCGTCGTCGGCTTCACGGCGTCGTCGCACCTCGCGCCGCTCGCACCTGTCGCCCTGCAGGCGCAAGCAGGGCCGTACCCCGATCCCGACTTCCGTCAGCTCGACTCGTGGATCGTGATCCATCAGGACAACACGGCCACCTTCTACGTCGGCAAGACGGACCTCGGGCAGGGCACCGGCACCGCGTTCCGCCAGATCATGTCGGACGAGCTCGACATGGACTTCGCGCGTACGACGTGCGTGATGGGGCACACCGATCTCACCGTCGATCAGGGCGGCTCCGGCGGGTCGGATGCACTGCAAGTGGACGGCTGGCCGATGCGCCGCGTCGCCGCCGAGGCGCGCCGCGTGCTGCTCGACATGGGATCGAAGCACTTCGGCGTGGCCGTCGACCAGCTCGCCGTGAGCGACGGCGTCATCACCGTCAAGGCGGATCCGTCGAAGCGGATCACGTACGGCGAGCTGATTGGCGGCCGGCGGTTCAATGTCACGCTCACCGGCAAGACGATCGACGAGACCACCGGCATCGCCAAGCTCAAACCGGTGCAGGAGATGAAGAACGTCGGGAAGTCGCCGATGCGCGACGACATCCCCGACAAGGTGGACGGCACCGGGAAGTGGGCGGTCGACGCCGTGGTCCCCGGCATGCTGCACGCCCGGAACGTCAAGCCTCCGATCGCCGGCGCGAGCGTCGTCAGCATCGACGAATCCTCTGTCCGCGGCATGCCCGGCTTCGTGGCGGTCGTCCGCGAGGGGAACTACGTGGCGGTGGTCTGCGAGCGCGAGGAGCAGGCGATTGCGGCCGCGCGGCGGCTGAAGGTGAACTGGCGCAAGCCCGACACGGCGCCCTTCCCCGCGTCGGAGAATCTCTTCGCCTATATGCGGACGGCGAAGCCGACGCGCACGCTCGATCCGCAGGTGACGGGCGACGTCGAGGCGGCGCTCGCGGGCGCGGCCGTGCGCCTCGAGGCCGAGTACGAGGTGCCGTTCCAGGGGCACACGTCGATCGGCCCCGCGCATGCGATGGCCGACCCGTCGAACGGGCAGCTCACGATCTACTCGAACGACATGAAGTCGTACGGGCTGCGGAGCGGCGTCTCCCAGTTCCTCGGCATCCCGCGCGACAAGGTCCGCGTCGTCTGGCTGCACGGACCGCAGGCGTACGGCCGCACGGCCGCGGACGATGCCGGGTTCGAGGCGGCGTTTCTGGCGCACACGCTGGGCAAGCCCGTGCGCGTGCAGTGGATGCGCGACGAGGAGCACGCGTGGGACACCAAGGGTCCGGCGTATCTCGTGAAGATGCGCGGTGGGCTCGACGCGCGCGGCAATCTCGTGGCACTCGACTACCAGGCGCGCGCGATCGACTACGGCCATCTCGGCTACAACGAGCACGACACCGTGCTCATCGCGCAGCTCACCGGCCGCCGGCGGCAGATGCCCGCGCCCGGCGGCGTGTCGACACCGTCGGACACCTATGCCGTGCCGAATCGCCGCAACCAGATGCAGGTCCTCTCGCTGCCGCTCGTGTGGGAGACGCCTCTTCGTACGGGCAACCTGCGCGACCCCAACGGGCCGCAGGTGACGTTTGCGGCCGAGTCGTTCATCGACGAGCTCGCGACCGCGGCGAAGATCGATCCGGTGGACTTCCGCCTGCGGCTGCTCCAGGCCGACACACGAGACGACGCCGGGTTCCGCCGCGCGCGCTCGATTGCGTGTGTGAAGGCGGCGGCGGAGAAGTACGGATGGCAGCCGCGTCCCTCGCCCGGCCCGCGCGGCAATGGCGACGTCCTCACCGGCCGCGGCGTCGCGTATGCGTATCGCAACCAGACCGTCGTGGCGCAGATTGCGGAGGTCGAGGTCGAACGCGATGATGCACTCCATCAGCCGCGCGATCCACGAAGAGGTCACGTTCGACACCGAGAAGGTGACGACCGTCGACTGGCGCACTGGCCCGACGCTCACGCACCTCGACACGCCCGAGCGCATCGACGTGGTGCTGGTGAACGGAGATCCGAACCCCAACCGCCCGGACCTGCCGCACTACGGCGCGGGCGAGACCGCGTGCAAGCCGCTCTTCGCGGCGATCGCGAATGCGATCTACGACGCGACCGGCGTGCGCCTCCGGCGCGTGCCGTTCCGGCCGCAGCGGGTCACCACGGCGCTCAAGACGATGCGGGCGTAGGGCGTACG
>JACPCS010000144.1 GCA_016184455.1 Acidobacteriota bacterium
GCCGTCGACAAGGACGACAACGTCTGGGTGTTGAACCGGCCGAACGACACCACGGAGCAGGAGGACAACGCGTCGACCACTCCGCCGACGGCGCACTGCTGCGTCCGGCCGCCGACGATGATCCACATTGACAAGGAGGGGAACGTCATCGGCTCCTTCAACGCGCCGCAGGGGCACGGGATGGACGTCGACAGCCAGGGGTTCGTCTACAGCGGGCAGGACACGGTCCGGAAGTACGACCCGAAGACCGGGCAGATGGTGAAGGAGCTCGCCCGCGTGCCCGAGCAGCCGCCGCAGGGCGGCGGCGGCCGCGGGCGCGGCAACGTCGATCCGGCCGAGCGGGCGAAGGCGGTGGCGGCGTTTCGCGCGAAGTATCCGCCGACCACGCCGCAGATCGTCGGCCAGATCGAAGAGATCCGTCTCGACGAGAAGGCGCGGGAGATGTACGTCGCCGACAGCTATCTCGGCGGCCGCGTGATGATCTACGACCTCGACACCTTCGCGTTCAAGCGCGGCTGGGGCGCCTACGGCAGGCCGCTGGCCGAGATCAGCACCAACGACGCCGACCGCGCCTACACGCCCAACGGCCCGATGCCGAAGGAGTTCCGCGGGCACCTCACGTTGAACGTCTCCAACGATGGTCTGGTGTATGCGGCCGACCGCAACGCCAACCGCATTCACGTGACGACGCGCGAGGGCAAGTTCCTCGAGGAATTCATCATGGCGCCGGAGACCGGCGAGGGCGGATCGACCGGCGGGGTGGCGTTCTCGCCCGATCCGCAGCAGCGGTTCCTCTTCATCTCCGACCTGACCAACAACCACATCTGGTTCCTCAACCGCGAGGACGGCAAGATGGTCGGGATGATGGGCAGCATGGGCGACAACGGCGGGCAGTGGTACGGCCTCCACATGATTGCCGTCGATTCGCGCGGCACCATCTACACGGGCGAGGTGCAGAACGGCGAGCGCGTGCAGCGGTTCGTGCCGGCCGACAGCCCCCGCGGCAAGCTGCTCACCCAGCTCTTCGCACTGCGATGAACCACCCGCGCCGCCGCTTCCTGACCGGCATGGCCGCGCTCGGTGCGGCGGCGCTCGCACCGCGCGACGTACGTGGTGTCCGGCTTCAGCCGGACCAGAGCGGCCAACCCGCTCGCCAGCCGGTGCCGCACCGCATCGACGTCCACTGCCACTTCTCCTCGCCGGGCTTCATCGCCGCGATCAAGGCGCGGAACACCGGGCAGCTGCCGCTCATGAACTGGAGTTCCTCGCGGACGCTCGAGGACATGGACCGCGACGGCGTCGCCACCTCCATCGTCTCGACCAGCGAGCCGAGCGTCTGGTTCGGCGACAACGACGCGGCGCGGCGGCTCGCCCGCGAGTGCAACGAGTACGGCGCGAAGCTGATGGCCGCCTATCCGGGCCGGTTCGGGATGTTCGCGACGCTGCCGCTCCCCGACGTCGGCGGCGCGCTGCGGGAGATCGCATACGCGTTCGACACGCTCAAAGCCGACGGCGCCTGCTTCATGAGCAGCTACCAGGGGAAGTACCTGGGCGATCCGGCGTTCACGCCGGTGATGCAAGAGCTCAACCGCCGACGCGCCGTCGTCTATACACATCCGTTCAGAGCCGAGTGCTGCGTGAACCTGCTGCCGAACGGCCGCGCGCTCGGCATCACGCTCTCCACCGAAACGACGCTGACGATTGCGAGCGTGCTGTTCAGCGGAACGGCCGCGCGCTTTCCGAACATCCGCTTCATCTGGTCGCACGGCGGCGGCACGATGCCGTACATCACCGGGCGCTTCGGCGTGAACGCGAACGCGAAGTCGCCGGAGCTGCCGAACGGCGTCCTCCACGAAATCCAGAAGTTCTATTACGACACCGCGCAGGCCTTCAACGCGTACACGCTGCCGACGTTCACGAAGCTGGTGCCGCTCTCGCACATGCTCTTCGGCACCGACTATCCGTTCGCGCGCGCGGACACGGTGACCGAGGGCCTGACGAACTTCGGCTTCAGTTCCGCCGCCCAGCGCGCCATCGAGCGCGACAACGCGCTCGAGCTGTTCCCACGGCTGCGGCCGGCCGGCGCCTGCTGGTGACGTTCTTCCCAAGGCATTACCGGCCGCTCCGTTGTCGCGGCCGGCAGATCGTCGTCGGAAGCTTGTTCTGAGCAGTACCACTCAGTTGATACGATCCAGCACCATCGCCGTTCGACTCCTCATCAGCCTCGTCGTATTCACCCTCTGTGCGGAGCTGGCCGCGATCGCCGCGTACTACGTCGAGACCGGCGCATTCTTCTACACGCACGAGAAGACGTACCCCGACCTGCTGCCGACGCCCGAAGATCGGCTCGTCATCGGTGAAGCGATCCACCCGTACTTCGGCGTCACGCACCGCCCGGGCACGCCGTTCGACATTCCGGCGTCGCTGCAGGCGGATCCGGCTGCCCCGGCGCGCCAGCGTACCAACAACTTCGGATTCGTCTCGCCGTACGACTATCCCTTCAGCCGGGCGCGCGACGACCAGTTTCTCGTGGGTCTGTTCGGCGGGTCCGTCGGGCTGTGGTTCTGCCAGGTGGGCGCGCCGCGCCTCGTCGACCGGCTGAAGCAGCATCCGTTCTTCCACACGCGGGAGATCGTGCCGCTCTGCTTCAGCCACGAGGGGTACAAGCAGCCGCAGCAGGCGCTGGTGCTCGCCTACTTTCTCTCCCGCGGACAGGGGCTCGATCTGGTCGTCAATCTCGACGGGTTCAACGAGGTGGCGCTCGGCGCGCTCAACCACGAGCGCGGCTTCGACGCGTCGATGCCGAGCGTGCAGCACCTCGACCCGCTGATCAATCTGGTGAACCAGTCGGCGCTCACGCCGCAGAAGCTGGAGTCGCTCGCGGCGATCTTCCGGACCCGGCAGCGGCTCGTCGCCTTGTCGGAGACCCTCGAACGCACGCGGGTCGCGTCGGTGCACGTCGCGCTCGACTGGTACTACCGGCGCGTGCTCGACCGGTACACGCGCGAGCTCGGGCGGTTTGCCGCGCTGCCGTCGAATCCGCCGGCGAACGCGCTGATTCAGGCGACGCCGCCGGTCGCGCCGCGCGATCGCCCGGCGCTCTTCGCCGACATCGCCGGCGTGTGGTCGCGGTCGTCGCTGCTGATGCACGAGATGCTCGAGGCGCGCGGTTCCGTGTACGTGCACGTGCTGCAGCCCAATCAGTACTTCTCGACGCGCCGGTTTCCGGCCGGGGAGGCGGCGACCGCGCTGAGCGACGCCTCGCCCTACAAACGGAGCGTCGAGGAGGGATATCCGCTGCTCGTCGCCACCGGCGAGTCGGAACTGCGCCCAACGCACGTGCGCTTCTTCGACGCCACGCGCGTGCTGGACACGCCGGCGGAACCCGTCTATATGGACAATTGCTGCCACTACACCCGGGCCGGCAATCACGTCCTCGCCGATTTCATCGCCGCATCGATCCTCAACAGCCCAGGCCCCTGGAGACCATGAAATGGGGCGGCTGACTGGCTGGCTCCCGCCCGCAATCATCCTCCTCGCCGTCTTCGCGTTCCGGTTTCTGTCGTACACCGGATTTCCGAACGACCACTTCGTCTACCTCGCGCGCGCGCAGCAACTCCTGCTCGGCGCATGGCCGGCTCGCGATTTCGCGGATCCCGGCTTTCTGATGATGTATCTCGCGTCGGCGGCGGGTCTCACGATATTCGGACACAACCTTGTCGGGGAGGTGATCGTCGTCTTCGGTGGCTTTGCCGTCGCGGCCGCGCTCACGTATCCACTCGCGCGTGCCGCCTCCGGTTCCGCCGTGGTGGCCGCCTGTGCCGTCGCGCTTCAGGCGCTCGCCTATCCGCGGAGCTACAGCTATCCCAAACTGTTCCTGCACGCGCTCGCGATCACCCTCTGTTGGCAGTACCTCGCGCGGCCAACCGCGGCGCGCCGCCTGGGCCTGGCCGTGCTCGTCGCGATCGCGTTCCTCTTCCGACCGGATCACGGCGTCGTCCTCGGACTCGTCGCCCTATTCGCGATCGTGTGGGCGGAGAGCCGGCCGGCGGCCGCACGGGTGACAGCCGGCGTGCGGTTCGTCCTGATGACGACCGCGCTTCTGCTGCCGTGGATCGTGTTCGTGCAGAGTACCGCGGGAGTCCCGGCGTACCTCCGATCCGCGCTGGACTTCACCGCAACCAAAGCCGACGTCGGTCGGATGGGATGGCCGTCGTTCCGTGCCGACGGGGGCTCTGCGGGCCCGAACGCAGAGGCGCTGCTCTACTACACGTTTCTGCTGCTGCCGGCAGCCGGCGCGTTCCTGTTGTGGCGGCGCGGCGATGCCGCAGCCCCCATGCCCCAGGCGTCCGGCCGGCTGTGGCTCGTCGTCCTTCTGGCGGCATGCACCAACGCGACGCTCCTTCGCAATCCGCTCCAGAACAGGCTGGCCGACGTCGGCGTGCCGCAGGCGATCCTCGCCGCGTGGCTCCTTCCGGCCGCGTGGCGCGCGCTCGCCGAATCGGCCGCGCCGGTGCGGATCGCGCTCGGTGCGGCGGTCGCGACCGCCGTGGGTCTCGTGGCGCTCGCCGTCTTCCAGCTCGGCGGCACGCGCGAACGGTTCGACCAGCTCGGGTTGCTCCGGCCCGATCTGGTCGCGGCCCGCGCCGCGATGGTCACACGGGCCCTGCGCGACATCGACACCTCGCTCGGCGTTCCCACCGCCCAGCCCCTCGCGCCGGCACCGCTTGTCGTGTACGTGAAGCAGTGCACGGAACCGGGCGACCGGCTCATGTATGTCGGATACGCGCCGCAGACCTACTTCTTTGCCCGCCGGGGCTTCGCCGCCGGCCAGGTGGTGTTCGAAGGTACCTACTACACATCGCCTGAAGAACAGGACTTGATGCTGCGCCGGCTGCGGCGCGAGCAGGTGCCTGTCGTCGCGATTCCCGACGACAACGCGGAGGAGTTTCGGAGGAAACTCGGTGCGCTCGCCGCCTACCTCGACGCGAACTACCAGCGCGCGGGCAAGATCGATCTGCCCGGCGACCAGCGAGGCGACCTCTTCGTCGATCGCAGACGCGCGTCGGTCCGAGTGTACGCACCGGCCGGATGGCCCTGTTTCGCCGCAGCGGACTAGCCACGTGAGAAACCGTGAAGGGACCGTACGCGCCGCAGGGGCGGGACTGGCGATCGGTTACGCGGTCTTCATCGGATGGCTCTATATACGTCAGCCGCAGAGCGTCGCGGAGGTGAGGGGCGGACTATCGGCCAGCTTCGGCACGTACCGAGTTGATCCACAGGCCTTCGAGGAGGGGTTGGTGTTCTTCCGACGGGATGAGTTTCCGGCCGCGAGGGCCGCGTTGGAGCGCGCCGACCCGGCGCAGCAGGATCCGCGCACGCAGTTCTATATCGCGTACAGCTATTACCGCCAGGGATGGGGGCGGCTGTATCAGGACGACGCACTCTTCGCCCAGGGGCTCGAAACGCTCACTCGCGCCATGGCAAGGGCCCCTCGCGGCAGGATCGTCGTTGACGATGAAAATCTTGGCATGCGAAGTGCCGATGAATTGAAGGCCGAGCTCGAAGCGGGATTGCGGCGGGACGCGTCCGACTTCAATCCACTCCGGATCTTCCGGCAGCGCAAATGACCGCCGTCCGCGAAGCGATCGCTCTGCCATTGCTCTTTCTCACCGTGACGCTGCTCGGCGGCCTGCGTATCGCGGATCGCGCGGCGCTGGCCCCGCCCCCGCTCTTCGCGCTCGTCCTGTCGGTGCTGTTGCTGGGATTGCTCGTGCGCTGCGGCGCCTTCGCACCGCTCCGTCTGTTGCACCGGTCGCGCCCGTTGCTCGCCAACGTCAACGGCTTGATCGTCGTGGGCGCGCTCTTTCTGGCGTCGGCGCAAGCGTTCAATGTGGCCACGCCGGAGTCGGGACTGCCGCGCGCGCTGTTCAATCTCGTGTTTCTCGTGCTCCTGGCCAATACCATCGCCGCCGCTCCGGACCGCCTCCGGATGCTGCGAAGTCTGCTCGTGATCTTTGGCTCGGCCTTCGTGGTGAAGTTCATCGTCCTGGCAGCGCTCTCACAGCCCGCGGAGACGCCCGCCACGAGGGCACTCCGGATCCTGTTCGAAGGGATCACACTCGGTTCGGTCACGCAAGATGTGCTCCACCCGGCGACCGGCTATGTCGCGTTCTTCACGCTGATCTTGTATCTGTTCGGCCTGGTGCTGCTACCGGCAGCCGACCAGACCGTCTCAGGAGGTCATGATGGCCGTCACCGTCACTCGCAACCTCGGGCACTTCCTGCTCGCGATCTGGTTGATCCTTAGCGGGCTGGCGGGGTTTGTCGCGCTGCCGTTGCCCCCGCTGATCATGCCGCTACTCGCGCTCGTCGCCGGCATCCTGATGCTCGTGGGCCGCTGAGCGACGCCGAAGCGTAGTCGAAGCCGTCAGCCGGAACGCGGCCATCTCCTCGCCGTTGCGAACCAGCAGGATATCGTCGACGAGGACCGGATGGTTCCAGGTCTTGCCTTCGAGCGCCGCGATCCGCGCGACTTCCGTGAACTGGTCGGGGAGCGCCCGCACCAGCGCCAGCTCACCGTCCTCTGAGAGGACCAGCAGCAGATCCTGATCGGCGAGCAGGATGAGCTGGCCGTGCCCGTAGCGTCCGCCTTTCCACGTGCGCGCGCCGTCGCTCAGATCGATCGACGCCAGGATGCTGCCATCGAAGCCGAAGGCGTACCCCTTGTGCACGACGAAATCGTTGAAAGCAGGCTTCAGCCCAGTGGATGTCCAGCGCTCTTCCGCATGCCATCCATCGGACTGATGCCTGATGGCGACGCGCCGCAGGCCGACACCCGCGGCGCCGTTGTCGACGGCCCCGATCAACACATCGCCATCCGCGGTGATGGCCGGCTGCACGATGTTCCCCGCGGACCACCGGTACTCCCACAGCACGGTGCCGTCAGCAGGGGCGACACTGGTCGCGCCACCCCCGTTCAGCAGCAGAATCTGCCCGACGCCGTCGATCGTCATGCGATGCGGCGAGCTGTAGCCCCAGCCGCCGTCCGGCCCGAGCCAGCGCGGATTGCCGGTCGCCAGGTCGTAGGCCGCGAGCCTGCCGGCCACCGCGACGATGACGACGTCGTCGACCACGAGCGGGGAGCTCGCAAAGCCCCAGCCCGGGATCTTCGTGCCGGTGTCGGTCGTCGCGTTGCGCGACCAGACGACCGCGCCCGTAGCGGCGTCCAGCGCGTTGACGATTCCGGTCGCACCGAATGTGTAGACGCGATCGTCGTGCAGCGTCGGCGTGGCACGCGGGCCGGCGCCGGCATTCGACTCCCAGAATCGGGCCGCGTCGCGGTGCCTCCAGACCGGCTCGCCCGTGGCCAGCCTGTAGCACGAGACAATCTCGTCCTCCCCGCGCTGCTCCTGGGTGTAGATCAGATCGCCACGAACCGCAAACGACGACCAGCCCGGGCCGAGCGGCCGGCGCCACAGCTCCTTTGGTGGCGCCTTCGACCAATCCGTCTCGATCTGCACGCCACGGACGACGCCGTCGCGCTGCGGCCCGCGGAAGCCCGGCCACGCCGCGTCCACCTTTGGCTGTGGCGTAACTGCAGATCGCTCGGTCGTCTGATTGGTGGCATCAGCCGGGCTTGGCTGGTCGGCAGGCTCGGGCCTGCGGTCCGGCACGGGGACCGCACGTGGAGCCGACGAAGGCGCAGGTTCACCGTCGTCCGTCGTGGCGAGGAGCCGCTCCTCGGGAGTCGCCGTCCACCTCCAGTGGAACTGCGAATCGGCGTCACCGGTGATGCCGTCCGTGCGAAGCAGCGTGAACGCGCCGCACGCGAGTAGGGTCGCGGCGGCGATCGACGCGCGTCGGAATCCGTCGGAGCGGCGGCCGCTGATGACTGCGGCCGCAACGAGCGCGAGGCTCAAGGCGGGAATGACATAGATGATGAACATGAAGCTCATCATCCCGCCCCGGATCGACTCGTGCAGAACGGGCACGGTCGCGAACGCCGTGACCACCATCAGCACGACGGCGCCCACGCGCTCGGCCCACGGCGCCCGGCTGAAGAACAGCCACCAGCCAAGAACGGCCGCGCCGCCGGCGACGCCGCCCAGCACCGCGATCAAGACGGCCCCCGGCGCGACGAGCGGAAGGATGTATCTGAGGAACCACTGCAGCGCCACGGCGGTCACGCCGGGCCACAGGCGGAGCGGCGGCCGACTCTCCATAGACCCTACTACGGGCCCTTCCCGTTCGCGGTTTCACGCGACATCCGGGACCGAACGTGGGAACGGCAGCGCCTGCTACCGCGTGATCCAGGGTTGCCGGATGCGCTCTTCGCGCTCGAGGCGGCCGGCGATCGCCTCGGCCTCCGTGCGATCGTCGTACTTGCCGACCCGCACGCGGAAGTTGGCGCCCGCGGTCGTGATGAAGGCGGGGTAGCCCTTCGAGGTCAGACGGCGCGCAATCCCCTCGGCGTCAGCGCGCGTGCGGACGGCCGCCACCTGCACGACGAAGCCGCTGCCTGACGGCTCCGCCAGCGCGGAGGGGGTGCTCGCGGCAGCAGCCGGCGGGGCGGCGACCGGAGCCGTTGCGGCCGGCGCGGGCTTTGGTGCCGGCGCCGCAGGAGCTGGCGTTGGTGCAGCGGCGGCGGGCTTCGGCGCCGGCGCCGGTGATGCAGCGGGCGGCGCAGGCGTTGGCGTAGGTGACGGCGCCGGCTGCGGCGGCGCAGGCGCCGGGCCGGGCTCCGTCAGCGCAGCGGTCTCTGCGATCGGCTTGAGCGTTTCATCCGCCGGCGCGGCATCGACGAGCCGGCTCGGATACGTCAGCGTCTCGCCGGCGGTGGTCGGCGCCGTGCCCGCGCTCGCCACTGCCGGCGGTGGCGGCAGTTGCTGCACGGCAGCCGTGGGATCGAGACCCGCCTGTTCAGGAACTGCCGGAGCGACGCCGGCGCGCAGCGGCACGCCGCGCCCGACCATCACCCCGCAGAGAAAAACGACAACGGCCACCACGGTGGCCGCCATGAAGAGGAAAACGAGCTGCTTACCGTTTAGCTGAATCTCGTGTAGTGACTCATCCTGCATCGGTAAGCTGCGCACATTCTAGCACAGCTCTGCGGTGGCTACTTCACGCTGTCGAGCAACTGCTTCGCGTCGACGTTGTCCGGATCGCTCCACACCGCGATCGTCAGCGCTTCGATCGCCTGGTCGCGTCGTCCCGTGCGCAGGTAGAGGCGGCCGAGCAGCAGGTGCGCCTCACTCTCGTACGGCGCCAGGAAGATCGTGCGGCGCAGCGCCGCGATCGCCTCCTCGTCTCGGCCGGCCTCGAAGAGCCGCCGGCCCTGCTCGAGATGAAAGTCGGCCACCGCGCGCTGGTCGCGCTGCTCGGCGGCAACGACCGCCGCGTCGACGCGAAGCGCCGCCGGCACATCGATCTCCAGCTTGATGCGCTCGAGCCCCCGCGGTGCCACCTTCGCACCCGGACGGCTCGCCTCCCACTCCGCGTAGGTGGACGAGAGGCGCCGCGCCAACTCCTTCTCCCGTGCGGCTTCGGCCGCGTTGCCCGCCGCCTGAAGCGCCACGCCGAGCACGTAGTGCGCGGCGTCGTCGGCCGGGTTGCGGCGCACCGCTTCCCGCAGCCAGTAGATGGCGCCCTGCGGATCGCGCTCGAGCCAGTACGCATACCCGAGATTGAAAAACAGATCGGGGTCGCTGCCGTCCATGGTGACGGCCTCGCCGAAATACGAGACGGGCCGTCCGCCGGCCCCGAGCGCAGTCGAGGGGCCCGGATACGCCGGCTCGGCGCGCCGCACCTGCGCCACCCCGAGGTTGTTCAGGAGCGCGGGATCCGGGACCTCCCGGTTGAGGGCGGTGAACGTCTCGAACGCTGCCTGCTGCTGGCCGAGGTGCAGCATAGACACCGCACCGAGAAAGCGCGCGCGGCGGCCGAGCGCGTGGGATGCCGGCACTTCGCGGACGACCGCCAGCGCGTCGTCGTGATCGCCCTGTTCGGTGTGCACCTCCCAGAGCGCGATGCGCGGGCGTTGAAACGCGGGCGACAGACGCAACGCCTGCGACAGAAACGCGATCTGCGCCTCCGGCGCCTCCGCCAGCAGCCCTTTGATGTACTGCTCGAACGCGGGAAGCGACGGGTACACCTGTTCCAGCTGCTCGTCGGTGACGCGCGACTCGGGCACGAGTCGCCGCGCGAGCCGCCCGTAGATCCGCAGCAGGTTGGCGAGCGCGCCCCGCTCGACCAGCTCCGGCGAGAGCCGGCCGGTGTCGAGCCGGATGGTCCGCGCACGGACCGTGAGGTCGTCGCCATCGAGCGTGAACGAGCCCACGACGACGGAGGATGCACCGACCACCTCGCCCGCGCGAATGACGGTCGCGTGGCTCAGCGTCGCGACCGGCGGAATCCTCAGACGCGCAAACGCGCGAAGCCGGTGCTCGCGCCTGATGGCGGGCGCGCCGAGGGCGTTCAGATCGTCGCTGAGCAGCACCGCGGACGCTTCGCCCAGCCAGTGCACCCGAGGCTCGCCCGACGCGTTCTCGAAGGGCATCACGAGGGAGAGCGGCGTCGCAGCCGAGGCGTGCTGCGCAGACGCCGGTCGGGCCGCGGCGATGCACAGCAGCGTGATCGCGAACCACCGCGATCTCATCCGGCTGCTCCCGCCGAACGGACGAGCACGACCATGAGACACTGTCCCGCACCGGTGGCGCGGCATCGTGCGGTACCGACTTCAACCTCCAGGCCAAACAGCTGCATCAGACGGCGGATGGCGGCCGCATAGAAGTCGCAGAGCGGCTGCGGCACGGGTTCGCGCACCTCGCAGAAGAGCGAGCCTCGGATGTCGATGTCGCCGCGGCTCCCCCGCCACCGGATGATGGCACGGCTGCCCGTATAGGTGCTGCGCACCATCGCCCGCGCGAGGCGCATCACCAGATGCACCCGCACCGCGCGTGGCGCGGCACGGATGACCGTCTTCCGGTAGCCAGCCATGTCGTGGACCGTCCATTCAGCGGCGTACTCGCCCGCGCGCGTGGTCACGAGCCGATACGCCTCACCTTCCAGCCGGAGGAAGCTCAGCACGGCCGCCAGCGGCGCCAGTCCGATGCGGCCGTCGCGCAGACCCGCCGGGTTGAGCCACGCCTCGTAGAACTCGAGCCGCGTCGGCAGCAGGTCGGCAATCGCCTGGTGCAGGCTCGCGACGAGCAGGCGCCCGATCCCTCCTTCGGTCATGTTGTATAAATGGGGTCGGAGGTCATTTTTCGGTGACACCTTGGGTGAAACGTCGCCGCAGTGTCACCGAAAAATGACCTCCGACCCCGTTTTTGCGGCCGCCATACTGGCCGGCGGCGAGGCGAGGCGGCTCGGCCGTATCGACAAGAGCGCACTCGTGGTCGGCGCGGCCACGATTCTCGATCGCCAGCTGTCGGTGCTGCGCGGGCTCACCCCACACATCCTGATCGTGACGAGCGACCGGGCGGGTGTGCGGGCGGCGTCCGCCGGCGTCCGGGTCGTCACGGATCGCGTGCAGGGTGCCGGCGCGCTCGGCGGTCTGTACACGGCGCTCGAGGAGGCGTCGACCGACCAGGTGTTCGTCATCGGATGCGATATGCCGTTCCTGACCCCGGCCTTCGTCGCCTATGTCGTCGAGCGCGGCCGCGGCGTGGACGTTGCGGTGCCGCGTGACGCTCGCGGGCGTCATCCACTGTGCGCCTCGTACGCGCGCCGCAGCGCCGCGCATTTCCACGCGCGGATCGACGCGGGCGCGCTGCGCGTGGGCGACGCGCTCGAAGGTCTCGACGTGCGGGAGATCGGGCCGGATGAGCTGGCGCCCTTCGATCGGGATGGTCGACTGCTGCTCAATGTGAACACGCCCGACGACTACACGCGGGCGCGCCTGGCTGCCGACAGCGTACCATGATTCTTCCCGTTCACGAACGTCTGCGCGCGCACCTCACGCGCGTGCTGATGCAGCTCTACGCGTTCGCCGAGGGGACCGCATCGTCGGCCGCGATCGAATACCCGCCGAACCGCATCCTCGGCGATCTGGGGACGCCCGTGGCGTTCGAGCTGGCGCGCCGGCTGAAGAAGGCGCCGCGCGTCATCGCGCAGGAGATCGCCGGCGCCTTCGGCACCCTCGAAGGCGTCGATCGCGTGGCCGCGGCGCCCAACGGCTACCTCAACTTCTTCCTGGAGCGCCGCGGGTTTCTGATCGATCGGTTGAGGACCGCGCAGGCCCCCACGCAGAGCGGCCCCGGGAAGGCCATCGTCGAGCACACGGCGATCAACCCGAACAAGGCGGCCCACATCGGACACCTGCGGAACTCGGCGCTCGGCGACACGCTCGTGCGCGTGCTCCGCTTCCGCGGCGTACCGGTGGAGGTCCAGAACTACATCGACGACACCGGCGTCCAGGTCGCCGACGTCGTCGTTGGCTTCCGCGTGCTCGAGGGGAAGACGCTCGACGAGATCCGCACGCTCGCCGACTCGACCCGCTTCGATTACTACTGCTGGGGCCTCTACGCGCGCGTCACGGAGTGGTACGAGGAGGACACAGCCCGCCTCTCGCAGCGGGCGCAGACACTGCACGACGTCGAGCACGGCGGCAACGAGGCCGCCGAGATCGGCGCCTTCATCGCCGACCGCATCGTCCGCTGCCACCTCGAGACGATGGCGCGAATGAACGTCGACTACGACCTCTTGACCTGGGAAGGCGACATCCTGCGGCTGAAGTTCTGGGCGCAGGCGTTCGACGTGCTCAAGGCCAGCGGCGCCGTGTATCTCAAGGACGAAGGGCCGCTGGCCGGCTGCTGGGTGATGCCGATTGAGGAAGACGCAACTCCCAAAGCCCAACGCCCAACGCCCAGGGCCCAACACCCGCCAGAAGCCGCGCGCGAGCCTCGGTCCGACGTCGAAGACGAGGACGCGGGCGAGCGTGAAAAGGTCATCGTGCGATCGAACGGCGTGGTGACCTATGTCGGCAAGGACATCGCGTATCAGTTCTGGAAGCTCGGGCTGCTCGGGCGCGATTTCGAGTACCGCGTGTTTGCCGAGCGGCCGCACGGAGCACTGTGGGCCACCTGCTCGTCGGGCGGCGCCGCCTCGCACCCGCCGTTCGGCGGCGCAGCCTACGTGTACAACGTCATCGACGTCCGGCAGTCGTATCTGCAGAAGCTGCTGAAGCAGGCGCTCCTCGCCGCCGGCCATCCGGAGGGCGCCGAGCGGTCGCATCACTTCTCGTACGAGATGGTGGCGCTCTCGCATGCGACCGCGCGTGAGCTCGGCTTCGCGCCGGCGCCCGATTCCGAGGAGGCGAAGCGGCCGTTCGTGTCGGTGTCGGGACGGAAAGGGCTCGGCGTCAAGGCCGACGACCTGCTCGACACGCTGATGCGGAACGCCGCGCGCGAAGTCGCGTCGCGCAATCCGGAGTTCGCCGACGCCGAGCGCGACCGGATCGCGCAGATGATCGGCGTCGCCGCCGTGCGCTACTTCCTGATCAAGTTCTCGACGAACAAGATGATCGTCTTCGACCTGGACGAGGCGCTCAGCTTCGAGGGCGAGAGCGGTCCGTACATTCAGTACGCGGTCGTCCGGGCCAACAACATCTTCCAGAAGCTGCGGCAGCGCGATGGACTGGACGAGGGCGCGCTGCTCGCGAGGCTCGGCGAGGTGCCTGCCGGCGAACTCACCGGCGAGAACGGCAGCCACGAGATCTGGGAGCTGACGCTCGAGGCGGCGCGGCTCGACGAGGTGGTCGAGCAGGTGATCCGATCGCTCGAGTTCTCGGTGCTCGCCAAGTACGCCTTCTCGCTTGCGCAGGCCTTCAACGCGTTCTACCATCGCTCGCCCATCCTGAACGAGGAGCGCGACGACGTGCGCCGCTGGCGGGCGGCGGCGGTGCTCTATGTGCGGAATCAGCTCACGCGCGCGCTGGATCTGATGGGGATCGCCGTTCCCCCGCGGATGTAGGGCGGGGCCCGCGGCGAGTGGGGACAGATCGAGCCGCGGACCCGCCGAATGAGGTGATGTGACTCGTATCGCGATCGCTCGTTGCAGCAAGCTGCACGATTACGAGGAATCGGTCCGGCGGGCGGGCGGCGAGCCGTGGGTGCTCGATCTCGCGACCGATCGCGCGGCGGACGTCGTCGCGCGCGCATCAGGCATCCTCCTGACCGGCGGCGGCGACATCGAGCCGTCGCTCTACGGGGAAGCCCCGCACCCGACATTTGCCGCGGCGGAGGCCGGGCGCGACGCGTACGAGATCGAGCTGGTCCGCCGGGCGCTCGAAGCCGATGTGCCCGTGTTTGCGATCTGCCGCGGCGTGCAGGTGCTCAACGTGGCACGCGGCGGCACGCTGATCCAGGACATTCCGTCGCAAGTCGCCAGCGCGCTGCAGCACAAGCGCGAAGGGGCGGCCGATCCCGCGTTCACGCTGGCCCACGAGGTGTGGCTGGAGCCGGGATCGCGGCTCGAGCTGCTGATGCGCGACACTCTCACCGACATCGAGAGCTGCCAGGTGAACAGCCGGCACCACCAGGCGATCAAGTCGACGGGCGAAGGGCTCGTGACCGTCGCCACGGCACCCGATGGCATCATCGAGGCTGTCGAGGATCCCTCACGCCGCTTCTGCCTCGGCGTACAGTGGCACCCCGAGAACTTCTACCGCACCGGCGAATTCCGCGCGCTGTTCGAGGAGTTTGTCAGGGCCGCAACGCGCTGACGCTGGTTGACCTTCGAGTTCGCAGGAGGCGTCCATGAGCGGAGCGGGTCGAATATCTGCGCGCGTCATCGTCGTGGCGTGCGGGCTGGCGGCCGCGGCGTGCGGGCCCCGGGGCGAAGGTCAGGCCACAGCCGCCCGCGTCACGGTGTTCGAAGGCGCGCGCGTCATCACCGCCGACGGTCCACCGATCGAGAACGCCGCCTTCGTCGTCGAGGGCGACCGGTTCGGCCGTGTGGGCCGGCGAGGGGAGGTCGAGATTCCCGCCGGGGCGGCGCGTGTCGATCTGACCGGCAAGACCGTGATGCCGGCGATGATCGACGTGCACAGCCATCTGGGCTTCCTCGACATGGCCGACATGTCGATGTCGAAGGATCACTTCACGAAGGCGAACCTTATCGACCATCTCGAGCGCTACGCCTATCACGGCTTTGCCGCCGTCTGCAGCTTCGGCACCGACATGGGCGACCTGCCGTTCCAGATGCGCGAGGAGGTCATTCAGAACGCCGCGCTCTATCGCACGGTCGGGCGAGGACTCGCTTATCCGGGATCGGGCCCTGCCGACCCTTCGCGCAATGACGTGCCGTACGCGGTGACGACCGAGGCGGAAGCCCGCACCGCCGTCCGCGATCTCGCGCTCCACAAGCCGGACTTCGTCAAGATCTGGGTGGACGACCGGAACGGCACGAAGCAGAAGCTGACGCCGCCGCTCTTCCGCGCGGCCGCGGACGAAGCGCGCACGCTGGGGTTCCGCTCGGTGGCGCACGTCTTCGATCTCGCCGACGCCAAGGAGCTGCTCAGAGCCGGCGTCGAAGGGTTCACGCACATGGTGCGCGACCAGCCGGTTGACGAGGAATTCCTGCGCCTGCTCAAGGAGCGGCCCGACGTGTGGTTCACGCCCAATCTGGGCGGCATGAACCGGTCCCTGCCGGGCGACGCCGCCGGCGCACGGCCACGATGGGCCGACGACCCGATGCTCTACGAGACGATCGCGCCCGCCGTCATCGAGCGACGGCTCGCGCAGCTCGCGCGGACGCCGGCCGGAGGCCCCAGTCCAGGCCGCGTCTGGGATCTGCAGAACACCAGGACGCTCAAGGCGGCAGGTGTACGACTGGTGCTGGGGAGCGACGCCGCCGGCGACTCCAACCGCTGGATCGGCGTGACCGCGCACATGGAGCTCGAGAACTTCGTCGCCGCCGGCTTCACGCCGGCCGAAGCGATTGTGGCGGCCACGCGCGCCGCCGCGGAGGTGCTGCGCCTGAATCAGCTGGGCACGGTGGCCCCGGGCAAGAGCGCCGACTTCCTCGTCCTGGACGCCAACCCGCTCGACGACATCGCCAACACGCGCAGGATCGCGAGCGTCTATCTGCGGGGCCAGCAGGTCGATCGCGCGGCGCTCCGCACCAGATGGCAGGCGCAGGCGACGCGTAGGTCAGGACCCGAATAGCATCCACGCCGATTGCGAATGACCAATCCCGAACCACCTCCAGCGCTCCGGTGGGGCGTGCTCGTGTTCACGAGCCTGGCCATGTTCGGGAACTACTACGTGTACGACTCGATCGCGCCGCTGGCGGACATCCTGCGGACGGAGCTCGGCTTCAGCTCCACGCAGGTCGGGACCTTGAATGCAATCTACAGCGCGCCGAATATCGTGATGGTCCTGATCGGGGGCGTGATTGTCGATCGAATGGGCACGCGGACCGCTACCCTCGTCTTCACGGCGATCTGCCTGGTCGGCGCGATCCTGACGGCACTCTCGGGAACGTTCCCCATCATGGCGTTGGGACGGCTCGTGTTCGGGCTCGGCGCCGAGTCGATGATCGTGGCGGTGACGGCAACGCTCGGCCACTGGTTCAAGCGGAGCCAGCTCGGCTTCGCCTTCGGACTCAACCTGAGCGTGGCGCGCGCCGGATCGTACGCCGCCGACCTCTCACCGGCCTGGGCGAGCGGCGCCTATGCGGCGGGGTGGCGACCACCGCTGGTGATCGGAGTCGGTTTCGCGCTCGTGGCGCTCGTGGCTGCGGTCGTCTCTTGGGTCCTCGAGCGCCGGGCAGAGCCGCGCTACGCGCTCGGCCGCCCGGAGCCGCCGGACCGGATCGTCTGGATCGACCTCTGGCGATTCGACCGCTCGTACTGGTACATCGTCGGTCTGTGTGTGACCTTCTACTCCGTGATCTTCCCGTTTCGCAGCACTTTTGCCATCGAGTACTTTCAGAACGCGCACGGCCTGTCGCTCGAGCGGGCGGGCGCGTTGAACGGCTACGTCTTCCTGGCAGCCATCGTCGCCACGCCGCTCTTCGGGCTGCTCGTCGATCGTGTGGGACGCCGCAGCTTCTTCATGGCGATCGGATCGCTGCTCCTCCTGGCGGTCTTTCCCACGTTGCTGTACACCCGATGGGATCTCTGGGTGTCGACGGTGCTGATCGGGATCGCCTTTTCGCTCGTGCCAGCGGTGTTGTGGCCGTCGGTGCCCCACCTCGTCGAGGCGCAGCGTCTCGGGACCGCCTACGGCCTGATGACGATGCTTCAGAATATCGGGCTGACCGTGTGCAACCTCGGCGCCGGGGCGCTGAACGATCTCGGGCAGGCGAGTGCAGCGAATCCCGCCGGCTATCGGCCGATGCTCTGGATGTTCACGCTGCTCAGCCTTGCCGGCCTGCTGTTTTCCTGGCTGCTGCGTCGGCGGGAGACCGGACCACAGAGCCACGGACTCGAAACCCTCACCTCGATCCCGTAAGCCGGGATCAAGCCCGTGATCCCGAAAAGGCGGCAACCGTCTCCACGTGCGCGGTGTTCGGGAACAAATCGATACCGCTGACCTGCTCGAGCTGGTAGCCCGCGTCCAGCAGCACGCGCGCGTCGCGCGCGAGCGTCGCCACGTCGCACGACACGTAGACGAGGCGCGAGGGGCGATGCTGCAGGATGCCGCCGAGCGCCTCTTTCGAGAGTCCTGTCCGCGGGGGATCGACGATGAACGTCGTCGTTTCGGCGGGTCCGCCTCGCGCTCCTGTCGCTCCGCCCGGCGGAACCCGCCCCGCGTACGATTGGAGAAACGCCTCGACGCTGCGCGGCTCGACGCGCACGCGCGCGCCGAACGGCTCCGTGTTCTCCCGGAGCGACTGTCCGCTGACGCGATCGCCCTCGACGAGCGTGACCTGATCGCAGCCGGCCGCCGCCAGCGAGAGCCCGAACAGCCCGACGCCGGCATAGAGATCGACGACAGGCCCGGGCGGCACGAGCGCCACCACGTGGCGGACGAGCGGCTCGAGCAGATAGCGGTTCCCCTGGAAGAACGCGCGGACGTCGCGCCTGAGCCGCAGCGCCGTCGCGGGATCGTCGGCCCTGACCTGCAGCACGTCGCTGACGACCGGCGTGCCGGCCAGCACCTGAACGCCAGCGCGATCCGTCCGCTCGGCCGAGAGTCCGGTCAGCGCCCCGGCCGCGGCAAGCGCCGCGAACCTGCCGGCGTCGACACCGGCCTGCAGCTCCAGATGGCACGCGCGCTGGTCGCCGGCGATGTTCTCCGCGATCTCGATGCCGAGCAGGCCCGCGAGACGATCGCGAGCCAGGATCCGCTCGGCCGCCGCAATCCAGGCGCCGGTCGCCGGCAGGAGCTGGCCGGTGGCCGCCGCGTCGCACAGCTCGTGGGTCCCCTCGCGGAAGAACCCCAGTCGGCCGTGCTTCGCGTGGAGCCGCGCACGCATCCGATACGCGCGCTCCGGCGAGCCGAGCACGTCCGGCGGCGACCGAAGCGCCACGCGCCCGATCCGCCCGAGGCCGTCCCGGATGATCTCGCCTTTCAGCCGCCGCTGGCGCTCGTAGGCGACGTGCGCGAACACGTTGCCGCCGCACCGCCAGTCGGGTGCGGCCTCGCGCCGGTCCGGCGAGGCGACGATCACCTCGACCGCATCGGCATACGCCACGCCGCGGCCGACGCGGTCGACCCGCACCCGCACCCGCTCGCCGGGAATCGCGCCGCGCACGAGCACGACCTGCCCCTCGTGCCGCGCGAGCGTCCAGCCGCCGGCGGCGGGCCTCTCAATATCGAGGGTGATCTCCGCGTGAATGTCGAGAGACATGATGAACCACGAAGAGCACGAAGAACACGAAGAACACGAAAAGCCTAGTCGAAGGCTATCGTCGGCAGCTGGAAATGCTCGCGAACGAGGCGGTCGATGCATGCCTCGCGCGACCGGGCCCACACGTCGCTCGTCATGCGCGGACGGAACGGCGCCAGCTGCTCGTCGGCTTCGGCGGCCAGCCGTTCGAGCAGCGTCGACGCGCTCGCGGACCGCGCCGCGTCGACGAGCGTCCGATCGAGCTCGCGCAGCCGTTCGAGGAGCGCCTCGCGCCGCTCGCCGCGGATGCCCTTCGAGCCGGCACGGGCGGCGTCGAGCTCGCGGACGATCTCGTCGAGGATCGCGTCGAGCGATGCCCGATCACCGCCGCCGCGCAGCATCGTCAGCCGTGCGACGACGCGCTCGAGGTGCGCCGGCAGCGACGCCCGGGGATGGCTGTCCGCGTCGGTGTCGCCGGCCGCGGTCACGCCGACCGCGCGGCGCCACTCGTCGAATACGTCGAGCACGTCGGCCTCGCAGAACTCGACGCGGACGGGCCGGCGCCTGGGGCCCTTCGCGTAGTACCGCTCGAAGCAGCGGTCGATCCCGCGGTACACGATCTTCAGCGGAATGCCGCGCGCCGCCCACCCGCACACCTGCTCGAACGCGGGCCCGACGATGCGAATCAGGTGGCCGTCGTTCTTGCGACACAGGTAAGTTTCGATGTCGCGGCAGTAGGCGTCACGATCGTCGTTCACAGTTTTCCACGGTCCGGCTGAAGCCGGACGCCACGTCCGTCAGAGCCAGACCACCTCTCCCGCCGCCACTGTCACGATACCGGCACGGGTCCGCACGAGGAGCGCGCCACTGGCGTCGACGTTCTCCGCCACCCCTTCAGCGGCTGCCCCGCCCACCTCCCACCGGACGCGCCGCCCGAGCGTCCGGGCCGCGCGCCGCCGCCAGGCCTCGATCACCGATCCGGTGCGGCCGGCCTTCAGCTCTCCATAATGCGCCGCCAGCGCGGCCAGGCACTCGGCGAGCAGCAGTCCACGATCGATGACGCGGCCCAGCTCCTCTTCCAGGCTGGTGGCGCGCGCCGCCACGTCGGGCGGGTACACCGCGGGCATCACATTGATCCCGATCCCGACAATGACGTACTCGAGCGAATCGGACGCTTCGGCCAGGATGCCCGCGAGCTTGCGCTCACCGGCATAGACGTCGTTGGGCCACTTGAGCGCGACGTCCAGGCCGGTGGCGGCCTGGATGCCGTCGGCGACGGCGACACCGACCGCAAGGGTCAGCGCGGAGACGGCCTCACGCGGGGGCCTCAGCACGGTCGACAGATAGAGCCCGGCGGCCGGCGGCGACGCCCAGCTGCGCCCCTGGCGCCCGCGCCCGGCTGACTGGGCGTTCGCCGCGACGACGCACCCCTCGGGCGCACCGCGATCCGCCAGCGACGCCGCCACGTCGTTGGTTGACGCGACCGTCTGATACCAGACGATCGGCTGCGCGAACGAACCGAGGCGCGCACTCGCGCGGGCGAGCGGCTCGGCGAACTCCGCTGGCAGCGACTCGGGAAGGTTACAGCGGTTCGATCTCAAAGCTCAGATCAGACGCGGGCGCCGAGTGTGTCAGCGCGCCGATCGAGACGAAATCGGCGCCGGTCGCGGCCAGCTCCGGCATGCGCGCGAGCGTCACGCCACCCGAGATTTCGGTCTTCGCGCCGCCGCGGCACCGCCGCACCGCCTCGATGATGTCTGGCGTCGACAGGTTGTCGAGCAGCACGATCTCGGCGCCGGCGCCGAGCGCCTCGTCCACCTCGCCGAGCGTCTGCGCCTCCACCTCGGTCGGCATCTCGCGATTGGCCCTTCGCATGCGCGTGACGGCCGGGCCCACGCCACCCGCCAGACGAATGTGGTTGTCCTTGATGAGGATCCCCTCGTCCAGGCCGCTGCGGTGGTTGACGCCGCCGCCCACGCGCACGGCGTACTTCTCCAGCGCCCGCAGCAGCGGCGTCGTCTTGCGCGTGTCGAGCACGGTGATTCGGCCGCCGGCCGCATCCACGAACTGCCGCGTGAGCGTCGCAATCCCGCAGAGCCGCTGCAGGAAGTTCAGCGCGGTGCGCTCCGCCGTCAGCATCCCCGCCGCCGCACCGCGGTACTCGGCGACCAGCGTCGAGGGGTCGCACCAGTCGCCGTCCCGCCGGTGCATCGTGACGGTCACGGCGGGATCCATCTGCTGGAACGCCTCGGTGGCGACGCCAAGGCCGGCCAGCACGCAGCGCGATTTCGCCAGAATCACCCCGCGCGCCTTCTGATCGCGATCGATGAGGCCCTCGGTGGTCACATCGCCCCAGCCGAAATCCTCGGCCAGCGCGCGACGGACGATCTCCCGATACACACCAGGATCGAGCGGTTCGATCGGCGCGCCGGTCACGCGGTGGGCTCCTCCGCGAACGTCAGTTCGGCCTCGGTCAGATCGGCGAAGCTCAGCTCGCGGATGTGGACCGCGGACTTCAGATCGTCGGCGGCGGCCGTCAGCGCCTCGAACGCGCGGGGCAGCACCGCCCGCGCGATGACCGCCTTGACCGGCTTCTTCGCGAGCGCCCTGACGCGGCGCACTTCCGCGAGCGCCGCCTGCGTCTGCGTGAACACCTCCACGGCCGCTCGGTCGGCTCCGCCGATCGGTCGGAGCACCTCGTCGCGCGTCGGCCACGTGGCGCGGTGGATCGATCCCGTGCGCCACCACGACCACACTTCCTCGGTCACGAACGGCAGGAACGGCGCGAACAGCCGCAGCATCGCCGAGAGCGCCACGAGCATGGCGGTGTTGGCCGAGCCCGCTCCCTGCGGCGTCAGGTCGCCGTAGCGGCGCGCCTTCACCAGCTCCAGATAGTCGTCGCAGAACGCCCAGAAGAAGCGCTCGCTTCGCTCGAGCACGCGCGCGTAGTCGTACGCCTCGAACTGCTCGGTCGACTCCTGCACGAGCTGCGACAGCCGGGTGAGCATGCCGCGATCGAGCGGCTCGACAACCTCACCCCGCCGCGCAGGCGTGCGCGGCGGGGACCCCGGTTCCTGTCCGCGCGGCTCGAACGGCAGCAGCGCAAAGCGCGCCGCATTGAGGATCTTGATGGCGAGCCGCCGTCCGACGCGCATCTGCGCGGGCTGCGCCGGGTCGAAGATCGTGTCGGCGCCAGGTCCGGCACTCGCGGCCCAGTACCGCACGCCGTCGGAGCCCTGCTCCTCGAGCAGCCCCATCGGCGTCACCACGTTGCCGCGCGACTTCGACATCTTCTTGCGGTCGGGGTCGGTGATGAAGCCCGAAATCGCCGCGTGCGCCCATGGCAGCGACCCGTGCTCCAGGTGCGATCGCAGCACCGTCGAGAACAGCCACGTGCGGATGATGTCGTGCCCCTGCGGACGCACGTCCATCGGAAACACCCGACGGAACAGGTCCTCGTCGTCGAGCCAGCCGCTGATGATCTGCGGCGTGACCGAGGAGGTCGCCCAGGTGTCCATGATGTCGGGGTCGCCGATAAACCCGCCCGGTGCGCCGCGCTGGTCTTCCAGGTACCCCGAGGGCACGTCGGTTGACGGGTCCACCGGCAGTCGACCCTCCTCCGGCACGATCGGCCGCGCGTACTCCACCGTGCCGTCGGCGTGCACCGGATACCAGACAGGGAACGGCACACCGAAGAACCGCTGCCGGCTGATGCACCAGTCGCCGGTGAGACCGTTCACCCAGTTCTCGAAGCGATGCCGCATGTACTCCGGATGCCACTGCAGCTCGCGGCCCCGCGCCAGCAGCTCCTCGCGGTACTCCATCGTCTTGATGAACCACTGACGGCTGGTGATGATCTCGAGCGGGCGCTCGCCTTTTTCGTAGAACTTGACCGGGTGCGTGATCGGACGCGGCTCGCCGACGAGGTCGCCCGATTCCCGCAGCAGCTCGACGATCCGTGCACGCGCCCTGGTCACCGACAGCCCCGCGAGCTGGTCGTACGCCTGCTGCGCGCGGCCGGCATCCTGCGACTCCCACCCGGGCGCGCCCCACGTGACCGGCCGAAGCGTGCCGTTGGGCTGAAGCACGCCTCTGACCGGCAGCCCGAGCTCGCGCCACCACGTGACGTCGGTAATGTCGCCGAAGGTGCAGATCATTGCGATCCCGGTGCCCTTGGCCGGATCGGCAAGCGGGTGCGGCTTGACCGGGACGCGGACGCCGAAGAGCGGCGTCGCCACCTCGGTCCCAAAGAGCAGCCGGTACCGCTCATCGTCGGGATGGGCGACGAGGGCGACGCACGCCGGAATCAGCTCGGGGCGCGTCGTGTCGATCTCGATGGATGCGGCTCCGGGGCTGTGAAAACGGACTCTGTGGAAAGCCCCGGGCTGCTCGCGATCTTCGAGCTCGGCCTGCGCCACGGCGGTACGGAAATCGACGTCCCAGAGGGTCGGCGCCTCGACCTGGTAGGCGATGCCGCGGGCGAGCAGCCGCAGGAACGCGGCCTGCGAGACGCGCTCGGCCCGCCGACCGATCGTCGCGTAGGTCATCGACCAGTCGACTGAGAGGCCGAGGTGCCGCCAGAGGCGCTCGAACGCCTCCTCGTCCTCGCGCGTCAGCCGCAGGCAGAGCTCGACGAAGTTCGGCCGCGAGATGGCGATCGTGTGCTTACCGGGCTTGTCGCCCCTCGACTGCGCTCGGGGCGACCCTGAGCCTGTCGAAGGGTCCGGCGGCTGAAAGTTCGGGTCGTACGGCAGCGACGGGTCGCAGCGGACGCCGTAGTAGTTCTGCACGCGCCGCTCCGTCGGCAGCCCGTTGTCGTCCCATCCCATCGGATAGAAGACGGCCTGGCCGCACATGCGGTGGAAGCGCGCGATCACGTCGGTGTGCGTGTACGAGAAGACGTGGCCGATGTGCAGCGAGCCGCTGATGGTCGGCGGCGGCGTGTCGATCGAGTACACCCCGGCGCGCGGCCGGCTGCGGTCGAAGCGGTACGTGCCGTCGCGCTCCCAGCGCGCGGACCACTTCGCCTCGAGCCCTTCGAGCGCGGGCTTCTCCGGGAGAACGATGGGATGTTCGGGAGTGGCGACGTCAGACATGCCTGTTGCGAATCCGCTCGATTTCTTCTTTCACCAGCCGCTCGGCCATCTCGGACACCACCTCGGCCACGATCGCGCGCACGGCGTCGGGCGCGAGCCGCTCGATGATGCGCCGGGTCAGCTCCTCGACGAGCGCCTCGGTCAGCTGCGGCTCGTTGGCGCCGGTCACGAGCCGCACCGGCTGCGCCCCGGGTTCGCCTTGCTCGAGCGCGAGCACCGCGGCGAACGCCTCGGCGACGAGGCTCGGCGCCCCCGGAGCCGGATCAGAGCTCGGCGCGACAGGCCCGTCCGGCTGCTCGCCCGCCGGCTGCGCCGGCGCGGCGGCACGGGCGGTCAGCAGGTGGTCGAGCCGCTCGAGGTACGCGTCGACGCCCGGCTTGCCCTGAGCGGAGTCGAAGGGATCGCTCACACCGACTCCACGCGCGTGCGCGCGTGCTTCCGGATGAAGTCGACGATCTCCTGCATCGGCGTGCCCGGCAGGAAGATTCCCTGCACGCCGATCTCTTTGAGCCGCGGGATGTCGACGTCGGGAATGATGCCGCCGACGACGACGAGCACGTCGCGCAGCCCTTTGTCCTGGAGCAGCGTCATGACGGCCGGGCAGATGTGCATGTGGGCGCCCGACAGGATCGAGAGACCGATGACGTCGGCATCCTCCTGCAGGGCGGCCGTGACGATCTGCTCCGGCGTCTGCCGCAGGCCCGTGTAGATCACCTCCATGCCGGCGTCGCGCAGCGCACGCGCGATGACGCGCGCGCCGCGGTCGTGGCCGTCGAGGCCGGGCTTGGCGATGACGACGCGGATCTTCGCGCTCATATCACCGCCATCTCCTCGTACTCGCCCCACACCTGCCGGAGCGCGTCGCACATCTCGCCGATCGTGGCATAGGCGCGCACGGCGTCGATGAGCAGCGGCATCAGGTTCGCGTCGCCGCGGGCGCCCTCCTGCAGCCGTTCGAGGGAGGCGCGCACGGCGGCGTCGCTGCGGTCCGCCCGCACGCGCGCGAGCCGCCCGCACTGCTTCTCGGCGACGGTGTGATCGATATAGAGCGTGCCGATCGGCTCCTCCTCGCGTTCGACGAACGCGTTCACGCCGACGGTGACCCTGTCGCCGCGTTCGACCGCCTGCTGGAATCGATACGCGCTCTCGGCGATTTCCTTCTGCGGATAGCCGCGCTCGATCGCTTCGACCATCCCGCCCATCGCGTCGATGCGCTCGAAGTACGCGAGCGCCTCCTCCTCGAGCTCGCGCGTGAGCCGCTCGACGAACCAGGAGCCGCCCAGCGGATCGACGACGCCGGCCACACCCGTTTCGTGGGCGATGATCTGCTGCGTGCGGAGGGCGAGCGTTGCGGCTTCCGCCGTCGGAAGCGCCAGCGCCTCGTCGAGCGAATTGGTGTGCAGCGACTGCGCGCCCCCGAGCACCGCTGCGAGCGCCTGCAGCGCCGTGCGCACCACGTTGTTGTACGGCTGCTGCGCCGTGAGCGAGACGCCGGCCGTCTGTGCGTGGAACCGGAGCTGCCACGACCGCGGGGTCTGGGCCCGGAACCGGTCGCGCATCACGCGCGCCCAGATCCGGCGCGCGGCCCGGTACTTCGCAATCTCCTCGAAGAAGTCGCTGTGCGAGTTGAAGAAGAACGAAATGCGGGGTACGAACGCGTCGACGTCGAGCCCCGCGTCGATCCCGTACTGCACGTATTCGGCGCCGTCGCGCAGCGTGAAGGCGAGCTCCTGCGCGGCGGTGGCCCCCGCTTCACGGATGTGGTAGCCGCTGACGGAGATCGTGTTCCACCGGGGCACGTGCTCGGTGCAGAAGGCGAACACGTCGGTCACGAGACGCATCGAGGGGCGCGGCGGATAGATGTACTCCTTCTGCGCGATGAACTCCTTCAGGATGTCGTTCTGAATCGTGCCGGAGAGCGTCTTCCAGCTCGCGCCCTGTTTCTCGGCCACGACGAGATACATCGCGAAGATCATCGCCGCCGGCGAATTGATCGTCATCGACGTCGTGATCGCGCCGAGGTCGATGCCGTCGAAGAGCGCTTCCATGTCGGCCAGCGAGGCGACGTTCACGCCGCACTTCCCCACCTCGCCGAGCGACAGCTCATGATCCGGATCGCGGCCCATCAGCGTCGGCAGGTCGAAGGCGACGCTCAGGCCGGTGCCGCCGGCCGCGAGCAGCTGCGTGTAGCGCGCGTTGGTCTCCTCCGGCGTCCCGAACCCGGCAAACTGCCGCATCGTCCAGAGCTTGCCGCGGTAGCCGGTCGCGTGGATGCCGCGCGAGTACGGGAACTCGCCCGGATCGCCGAGGTCGCGTCCGTAGTCGAGGTCCGCGACGTCGGCCGGCGTGTACAGCGGGGCAATCGGGCGTCCCGAGACGGTCGTGCACGAGCCGCGCGCCGTGCGTTCGGCGAGGGCCTGCTCGGGCGTCGCGCTCTTCGCCATCGTGTTCATTCTACCCGCCGAGCCTACAATAGGCCGATGGCCGAACACGGCAGCATCTTCCGGGCGATGCTCCAGGAGTTCGACGAAGCCGCCCGCCTTCTCCACCTCGATCCCGGCATCTGGAAGATCCTCACGCATCCCAAGCGGCAGATCATCGTCTCGTGTCCGGTGCTGATGGACAGCGGCGAGATCGAGGTGTTCACCGGCTATCGCGTGCAGTACAGCATCACGCTGGGGCCCGCGAAGGGCGGCATCCGCTACCACCCCGACGTCACGCTCGACGAGGTGACGGCGCTCGCCGCGTGGATGACGTGGAATGTCGCGCCGTGAGCTCGAGGCGCTCACGCGCCGCTACGTCGCCGAGATCATCGACGCGATCGGCCCCGAGAAGGACGTGCCCGCGCCCGACGTGAACACCAACGACCAGGTGATGGCGTGGGTCATGGACACCTACAGCATGCACGTCGGCCACACGTCGACCGCGGTGGTCACGGGCAAGCCGCTCGAGCTCGGGGGATCCGTGGGGCGGCGCGAAGCGACCGGCCGCGGCGTGATGATCGTGGCCCGCGAGGCGGCCAGGCACCTCGGCTTCGATATCAAGGGCGCGTCGATTGGCATTCAGGGGTTCGGCAACGTCGGTTCGGTGTCGGCCGATCTCCTCGCGCAGGCGGGCGCGAGGATTGTGGGCGTCACCGACTGGAAAGGGGGCGTCTACAACGGGAAGGGGCTCGACATCCCGAAGCTGCTGGAGCACGCCAGGATGCACAAGACCGTCGATGGCTTTCCCGGCGGTGAGCCGCTGACGAACGAGCAGCTGTTCGCGCTCGAGGCGGACGTGGTGATCCCGGCCGCGCTCGAAAATCAGATCACCGTCGAGAACGCCCCCGGCATCAAGGCGCGCATCGTCGTCGAAGCGGCCAACGGCCCCGTGACGCCGGAGGCGAACAACATCCTGCAGCAGCGCGGCGTCTTCGTCGTCCCCGACATCCTCGCGAACTCCGGCGGGGTCACCGTCTCGTACTTCGAGTGGGTGCAGGACCGCTACGGCTACTTCTGGGAAGAGAGCGACGTGAACATGCGGCTCGAGAAGAAGATGCACGAGGCGTTCCACGCCGTGCTGCAGATGTCGCTGAAGTACAAGGTCGACATGCGGACCGCGGCCTACATCGTCGCGATCGCGCGCGTCGGGACGGTCACGCAACTGCGCGGGATGTACGCGTAGGTGCGATCCCGCTGACGCGCGTCGGTGCGAACCCTCTGAGCGGCCGTCCGTGCGAACTCGATCGGCGTCGGTGCGAACCGAGCCCGCATTGGTGCCATGCCGCGCGTCTCCGTACGTGGCGTCCGGCTTTAGCCGGACCACTGCGGGCGTGCGCCCGTATGCGCGGCCATCATGAAGCTCCAAGCCGCGTCAGAATCTCGATCACTTCCTGCTTGATCTTCTCGGGCACGTCAGACAGGTCGCGCAGCGCTACGAAGTCGGCGAGCGCACCTTCGACATCCTCGCGCTGCCCCTTCGCCACGCCCCGATTGTGGAGCGCTGTCGCGCGCTGCTGGGCCGGCGCGTCCGCCATCTCCACAATGGCCGTGTAGTCGGCCAGCTCCCCCTCCACGTCCCCGCGCTGCCTCTTGGTCACACCCCGGTTGTTCAGCGCAACAGCGACGAGGCGGCGTCCGCCGGGACCGAATCTCGAAGAGTCGCGGAGTCCGCCATCCAAAGCCGAAAGGTCCTTCGCCTCCGCCTCTTCGAACAAGTACGACGGGGCATTAACCAGCGCGCGCGCGGCAGGAGAAAGGCCAAGCAACTCGCTCTGCTCCGACAACACCAGGAGTGCCACTACAAACCGTCCGGACACCTCGTCGACGCCGTGGAACATTTCTGCCGTCCGATGGACCAGAGCGTTGGCTTCGCTCGACAGCAGCCCCCTGAGCTCATTCGCAGCGAGCCACGCCCTTGCAGCGTGATGGCGAGTATCGTGTCCGAACGTCGGCGCCGGCCGGCCGCTCTCCAAGAGCTTCTTCGCCACAAACCCGTCAACGAGGTCTGCGGCTTCCCCGAGTTGAAGCGCTCGCACGTGTACGAGTGCCTGGCCTACTACGAGGACTATCGCGCCGAGATTGACGACCTCGTGGCTGGCCAGATGCACGATCCGAACGCGTGACCTTCTTCCTGGATCAGGATGCCGGTCCTCAGTTGACAGGTGGAATGGCTCGCCCTACGCTGGCCTCACCATGGAACTCCATGTCCCGCCGGAACTCGAGGCCAAGTTGAACCGCCTGGCCGAAACTACCGGACGGACGGCAGAGCAGCTCGCTTTGGACCTGCTGGCGACTTCCGTCGAGCACGACGAGTGGTTTCGGCGCGAAGTGGAAAAGGGCCGCGCCTCGGCGCGAGCGGGAAGACTGCTTGACCGCGACGAGCTCGTTGCTCGAATCGAGAAGCGCTATCGCGGCTGATGCGCGTCCGGTGGACAGCGGACGCGGCCGACGATCTTGAGCGAATCTCCGACTACATAGCCGGGGATCGACCTGAAACGGCGCGGCGAGTCGCTCTGGACATAGTCCGAAGCGTTGACGCACTTGATACGTTCCCCAACCGAGGCCGTCCGGGACGCGTCGAGGGTACCCGAGAGCTGGTCCTCGCTCCGCTTCCATTCATTGCAGTTTATGAGGTCAAGGGTGACGAGGTGCAGGTGCTGCGTTTACTGCACGGCGCCCAAGAGTGGCCCACCTCGTAGTCGCATCGATTCGCGGGAGTTCTGGTTTCAGAGACGCCCGCGATCACCGGCTACATCGGATCCGGCGATACTTCCGTCACACTGGCGTCGAGCGCCTTGAGCAGTCTCTTATTCGCCACGGTGCGGTAGCTGCGCTCAATGAGCAATCCGATCAACTTCCAATCGATCGCCCCGTCCACCCAGGCACTCACCCACAAACCCCGACCGTACGGCGTTGCAAAGAAGTGCTTCCGCCGAAGCGCGGCCTCGGCGTCGGAAGGAGCGAGCCTGAAGGCGATCGACGGCCGACCCTTCACCATCTCGAAGGTGCAGAAGGTCTTTCGTCCTACTCGAAAGTTCGGATGTTCCCAGGACCAAGTTTCATTGGTCTCAGGAAACGCGAGGCAGAGTCGCCGGGCGCGCGCGAACACCGGTCGTTCGAATGTGTTTGTCACAAAAGCCCCGCGGTAAATAGCGTTCGATCATCGACGAAACACAGCTTGTTCCCGAACGGGTCGCCGCAGTAGAAGCTGCGCTCACCCCAGGGCTGCGTCTCAATTTCTCGATGGACGACGCCGCCAGGCTGCGCGCGAACGCGCTCGAGATATGTCTCCAGGTCAGAAACCGCAAAGTACAGATGGTCGGGGTTCGGCTGGGCGTCCCACGGGTCGCCGTCCGATCTCGGGTCGAAGCACGCGAGAATCGCGCCGCCGCAACCGAAGTAGTGGCGACCCGGCGAAATGCGACGGCCAGGATCGCCAAGTACGCTGCTATAGAACGTGGCAGCGGCGTCAATGTCCGGAACAGGAACGATCACTCGAAACAATCGTGGGACGGGCACAGCCACCTCCGGTTCGGAAGCATAGGCATCAGCACTTGTCATCGCAACTGGGTACTTTGAAGTACCCTTCACGCGTCCTTCCAGAGGGAACGATGATGAGGCGTGTGGGAGCTGTGCGAAACCGTCTGCGGTTTTGCAAAGACCTGTGGGCGCGTTCTGTGCGTCCACAGGTCTGGCAGCTTCCACACGCACTGCGCCGCGCGTGACGCATCCCGCGTCGACTCGGAGAGAATGGTGGTTACCACACACACCAGGATCTCGGAGACGAACGGCGGGATGCAGATCAAGACTATCCTGAATCGAATTCAGAAACAGCGAGGATTCGTCTACGGTACCGTGCAGCTCGAGGAGCAGATCGCCGGCCTCGCGCTCACGGTCGACATCGCCCCGCATCGCCGCAATCGGCCGCGGTGCGCGGGGTGCGGACAGGCGGGCCCGGTGTACGACCGGTTGGCGCCGCGTCGCTTCGAGTTCGTCCCACTCTGGGGCCTGCGCGTGTTCTTTCTCTACATCATGCGGCGCGTCGATTGCCGGCGCTGCGGCGTCACGGTCGAACAGGTGCCCTGGGCGGACGGCAAGCACCAGCTGACCACGACCTACATGTGGTTTCTTGCCGGCTGGGCCAAGCGCCTCAGTTGGCAGGAGGTCGCGCGCGTCTTCCGCACCAGCTGGGATCAGGTGTTTCGGTCGGTCGCGATGGCCGTCGCGTGGGGGCGTGATCACGTGGATCTCGGGGGAATTCGCGCGATCGGCATCGATGAGATCCACTGGCAGCACGGCGCGAACTTCCTGACGCTCGTGTACCAGATCGACCCGACGCGGAAGCGGCTGCTGTGGATCGGGCAGCACCGACGCACCAAGACGCTGCTCTCGTTTTTCCGCTGGTTTGGCAAGGAGCGCACGGCCGCGCTGACGTTCATCTGCAGCGACATGTGGCAGCCGTACCTCAAGGTCGTGGCCAAGAAGGCGGGACACGCGCTCCACATCCTGGACCGGTTTCATATCGCCAAGCACCTGAGCGAGGCGATCGATCAGGTCCGCCGCGCCGAAGTCCGCTCGCTCCGGCAGCGCGGACGACAGCCACTCCTCACGAAGGCGCGCTGGCTGCTCCTGAAACGCCGAGAGAATCAGACGCGCGATCAGCGCGCCCGCTTGCGCGAGCTGGTGCAGCACAACCTGCGGGCCGTCCGCGCCATGCTGCTGCGAGAATGGTTTGACGACTTCTGGCACTACCGATCGGTCGACTGGGCCGGGGCGTTCCTGGATGAGTGGTGCGTCCAGGTCATGCGCTCGCGCCTCGAGCCGATGAAGAAGGTCGCCCGCATGTTGCGGCGCCATCGGCCGCTGCTCTTGAACTGGTTCCGTGCGCGCGGCGAAATTTCCGCGGGGATCGTCGAGGGCTTCAACAACAAAGCCAAACTGACCACGAGAAAGGCGTACGGGTTTCGATCGTACCGGTGCTTGGAAATCGCCCTGTACCATACGCTCGGTCAGCTACCGGAGCCGGAAGCGACCCACAGATTCTGCTGAAGACCCCGTCCCCTCGGGTTTGGTGAACTTCGCCGTACGATGCCCGGAGTAACCGCGAAGGTCTTACGTCAGCAACTGCGTCAGATGGAAGCGGCTGGTTTGGTGGCCAAGTCGGCGCGCACGATGCCGTTGCGCGTGCAGTACCGCCTGACGCCACATGGACGAACTCTGGGTCCTGTGTTCGAACTCCTGTGGTCCTGGGGAAAGCGCCATCTTCAGCGCATGTCTCGAATGGAAGCACTCACAACGGGCCGCCGCGCGTAACGTCATGCGGCCCGCCGCAAGGCGTCGACTGCCTTCAACCAACCGCTCAGTTGGTTCCAACTGGCGAAAGTGAGGCTCACCAGTACAAGATGTCGTCGATTCAACCAATTGCGGCCGACGAGAGGGACGACCGCAAACCGGAATCGAATCTCCTCGACTTCTTCTTCCTTGT
>JACPCS010000034.1 GCA_016184455.1 Acidobacteriota bacterium
ACCCAGGCGCCGTACATCGGCATGTTGTCGGGATCGCGGCGCCCCTTGTGGATGCCGATCGTGAATGTGCGCACGAGCGGCGAAATCGCCGCCAGATTCCAGGTGTCGGCGTTGAAGGGATCGGGGAACCACGCCTGCATGTTGGCCGCTGACGGCCGCACGCCTCCCCGGGCGTCGAACTGCCCACGGCAACGCGTGCAGTTGGCGCTCATCTCGTGGTGGTAGAGGAACTCGCCGCCGAGCTTCAGGTCGTGGCGCCCGCGCAACTCGTACGACGTGCTGAAGTCGTCGCGGATCCAGTAGCGGTCCTGGCCCCGATGCCGCGGATAGCCCTGGTTGCCGCCGAAGTTGAAGCCGGTGAAGTTGATGACCGGACCACACTCCTGCACGGCTCCGTACGGCCCATCATCCTTGTACCAGTGATTCGTCCATCTGGTCTGGCAGGTGTTGAAGTAGTAGTAGCCCGCGTACCCCGTCTTGACTTCGTTGACGGACCGATTGCTCAAGACACTCGTGAGCTGGATGTTGAGGTTGTTCCCGGTCTCACGCGTGGTAGATGACTGCCCGGGAAAGATGTTGCCGCCGGTGAAGCCGTCGTTCCAGTTGCGCCAGAGGTCGCCCTTCGCCATCAGGCGGGTCTGGGCGGAGAGCTGATAATCGAGACGCACCCCGCCCTGTTTCGTGGTGATGAGGTTGTCCCGCGAGACGTTGTAGAGCGGGAAGACCGTGTTCCACACGGCGAGACTGGGATTGCGGTCGTACTCGTGATAGGCAAAGAAGTGCAAGCGGTCGCGGAGAATCGGGCCGCCGAACGTCGAGGCGATCTGTTGTTCGGTGATTGGCACCACCTGCTCCAGGACGGGGTGCTCCGCGTTGAACCGATCGTCGCGGAAGTTGCCTCGAACGGAGCCTGCGTACCGGTTCGTGCCCGACTTGCTGATCACATTCACCTGCACGCCCAGCGAGCGGCCCTGCGTGGCGTCGAACCGGTTCGAGATGAACTGCATTTCGGCAATCATCTCCTGGCTGAACAGCGGCTGCCGGCCGCCCCCCAGGCTGCTGCTCACCTGTTGGCCGTCGATGTTCGTGTTGTACTCGCGCACCTGCTGGGGGTTGATGTTCCCGCTCACGTTCGTCTGCGTCAGGTTGACGAGCGGCGCCTCGCCGGTGACCGTGACCGTCTCCTGGAGCGCCGATGGTGGCATCTCGAGGGGAAGCGTGATCGTCTGACCGGCCAGGAGGTTCAGACCGGTACGGGTGACGGTCGTGAATCCCTGCAATTCGAGCGTGATCCGGTAGCCGCCGACGCGCACCGGAATGCGAAAATCTCCGCGCTCGTCGGTGACGCCGATGAACGTGTTTCCCGTGGCTTCGTGCACGGCCGTCACCGTGACACCCGGCAGGACGCCGCCGGTTGAATCGCTGACGGTGCCAGCCAGCACGGCTTCCTGCGCGTAGCCGGCGATCGGCGACGCGAGAATGAACAGAGCGAACAAGACACGCCGCAGGACCCTTTCTGACATTCTGCTTGCCTCCGGTCTCGACCTCGAGACGTGAATCGAACACCGGACAGTAGGCGATTCCTACGGCTGAGTCAATGACGCGACAAGCGCGTCATGGTCTGAGGCTGGCAAGGCGGTACGTCCATTCCGACACCGCCATGTAGTTGCCGCTGATGAGCAGCAGGCCGAAGGCCGCCATGAGCGCCGCGCTCGCGAGCCCCATCCACGGCACGGCCCGTTCGAGCTTCAGCAGGAGCGGCAGCGCGCGGGCCATCGCCATCGCCGCGATCACGAGCGGAATGCCCATGCCGAGCGAGAAGAGGAAGAGCACCATCGCGCCGTAGAACGCCGACTGGGCAAGGCCGACGTAGACGACCATGCCGACGACGAGGGCCGAGCCGAAGCAGGTCATGCAGCCGGTGGCAAAGGCCAGTCCGGCCACCATCATTTCCAGACGCGTGGCGGGCGCACCGGAATGGGCCATCCGCGACAGCACCGGCATCCGGCAGACGAGCGGCGCACGCACTTTCGCGGCCACGCGCAGCGCCAGGCCGAGCACGACGAGCCCCGCCGCCACGCCGATGTACCGCTGCCAGGCCTCGAACTCGCCCGTGCTCCCCAGCCGGCCGGCGGCGTAGCCGATGAGCGCGCCGGTCGCCGTATATATAAAGGTGAAGCCGAGGATGAAGTAGAACGCCGCCGTCAGCACCTGGCGACGCCGGCTGCCGCCCTGAGGACCGCCGTTCTGCATCGCCACCCCCGCCAGCGCCGGGATGAAGTACACCGTGAGCTGGAACAGACACGGCCACATCGCCGCGAGCATCCCACCGAGCAGCGCGAGGACGAGCGCCCATTGATCGGCAAAGCCGCCGGTCGCCGATTCGCCGGTCGTCCGCGGCAGCACGAGCGGCAGATGCCAGGTCGCCTCCTGCCCCGATGCCAGATGCAGCGTCATCATCTGGTGCCCGGTGCCGAATGACGCATCGCGCGCGAACCGATAGACCGTCGCCCGATGGTGCGGCGAGTCGGCGACCGTCCGCCGATCGATCAGCGGCACCGGCGCACCGTTGACGCGCAGGTCGGCGGGCACCGCGACATCGGGCAGGTTCGCCGTGTGGAGACGCTCGCTGAGCAGTACTGCGACGTATTCATCCGCGTTCAAGTCGCCGGGGGTCGCCTCGCCGAGGATCTGCGTGACGTACTCCGCGGGCGCGTACGTCGCTTCGACGCGCACGCCGCTCGCACCCCCGTAGTCGACCGTTCCGAGGTCCTTCGTCAGCGCCGCCGTGAGCGCGTGCCGGCTCACCGGGTCCGGCTGAAGCCGGACGCCACGTACGTAGTGTCCGGCTTCAGCCGGACCGGCATCGAAGACCGTCAGGTGCGCGACCTGTTGAGGATGGAGATCGCACTGCACGACATACGTCCCGGTCTCGGTGGCGGTAAAGAGCACCGCATCGACGCGACGCTCTCCCGAGACGTACGCGTGCACTTCCCGGCCGCTCGGACGGATGCCCGCCGGAGACGGGCCGCGCCACGACACAAACGTCCGGCCGTGGTGATCGTGGTTTTCAGTCGAGACCGCGGCCGGCGCGCCCTCAGACAGGATGGCCATCCACGACACCGCGTCGGGCACGAGGCCGACGACCCGGTAGTGGTGCTCGAGCGAGCCGCGGCTCCGCAGCACGAGCTGCACCGGCCGTCCGGCAGGTACGAACACCGACGAAGGCAGGATCGCCGTGTCGGAGACGGCGACGTTGACGGTGAAGTCGAGCGTGGACGGCTCGGACACCGCCGCGTGCGCCGAATGCGACACATGGTCGCCCGCTGGCGACTGCCCTTCGACGTTGCTCAGGGCACCCCGAGCGGTAGTCGAGGGGTGCGCGGCGGGCGCGCCCGCGGACAGCGCAATCACGCCGATGGCCGCCGCCAGTACGTGGCGTCCGGCTTCAGCCGGACCGATCGACCGCGGGAGGCCCTTCATGGCTGCGTGTTCAGCTCCTGCAGGTACGCCACGACTGCGGCAATCTCCGCGTCGTTGAGCGTGATGCGGCTCATGGCCGCCACGCCGGCCAGCGCGGCGCGGAGCCGCGCCTCATCGGCGCCGCGGATGTCGGGTGCGTTCAGCTGCGCCCCGCCTCGCCCGTTCAGGCCGTGGCACGCCGCGCAGCCGATGCCGCCCGCGGTCTTCTCGAAGATCATCCGGCCGGACACCGTGCCGGCCACCGCGAGAGCCGCCGGCGCGGGAGCCGCAGACGCGGCCGCCGCCTGCGCCGGCGCAGCCTTCTGCGCCGCGGCCACACGCTGGCGCATGACCGCGTACATCGGACCCTTCGGCCCGCCCATGTCGGCGAGCAGCTCGCCCTTCCAGTCAGGCGCGTAGCGGACGAAGCCGCCCGAGTGCGTGTCGCCGCCGTTCGGCGTCGGAATGTACGCCTTCACCTTGTGCGTGTTCAGGTCGAGCACGATGGTTTCCCACCCGTTCATGTTGGTGACCCAGAGCTCGTTGACCTTCGGATCCGGGTGCAGCACGCCGTGATCGATGCTCGACGCCGAGCCGCCGAGATGGATCGGCAGCTGATGCAGCATCTGGCGCGGCGCCGCGAACGGTGAAGTGGTGACCATGCCAACGACGGACCCGACGTTGTGCGTGCCTTCGCCTTTGCCGATCGGATACAGGATCGTCTCGTCCCAGTTCAGCACGAGCCCGTACGGTCCGGCCACGCCCGCGTTCGTGTCATCGACGACGGTATTGGTGACGTCGTCGATCTTGTAGACGGCATCGCCGTGCGCGTCGTTCACGTACGTGTACCGGCCGTCGGAGGTGTGCGCCATCCCAATCGGGTTGTCGCCGACGAACGGGATAATCGTCACCGCGCCTGTCTCGAGATTGAGCTTCGCGATGCCCGCGGTGTTGTGCAGCTTCGACTGCCAGTGCGGTGCGAACACCGAGACGTACACGAACCGGCCTGTCGGATCGACCGTCGGATACGGGTGGCCGATCTTGTAGCCGATGTCCTCGATCGTGATCGCGCGGACGACCCGGTTGTTGTCGTGCGGGTCGAGCAGGTAGTGGGGCCCCCCGCCGGGCGTGCGGCCGAAGGCGACCATCACGCGGTCGCGCCCCATCCAGTCCTTGAAGCCGGTGATGTGATGGAACCAGTCGACGCGCGCCTGGCCCTCGAGCACCTTGTCGAGCTTCAGCGTCCGCGCGTTGACGATCATCAGCACGGTCCGTATCTGGCCGGTGGCCCGCAGGCGATGCATCTGGCCGAGATACAGCCAGCGGCCGTCAGGCGACATGCCGACGCTGTGCGGGTTCTCGGTGGTTTCCTCACCGAGATCGAACAGCGCCGACGCGACCACCTGCTTGGAATACGCATCGATCACGTAGACGCCGGATTTCCGCGCGCCTTTTTCAACGCCCTCGCTCGTGATGAAGACGGTCGGATGCGCCGTGACGTCCCAGGCGTCCGGGCCGCTCGAGTCGTAGGTGGCGAGCAGCCGGATGCGGCCGCGAATCGACTCGGGCGTGTCCCAGCCTGCGGGCTGTGTCGTCTGCGGCGCCTGCGCGAGCTGCCCTGCCTGCACGACGAGCGTCGGCGTCATCGATGCCAGCTGCTGCTCGAGCGCCGTCTTGTCGGACTGGAGCGCGGCGACGTCCGACGGAGACACGTCTGGAGCCGTGAAGGCGCCGATCGCCGCGACCGTCAGCCCGATCAGCGCGCCGAGAACCACGCCGCCCGTCCAGCGCGTCGTCACAAACTGCTTCATGTCCCGTACTCCTTGAGCTTGCGATAGAGCGTCGCAGTGCCGATCCCGAGCTTTGCCGCGGCCTGCGCGCGATTGCCGCCGACGGCCCGGACGACCGACGTAATATAGTCCCGTTCGACCTCGGCCAGCGGCCGTATGTCGCCGACTCCAGCGGGGCTCGGCGTGGCGAGGCCGATGTCCTGCGGCAGATCGTCGACGTCGACGCGGCTCCCCTGCGCGAGCACCACGGCGCGCTCCACCGCGTTCTCCAGCTCGCGGACGTTGCCCGGCCAGCCGTAGCGTAGCAGCTGGTGGGCGGCCGCCGGTGTGAGGCCGGTCACTGTTCGACCGGTGCGCGTGGCAGCCGCGGCCAGAAACGCCCTCGCCAGCGGAAGGATGTCCTCCCGCCGTTCCCGCAGCGGCGGCACCGTGATCTCCACGACGCGCAGCCTGTAGTACAGGTCCTGGCGGAAACGCGCGCCGCGGATCTCCGCGACGAGATCGCGGTTGGTGGCGGCCAGCACGCGCACGTTCACCGGCCGGCTCCGGTTCTCGCCGACGCGTCGAATCTCGCGCTCCTGCAGCACGCGCAGCAGCTTCACCTGCACCGACGGCGGCACCTCGCCGATCTCGTCGAGCAGAAGCGTGCCCCCATTGGCCGCCTCGAAGAGACCGACGCGATCCTGCGTCGCGCCCGTGAAGGCGCCGCGCGTGTGGCCGAACAGTTCCGACTCGAGCAGGCTCTCTGGAACGGCACCGCAGTTGACGGCGATGAACGGTCCGGCGGTGCGGGCCGACTGGTCATGGATGAACCGCGCCACGCGTTCCTTGCCGACGCCGCTCTCGCCCGTGAGGAGCACCGTCGAATCGACCTGCGCCACTCGCCGCGCGAGATCGAGGATGCGCATCATCGCGGGGCTCTCGACGTGCAAGGACGATCCGGCCGCCGCCGGGCCCGTTTCCGCCGCCGCCAGCTCGCGCCGTCGCGCGTCCAGACGACGCTCGACGCGCTTGAGCTCGTCGGTGACATGCGACAGCGCCGCGTCCAGGCACTTCTGGTGATAGAACGCCAGATGCGGCGTGATCGTCTCGCCCCACTCCTCGACCGGGCGGCCGACGAGCCGGCACACCGCGTCGCCCTTGCCGCGGCAGCGCTCTTCGACACAGTAGATCTCGCGGCCGTGCGCGCGCGAGAGATACCCGCTCGCAAAGCCGGTCAACGTCCAGCAGACCGTTTCGTCGGCGGGGCCGAAGTGGAGCAGGTGCTGCTCGGCTTCGTACGAGTCCTCCCAGATTGAGTTGCCGATTGGGAGCGTTCCGGAGCGCTGGCCGTCCTCCGGCGCGCCGACACGCACGAGGCCCTGCAGCGTGTGCAGCCGGCCGCCGGCGTGCCGCCACTCGTCCTCGCTGTCCCAGGGAAACGCCGTGCGCAGGTTCTCGGCCGTCCGCCAGCCGTGCGCGTACCCGAACCGCGTCAGCATCGCGCGCGCGCCCGTCATCCCGAGCATCTCGATCAGCTCGCGGCGCAGCAGCCCGAGCGCTACTGCATCGAGCAGCAGCACCCGCTCGTGCCCGAAACGGAGGATGCCTCCCGCCGGGTCCACCTGCAGCAGTTCTTTCAGGTCCAGGTCGGTTGCACGCATCGCGATCTGCCTCTCTCAGAATGAGAGGCGATCGTATCAGAACGATAGCGGCCTCGCGAGGCGACGACACGTAAGTCATTGAAAACACTGGGGACTCAGCATGGCAGTGTCGTTGCGGAGAGGGATGCGGCACCCCGAAGGGGGCTTCAAACAGGAGATCACATGAACAGCGAGCGTTGGGAGATCGACAGCAGCCACTCCGGCATTCACTTCTCCGTGCGGCACCTCGTGATCGCGAAGGTGCGCGGCCAGTTCGGGCGATGGAACGGTACGGTGGTCGCACCGGCAGCCGACTTCGGCCGTGCGTCCGTCGACGTCGTCATCGACGCCACCAGCATCGATACCAGCGTTGCCGACCGCGACGCGCACCTGCGGTCAGCCGACTTCTTCGACGTGGAGCGCTATCCGGAGATCGCGTTCAAGTCGTCGCAGGTCGTGCCGAACGGCAGCGATCGGCTCCGCGTGCTGGGTCAGCTCACGATCAAGGGCACCACGCGCGACGTGACGCTCGACGTGGAGGTGCACGGCATCGCCAAGGATCCGTGGGGCAACGAGCGCGCCGCGTTCACAGCCAGGACGACGATCGACCGGCGGGACTTCGGCCTCACGTGGAACCAGGTGCTCGAGACCGGCGGCGTGGTGGTCGGCGACCGCATCGAGGTGGAAATCGAGATCGAGGC
>JACPCS010000048.1 GCA_016184455.1 Acidobacteriota bacterium
ACCGTCGGGGTCACGCGCAACCTGACCGAAGCCAAGGCGCGGGTCAACAAGTTCATCACGGCGTACAACGACCTCGTCACATTCAACAAGGATCAGAACGCGGCTGCGGTGGCCGGCAAGGCGAGCATCGCGCGCAACCCGGTCCTGCGCGGCTTCTTCGATTCGATGCGATCGGCGCTGCTCGACGACTATACCGGCAGCACGTACACGCGGCTCGCCGCGGTCGGCATCGGCTTCGACGCCAAGGGCAAGATGACGCTCGATGAAGACGCCTTCGAAGACGCCATGACGACGGCGCCGACGGCGGTGCAGACGCTCTTTTCGACGGCCGAGACGAGCGGCGCGTTCGGGACGCTGGCGGCGCTCGTCGAGGACTACACGGAGACCGGCGGCCTGGTGGCCCTGATCCGCGAGCAGCTGACCGACCAGGTGAGCACCATCACGAATCGACTGAACACGCTCGAGGCGCAGCTCGCGGTGCGGCGCCGCGCGCTGCAGCAGCAGTACATTGCCGCCGATCTGGCCATGAGCCGCCTCAACAGCCAGAGCGCCTCGCTGTCGACGATTGGCGCGCAGTACAGGTTGTTCTGATGACGCACCGCACGGGCGCTGACGCCTACCGGCGGATCGAGGCCCAATCGCGGTCGCCCGTCGAGCTCGTCGTCATGCTGTACGACGGCGCCCTGCGGTTCGTCGCCGAAGCGCGCCGCGCGGTCGCGCGCCGCGACATCGCCGCCCGCGGCGCCGCCATCGACCGCACCCTGGCGATCATCGCGCAGCTCCAGAACACGCTCGACCTCGAGTGCGGCGGACCGATCGCGCAGGAGCTCGATCGCCTGTACGCCTACATCAACTCGCGGCTGCTGGATGTGACGCTGCGGCAGGAGACCGGCGCCCTCGACGAGGTGCAGAAGGTGCTGACGACGCTGCGCGACGGATGGGCGCAGATCGCGGGGCCCTCGCCGGGAGCGCCCCAGCCGTGACGCCCGAGGTGCTCGCGCTCGCCGCACAGTACCGCGCCGGACTGGAAGCGGAGCTCGCGCTCCTTCGGCGGCTCGAGGGGCTGGCCGAGCGCCAGCGCGATGCGAGCCACCGCGGCGATCTCGAGGGACTGGCGATGGTGACCGACGAGCGCGATCAGCTCATGGCGAGCATCGTGACGATCGAGCACGAGATCAAACCGATTCGCCTCACGCTCCTGGAGCGCTGGCAGGATCTTCAGGGTAGTCCCGAGTATCAGGAGCTGGCGTCGCTGCACCGGGTGGCCGCGGCGCTCGTCTCCACCATTGTCGCTTCCGACCACGATTCCCTGGAGGCGCTCAAAGAGGCGGAGCTGGCGCGGCGCTTCGCGGCGCGTGCGCTCGAGCAGGGAGAAAACACGCTGGCCGCCTATCGGAAGGTCGTAGCGCCGCCGCTGGCGGGCGCCTCGATCGTGGACCGGAAGGGGTAGACGGGTTCAAAGGTTCATCCCACCCGCCGCGGCTTGCTGAGCGCCGCGATCGCATCCTTCGGCCGGAGTGGCGACTGCGAGAGGTACAGCCGCCGCACGTCCGCCGGTCGGCGCTCGGGCCGATCCGCCCAACGCGTCTGTTCATCGGCCAGGTATTGCGCGATCTGGGCCGCATCCTCCGGCGACACGGTGCGCTGCCGGGCGAGCTCCTCGAGCGCCGCCTGGCACTCGCCCAGCATCGCTCGGAGACGTTCCACCTCGTTCAGGAGGTTGGGGACGTCCTGCCGCGCCTCGGCCATGAACTCCGCGTCCGCCTCGCACTGCTGCCAGGCCAGGTTGTAGAGCCGCCTCGGCACCCGGAAGCCGCGCACGCAGGGGTGTGTGTGGCGATCGCCGGCCTGGCTTTCGTACGAATTGGGAATCCGCCGCACGAACCAGGGTCCGTCGGAGGCTTTTTCGAGGCGGGCTCGAATAGCGCGCAGCTCTTCGTCCTTCATGTCGATTAACCCGTAACCCGTTTTGCGGTTCTCGCCAATGTGACACCAACGTCCACGCAATCGGCACGTCCCATGAAATCTTGAATACGACCCCGTTTTCTAAAGGTCGGGCGCGCGCGGCCGATTCACGGGAAGGCGGGTAGGGCTGCGCCCAGCCTCACCCACCGTCAAGGAGACTGTGTCAGTACATTCCGGTTCCCTCCCGTCTGCGCGCGCCCAGGAGCCGCCCATGCTCGTCGGCGACAGTCCGGCCGCGCGCCGGCTGCACGACGAGATTGCGGGCGCCGCCCGTACGCACGCGAAGGTGCTGATTGTCGGCGAGACCGGCGTCGGGAAAGAGGTCGTCGCCCGCCGCATCCACGCACAGAGCGCGCGCCGCGATGCGCCGTTCGTCGCGGTCAACTGCAGCGGCATCGCCGAAACGCTCCTCGAGTCGGAGCTTTTCGGCCACGCGCGCGGCAGCTTCACCGGCGCCGACCGCGACACGGTCGGGCTGCTCCGCCAGGCCAATCGCGGCACGCTGTTCCTCGACGAGCTCGGCGAGATGAGCGCGCGCATGCAGGCGATCCTCCTGCGGTTCACCGAGACCGGCGAGATCCAGCCGGTCGGCGCCGACCGGCCGGCGGGCCGCGTCGACGTCCGGCTGATCACGGCGACGAACCGGGACCTGCCCGCGCAGATTGCCGCCGGCGCGTTCCGCCAGGACCTGTACTACCGCCTCAACGTGATCCAGATCGTGGTGCCGCCGCTGCGCGACCGCGCCGAGGACATCCTGCCGCTCGTGCGCCATTACCTCGAGCGCGCGGGGGCGGCGCACCGGCTCGCCGTGCCCGGGATCCATCCTGACGCCGCGCAGCTGCTCATCGCCTACGCGTGGCCGGGCAACGTCCGGGAGCTGAAGAACATCACCGAGCGGCTCGTGCTCGCCGAGCCGGACGGCGCCATTACCCCCGACCATCTCCCGTCCGAGATTCGCGAGGCGCGGGCGACGCTGCCGCCACTGTCGCTGGCCGCGCCCGGCGCGCCGCCGCCGGCGCCGCCGGCCGCGGTCTCTCGGGCCCCGGCGCCGCCGACCGTCATGGACGCCGCGCTCAGCGAGCACGGGCTCGATCGGGTCGCGAGCCTCTGGAACCGGATGGCGGCCGGCGAGGACTTCTGGAGCGTCGTGTACGCCGCGTTCAAGGCGCGCGAGCTGACGCGAACGGAGCTCGCGGCGATCATCGACCGCGGGCTGCACACGACGGGTGGCAGCTACACGATGCTGCTCAAGGTCTTCAATCTGCCTCCCGCCGACTACAAGCGCTTCCACGCCTTTCTCTATCAGCAGGAGTGCAACCTCCCGGTGGCGCTCTATCGCAAAAGAAAGGCCGGCCGCACGCGGCGCGTGGCCTGATCCCATCAACTCCCAACGCCCAACGCCACAACTCGCGTTTTGGGAGTTGGCGTCCTTGGGAGTTGGGAGTTCGGAAGTTTCCTCCACCACAGAGAGACTCTGACGCGGGTAGGAAGTTCTGAAAAAACTCAGAAAACCTGCACACGCGCGTCCACGGCGATCCACACGGATTTCCGGCCATATTTCGCGGATGTCGACTGGTGGGCGACCGCCGTGGGGTTGGCGTCCCCGTTGCTCACGGGCGGGGCATGACAAAATCCGCCTCCTACCACTCGAAATGGTGGGCTGTCCTCGTCGTCGTCGCGATGGCGGCGATGATCCAGCCCGCCCAGGCCCAACGCTCACGCGCACCCATGGACACGGAGGTCGCATCCGCCGCGGCCCGCGGCGGCGGCGACCGCATCCGCGTCATCGTGCGCGTGAACCCGCGCGACCGCGCGGCACTGAAAAACGCCTTCCGGCGGCAGGGACACACGCTGCGCCGGGAGCACAACGGGATCTCCGCGCTGTCGCTCGAGCTCCCAGCGCGCTCGGTCAACGCGATGGCCCTGACGCCGGGCGTGCTCTCGATCTCGCTCGACGCGCCCGTGCAGGCCTTCCAGACCACGGTGCCCGAAACGTCGGGCGTGGTGCTGCAGCAGACGCTCGGCATCAACACCGCCGACGGCTTCACCGGCGCTGACGTGGGCGTGGGCGTCATCGATTCCGGAATCGCACCTTTGCCTGATTTCGGCGACAGGATCACGGCCTTCTACGACTTCACCACCACCGCAAACGCCGCGACGGCGCCATTCGACGACTACGGCCACGGGACGCACGTCGCGGGCCTCATCGGCGGCAGTGGCGCACAGTCCAACGGTCTGTACACCGGCATGGCACCGGGCGTCTCGCTCATCGGCCTGAAGGTGCTCAGCGCAAACGGCAGCGGCTACACCAGCGACGTCATCGAGGCTGTCGAGTTCGCCATCGCGAACAAGGCGGCGCTCGGGATCGACATCATCAACTTGTCACTCGGCCACCCACCGCTCGAGCACGCGTCCACCGACCCGCTCGACCTCGCCGTGGAGAATGCGTCCGCTGCGGGAATCGTGGTGATCGCGTCGGCCGGCAACAACGGGATCAATTCGTCGACGGGGCTGCCCGGGTACGGTGGCATTTCCACGCCCGGCAACGCGCGGTCGGCCATCACGGTCGGATCGGGCCACACGATGGCGACGGTCCCGCGTACCGATGACGTCATCGGTCCTTACAGCTCTCGCGGCCCGACGTGGTACGAGCAGTACGCGAAACCGGACCTCATCGCTCCGGGTCACAAGCTCGTCGCGCCCGCCGCGCCCGGGAGCTACCTCGCGGTGAACTACCCCAACCTGCTGATGCCGGATGCGAGCGGGGCGCTCACCTACATCCGGTTGACCGGCACGAGCATGGCGACGGCCGTCACGTCCGGTGTCGCAGCCCTCGTCATCCAGGCGAATCGCACGGCGCATGCCGCCTTGATCGATCCCGTGACGGGGCTACCCACGCCCAGACCACCGCTGACCGCCAATGCGATCAAGGCCATGTTCCAGTTCACCGCTTTCACGATGCACGACGAGACCGGCGCGACGTACAACCGGATGACGCAGGGCGCCGGGGGTCTCAACGCGCACGGCGCACTCACGCTCGCGCGGAGCATCGATACGTCGATCCCGGTCGGCAGTTGGTGGTTGACCACCAGCGTGTCTCCGAGCTCCGACATCCAGGGCGTGCTGCAGTGGGCACAGAACCTGATCTGGGGCGACAACCTCATCTGGGGCGACTCCGTCTACTCACATCGCTCGTCTTTCGCCGCAAACGTGATCTGGGGCGACAACGTGGTGTGGGGCGAGAACGTCGTCTGGGGCGAGAACCTCGTGTGGGGCGAGAACCTCGTGTGGGGCGAGAACCTCGTGTGGGGCGAGAACGTCGTCTGGGGCGAGAACCTCGTGTGGGGCGAGAACCTGGTCTGGGGCGAGAACCTGGTCTGGGGTGACACCTCGAGTGCAGGCGAGCCCGCGACGTCGAGCAGCTTCTCCTTCAGCTCGACCAACAATTTGTCCGTGAGCTCGGATAGCACCTCCCTGTCACTGAGCTCGGAGACAACGCTCGATGGAAGTACCACCACGGACGGCACCACCTCGTATCAGCGGGGCTCGAGAACCAGTGTCCTGACCGCACAGTAGGTCACGACGGTCAAGGCTCGAACAACCAGAACTTTGAGGAAGGACATGGACATGAGACTCACACTGATCAACGAGCGTCCCGCGCGGCTCCAGCAGCTCCACCTCGCACTCGCAGGACCGGGACCCAGGCGGAAGGTGATCTGGGAATAGCGAACCCGCATCTGCATGCAGGCATCGGAGGCAGACGTGACGAACCGGTTCCGCTCGGCGTTCCGCTGGATCCTCGCTACCGGTATCACGGCGCTCGTCGCGACGGGACAGCCTGAAGCGGAAGTCCCAGCAGCAGGGGCACGGCATCAGACATGAGCATACGGGCATCTCGGCGCTCACGCTGGAGGTACCGGCACACGCGCTCGATGCGCTCGCACGTGAGGAGGGCGTGCTTGGGGTCTCGCTCGATGCGCCCGTCAAGGCGCACTCGGACAACGGCGTGCCGGTATCGGGTGTGCTGCTCGCAGAGACGCTCGGTCTCAACGCGGCCGATGGCCTGACCGGCGCCGGCGTCGGCATCGCGATCGTTGATTCCGGCATCATGAAGACCGCCGATTTCGACAGCAGGGTCGTGGCCTTCTACGACTTCACGAGAGGCGGCAAGGCGACCAACGCGAGTGATGACTACGGCCACGGCACCGTCATCGCGGGTGTGATTGGCGGCACCGGCTTCAACTCCGACGGGCTGTACCGCGGCATCGCGACGCAGGCGCGGCTCATCGGCCTGCGCGTGCTCGACAGCACGGGCCGCGGCTACACGAGCGACGTGATCGCCGCGCTCGACTTTGCCACCGCCAACAAGGCGGCGCTCGGCCTCGACATTCTCAACCTGTCGCTGGGCCATCCTCCGCTCGAATCGGCGAACACCGACCCTCTGGTGCTGGCGGTCGAGCGCGCATCCGCCGCCGGCCTCGTCGTCGTCGTGTCGGCCGGCAACGTCGGGACTAATTTCGTCACCGGCCAGGTCGGGTATGGCGGCATCACGTCACCCGGCAACGCGCGCGCGGCCATCACGGTCGGCGCTGGACGGACGATGAACACGGTGACGCGCGATGACGACCGCGTGCTGCCGTTCAGCTCGCGCGGGCCGACGTGGTACGACGGCTATGCGAAGCCCGATCTGGTCGCCCCCGCGCTGAATCTCGTGGGACCGGCGGCCATTGGCAAGACGCTGTATCAGAACTTCCCGCACCTGCTCGTGCCCAACTCGAACGGCGGGCTCACCTATATGCGGCTGACGGGCACGAGCATGGCCGCGCCGGTGGTGACGGGCATCGCCGCATTGATGATCGAAGCCAACCGTCAGGGGCTGCCAACCGGACGGCCGGCGCTGACGCCCAACGTGGTGAAAGCGATCCTGCAGTTCACGGCGCTCACGATGCACGACGACGCCCTCCTCCTGTACGACCGGCTGACGCAGGGCGCCGGCGCGGTGAACGCGCACGGCGCGCTCGCCCTCGTGGCGGCGATCGACACGTCCATGCCTGTGGGATCGTGGTGGTTGACGACAGGCGTCAGCCCGTTCTCGGAGATCGGCGACCCGCTGCCCTGGGCGCAGAACCTGATCTGGGGCGACAACCTGGTGTGGGGCGACACCACCTACGCGAACCGGCCGGCGTGGGCCTCGAACGTCCTCTGGGGCGATAACGTGCTCTGGGGCGACAACGTCATCTGGGGCGACAACGTCGTCTGGGGGGACAACCTCGTCTGGGGCGACAACATCGTCTGGGGCGAGAACGTCCTGTGGGGCGATAACCTGATTTGGGGCGACAACGTGATCTGGGGCGACAACGTGAAAGCGAACGCGGCGCTGCCCGATCCGCCGCCGACGGCCTCCCCTTCCGGGCAGAATGGCGTCAACGACCAACACATCCTCTGGGGCGAGCAGATCCTCTGGGGCGAGCAATTGATCTGGAGCGAACAGCTCCTCTGGGCCGAATAGGCCATGCGCCGGGTCTGCGGCGGGTCGATCCGATCCGCCGCGAGACCCGGCTTCAGCATTTCCACCCGCAACAAGATTCTCTGACCTTCTCAGAATTCTGAGTACCGCACGCGGGCGGCCGTGTATGACAGAAGTCGTAACCCCTTGGAACACAACGGGTTCTCCTGCCCATCCCAGGACGTGGGCGCCTGAGAGGTTGGCGTCTTCATTGCTCTCGAGTCCGGCAATGCTCCACACGCGCAGGTTCGCGACGCTCCGCGGTCACGTAACCCGTTGGTGGGAAGAGCGCCGCGCCAGCAAAGCCCGCGCGACCACCCTCAAGGATCTTCCGGGCCCGGCCCGTCTCTTTGTCGTCGGCATCTTGCTCGCGGCCGCGACCGTCCTCGCGGTGATGGGGCCACTGCACATTCCGAACGTTCGTATATTTCTGGTGCTGCTGGTCGCCTCCTCGCTGGCGTCGGCGCTGAAGCTGCGGCTGCCGCTCGGCAGCAGCGCCTCGAACCTCTCGATTTCGTACACGTTCGACTTCGCCGCGCTGCTGCTGCTCGGCACCGGACCGGCCATGCTGCTGGCGGCCGTCAGCGCCTGGACGCAGTCGCGCATCGCCACGGCACGCTACAACCCGACGTTCCGCGTCGCCTTCAACGTAGCGGCGCTGATGCTGACCGTGCAGGCGGCCGGGCATACGTTCGAGTACGTCGGCGGCCAGCCAGGCACGTTCAGCATCCTGGCCAACGCAAAGCCGCTTGTGGCGACCGCGCTGGTCTACTACCTGACAAACACCGCGCTCGTCGCCATCGCCGTCGCGCTCACCACCCGCCAGCCGCTCTTCACCGCGTGGCACGCGAACTTCCTCTGGACGGCGCCGAGCTACTTCGTCGGCGCCGGCGCGGCCGCCGCCGCGATCGGGATGTGGCAGGTGAGCGACGGCTGGCTGCTGCCGCTGGCGCTGGCGCCGGTCTATCTGACGTTCCGCTCCTACCGGATGTATGTCGACCGCATCGCGGCCGAGAAGCACCACAACGAGGAGGCCGTCCGGCTGCTCGAGGCGGCGCGCAGCTCGGAGCAGCGGTACGCGCTGGCGGCCGCCGGGTCGAACGACGGCCTGTGGGACTGGGACGTTCCGGCCGACGCGCTCTACTGCTCCGAGCGGTGGAAGCTGATGATCGGCCTCTCACCGGAGACGCCGATCGCCAACATCGAGCAGTGGCTGCAGCACGTCAATGAAGAGGATCGGCAGGGGCTGCGCGAGGCGCTCGACGCCCATCTCCAGGACCGCACGCCTCACTTCGAGCACGAGTACCGGATGCCGCACCTCAACGGCGAGACCCGCTGGGTCCTCTGCCGCGGCATTGCGGTGCGCGATGACCACGGGCGGCCAATCCGGATGGCCGGCTCGCAGACCGACGTCACCGAGTGGCGGCGCGTGCAGGAAACGCTGGCGCGCGCGGCGCGGCACGACCCCTTGACGGGACTGCCCAACCGGGCGCTCTTCGGCGAGCTGCTGGAGCGCGAGATCGCGCAGGCGGCCCGCGTCGGCTTCGCGCATTACGCGGTCCTCTTCATCGACCTCGACGGCTTCAAGCTGGTGAACGACAGCCTCGGACACCTCATTGGCGACCAGTTCCTGATCGCCATCGCGCACCGGCTGCAGTCGCGGCTCCGGCCCGGAGACGCGCTCGCGCGTCTGGGCGGCGACGAGTTCGCGGTGCTCATCACCAACGTGAGCAACCCGAACGACGTGCGGCTCATCACCGAGCGCATGCAGGAGGCGCTCGCCACGCCGTTCGACATCGAAGGGCGTGAGATCTATGCGTCGGCCAGCATCGGCATCGTGCTCGGAGGCGAGCAGTACCGATCGGTGGCCGATCTGCTCCGCGACGCCGACACGGCGATGTACCGCGCGAAGGCGGCGGGCCGCGGCGGCTACGAGATGTTCGACCCGCGCATGCACGCCTCCGCCATGAGCCGGCTGACGCTCGAGACGGAGCTGCGCCGCGCCGTGGAGCGCAACGAGTTCGTGGTGTTCTACCAGCCGATCGTCGAGCTCGTCTCGTCCGAGATCGTCGGGCTCGAGGCGCTCATCCGATGGGCTCGTCCCGATCGCGAGATGGCGATGCCGGCCGAGTTCATCGGCGTCGCGGAGGAGACCGGCCTCATCGTACCGATCACGCACTACGTGCTCGGCGAAGCCTCGCGCCAGCTCGCGGCCTGGCAGCGGCAGTTCGGCCGGCCGATGTACGTGTCGGTCAACATCTCGTCGAAGCTCTTCGCCGACGAAGAGTTCGTCGACCAGGTCGAGGCGGCCATCGCCGCGAGCGGCATCCGGCCGGGCACGCTCTGTCTCGAGATCACCGAGAGCGTGCTCATGAAGCACTCCGAGGTGGTGGATCGCAACTTCGAGCGGCTCCGCCGCATGCAGGTGCCGCTCTATCTGGACGATTTCGGGACTGGATATTCGTCGCTCGGCTATCTCCAGCGCTATCCCGTCGACGCGCTGAAGCTCGATCAGTCGTTTGTCGCGCGCATGGGCACCGACGAGAATTGCCCGATCGCCAACGTCATCGTGACGCTGGCACGCGAGCTCTCCACCGGCCTGGTCGCCGAAGGCGTCGAGACGGCGGCGCAGGCGGCGCGCCTGCTGGCGCTCGACTGTCCGAACGCGCAGGGCACGCTCTTCTCCGAGCCGCTGCGGGCGGCCGACGTCGAAGCGCTGCTGATGCGCGCAACCAGCGAGGCGCGGCGGAGCGTCCTGCGGCCGGCTATCGAGTCGGCCGTGGCGGCGTGAGCTAAACGGACACCATCTCTGCGGGCACCGCCGCGAACGCCTGTTCGAGGGCGCCGGCGCGGCGGAGCGACGGGAAGTACAGCGCCAGCAGCCGTAGCCGGTCGCGCGACGGCACGTCACCGTCCCCGGCGCACCAGGCCGTCAATGACGCGAGCGCCTGCCAGGCATCACTGGGGACGTCCACCGGACGCGGGGCTCGCTCCAGCATGCGCTTCGCCAGAGCCCCCCGCCCACCCATCAGGTGGACAGCGATGCGGCCAATCTCAGGCGCCTCGGTGGCCAGCGCCGCGCGGCAGATCGTCTCCCAGCGCTCGGCAATCGCCGGCCACGAGTAGCGCGCCGATGCCTGGGCCGTGGCCCACTCGCTCATGTCCTGCCACCGGTCATCGTCGGTCAGGAGCGACACGCACGCCTCGACGAACGCGTCCTCATAGGCCCCGCTTCGTGCATCACCCGGAATGCAGATGCCGGCGCTCCCGACGGTCTCCGGCAGCGCGCCACGCGCGGACGTGACGACGGCGCAGCCGGCGGCCTGCGCTTCGGCCGCCGCGATACAGAACGTCTCCGCGTAGTGGTTTGGATACGCCAGCACGCGCGCGTGCTGGAGCCGGCCAGCCAGCTCGGGTTGCGGCAGCGAGCCGACGAGGGTGACGCCCGGCTGGTCGGCCTGGCGGTACAGCGCAGCGAACTCCTTCTGGTCATCCGCCTCGGAGACGCCGTACACCCGCATGCTGCTGAAGACGTCGAGCTCTGCATCCGGGCACGCGGCGCGGATCCGCGGAAATACTTTCAGCAGGACGTCGAGGCCGCGGAACGGCGTGCTCGCGTACGCCATCCGGTGCGGCCGCGGACCGGTCGCGTACGGCCGGGGCGGCACGACCGCCGACGCGGCGGTGCCGAGCGTCGTGCGGACGATGGACGGCAGCGGGATGCCGAGATGCGCGTGGAAGGTGTCGATCTGCCACTCGCTCTGCAGCATGACGAGATCGATCTCGGCGCGCCGCGCCGGATCGGAGAATCCGGTAAGGAACGGCTGATCGAACGCGTCGCCCGTCCAGAAGATCTGCAGGGGTGCGAAGCGCACGCGGCCGAACAGCTGCCAGTGGCGGACGCCCACCACCACATCGGGCGGCTGCGAGAGGCTTCGGGCGGGCATTGTCTCCCACCGCGCATACTCGACGGCTTCAACCGTTGCCGGCTCCGCCACGCTGTTGAAGACGACGCACCGGTGCCCACGCCGCGCGAGCGCCTCGGCGAGATAGACGATGGCGCTCTCGGTCCCGCCAAGGCCGTGCGTGCGCGGCATCGTGCCGTCGTACGGAAGGCTGTACGGCTGATAGAAGAAGATCCGCAGCGTCGACGGCGCCCCGCCCGCGCCGAGCTCGGTCGAGGCGTCGCGCGGCTCCCGACGCCGCGCGTGCGCGAGCGCGGCCGACAGGTTCACGGCCGCCTCGTCCGTCGGCCGCACGGCCACGCTCCGCCCGAGGTCGGCGACTGCCGCATCGAGATTGCCGAGGCCCAGCGCGCAGGCGCCACGCAGGGCGAGCACTTCGGCCTGTTCGTCCCCGTTGTCGGACTCCTCGACGCACGCACGCGCCTCTTCGAAGCGCTGCTGCCGAACCAGAATTCGTGCACGCAGCAGCCGCGCTCCGGAGTGGACCGGCGACGGCTCGAGCGCGCGATCCACGCACTCGAGCGCCTCGTCCAGGCGGCCCTGCCGGGTGCACAGCAGCGCCAGGTTGATGCTGGCGGGCGGAAAGCCGGGACGCGCCGCCAACGCCCGCCGGAACGCCTGCTCGGCCGCGAGGTCGTCGCCCCGTTCGCGGTGCACGTTGCCTTCGGCGAGGGCGACTTCCGCGGCATGGTTCGGCAACGCGCGAGCGCTCGCCCGCAGCGCGGCGAGCGCCTCGTCATACCGCTCGAGACGCGCGCAGCAGAGCCCCACGCGAAGCTGCGCGTCGCGGAATCCCGGCCTCAGCTCCAGCGTCCGCATGAAGGCGGCGAGCGCCGGCTCGGGCTGATC
>JACPCS010000145.1 GCA_016184455.1 Acidobacteriota bacterium
CGAGCTGGTTGTCTTCGAGGGGACGACCTGCTACGTCATCCTCAATCTGTATCCCTACAACAACGGCCATCTGATGATCGTGCCGAACCGCCATGTGGCCACGCTCGGCGCGCTCACCGACGCCGAGCTGCGCGAGGTCGGCGTGCTGACGCAGCGCGCCGAGGCGGCGCTCACCGAAGCCTATCAGCCGCACGGGATGAACGTCGGCGTCAACCTCGGAAAGCCCGCGGGCGCCGGCATCCTCGAACACCTCCACGTGCACGTCGTCCCGCGCTGGAGCGGCGACACCAACTTCATGACTGTCGTCGGCGAGATGCGCGTGCTCCCCGAGGAGCTCGGGGCGAGCGCGGCGCGGCTGCGGCCGATCTTCGCGAAGCTCGCCACGCGGGCGTAGGTCCGCGCCCTTCCGCGAGCCGTCAATCCGATCCGCCGGTGTGCGATGGGCGGCGCGCATCGACATTGCGCGCCCACACCGCACACGGCATGACCGGCCACCAGCATGAAATACGCGAAATATTCAGGGATTTCGAGCGGCGCCTCGCCGCGCGCGATGGCGTTCAACTTGCGCCGTGAGTGGGCATGCGCACACTCCCACGCCTGTCGCTTCGCGGCATTCGAGGATTTTCCGTGGCCGAGGTGACGACGGTTCTGACGGCATTGAGCATCCTGAGCGCAGCGGCTGCGCCCGCGGTGAACGACTATGTGGAGGAAGCCAAGCTCCTGCGAGCGAAGCATGACGTGAGGACGATCGGACTGGTCCTGACACGGCTGTTCAACGACGTCGCCGCAGAGAGAGACTTGAAGACCGGTTGGGCCTCATACGACATGCTCGTCGGCGCGGGCGCGGTGCCAGACACGCGTGGCGCGGGCACGGAGATGTGGGCAGCCGCCGTACGCGAGAGGTCGGCCGGTTACCTGGACGACCACCTCGTGACGAACGCGGCCGGGTACGCGCGCCGCGCCCGAGGCGCGCTCTTCGGCTGGCGCGGGTCCTACCTGCAGGAGCACGTGCAGCCCGATCCGTGGGGCCGTCGCTACGCCGTGAACGTACGCTCCATGGAGGTTGGCGCGCACACCGTCGTCTTGAGCGCTGGACCCGATGGCGTCGTGGAATCGCCATTCGAGCCGGACATCCTGCCGATGACTGGTGACGACGTTATCGCCCTCGTCTCGTCGGGCAGCGCGGAATAGCATTCCTCATTGCATTGCCGCCGCTGTCCGGTGTGGCGGCTCCAGCCGTAGCGCGGATTTCACGTTCCTGTGGCGCGAACCCTCCGGGTTCGCGAGGCGAGCCTGACAAGGTTCGCCCCACATGTGAAATCGGCGGCGCCGATGAGCGTCGGCGCTGTGCGCGTATGGGCGCGTTGTGCGAATCCGCACAGCGCGGCGCGGGGCCGTCCGTCGTCAATCCCTTCTAACCGCGCATTCACACAGCACTTCCGTCGACGCGCGTCCGCCCGATCGCCGCTGGCCCGCGTCGTGCTCAGTGGGCGTGCATGCAAGTGAGGTTGGCTCCAGGGGCGGCTGTAATCGTCCTTCTCGCTGGTCGAGCGCAGGTCGTGGCGCAGACGCCCGACCTCACGAAGCTCTCGCTCGAGGATCTGCTGAACGTCGAAGTCACATCGGTGTCGCGGAAAGAGCAGACGCTGGCGCAGACCGCCGCCGCGGTCTACGTCATCACACGGGAAGACATCCGCCGATCCGGGGCCAAGACGATCCCCGACCTGCTGCGAATGGTGCCCGGCGTCTCCGTCGGCCAGATCGATGCCAGCAGCTGGGCGATTTCGGCCCGCGGCTTCAACGGACTGTACGCCAGCAAGCTGTTGGTACTGCTGGACGGCCGAAGCGTCTACTCGCCGCTCTTCGGGGGCGTGCACAGACTTCGCTGCCGGCGCGCGAGACCACCCGCATCGTGACCGCTGTCCTCAATGATGAAGTTCGCATGGCTGCCGGCGTGCGCCTGACGCTCGGCGCGAAGGTGGAGCACAACTCGTACAGCGGCACGGAGGCGGAGCCGTCCATCCGCGCGAACTGGATGCCGACGGAGCGCCAGGCGCTCTGGGGTGCGGTGACACGCGCGGTGCGCACGTCCGTCTTTGGCGAGATGGCGTGGAGATTCTGACGTGACGAGGTGGGCGGGCGTTCTGGCGATGGTGGTGCTGCTCGGAGCGGACGTCCCGCTCCGGGCCCAGACCCCGGACCTGACGAGGTTGTCCCTCGAGCAGCTGCTCGACCTCGAAGTCACGACGCTGTCCCGCAAAGAACAAACCCTGCTTCGGACGGCGGCCGCGGTGCACGTCCTCACGGAAGAGGACATCCGCCGATCCGGCGCGACCACGCTGCCCGATCTGTTTCGGATGGTCCCCGGCCTCGCAGTGGCCCAGCTCAATGCCAACACTTGGTCGGTGACCGCGCGCGGCTTTGGGGGCACGCATGCGAACAAGCTGCTGATGCTCATCGATGGCCGCAGCGTGTACACGCCGCTCAACGGAGGCGTGAATTGGGAGATGCAGCTCCTGCCGCTCGAGGCCATCGCGCAGATCGAGGTGATCCGCGGCCCCGGCGGATCCCTGTGGGGCACCAACGCCATCAACGGCGTCATCAACATCATCACGAAGGCGGCCCACGAAAGTCAGGGTGCCCGCGCAGCGACGCATGCAAGCCGCTATCAGCCGGGCACCGTCGATTTCAGCTACGGTGGACGGTTTGGCGGGAACGGTGCGCACGTCACCCGGGGCCGCTACATTCAGCGCCGGTCGATCGGGCTCACCGCAGGCCGCCCGGGTGGCGACGACATCGAGGCGGTCTACGGGCGGACCCGGGTCGACTGGCGCGCCGATGCCGACGCGTTCTCCTTCCAGGCGGACCTGCAGCGGAGCCGCGGCAGCCTCGTCGAGTCGCCGCCGCTGCTGATACCGCCCTATCGGGCCATCACGGAGGCGGACGCGGCGTCGACGGCGGGGAGCGCCATGTTCCTGTGGAAGCGCTCGGCCGATCGCCGCCTGGAGAGCGGCGTCCAGGTGTTCTACAGCGGGTTCGCCCAGGTGCAGCAGTCACAGCGGGCGCACACGGTCGACGTCGACGTGCGGCAGCGCCGCCGGATCGGCGCCCGGCACGACGTGGTCTCGGGGCTGGGCTACCGCTCCATGCTCAGCGCCGCCTCGCCCGAGGCGACGGTGACGCTCCGGCCGGCGCGCGTCCGCGAGCATCTGGCCACAACGTTCGTGCAGGACGAGATCGTCGTGGCCGAGACGCTGCAGGTCAGCGCCGGCGCCAGGCTCGAGCTCAGCAGCGAGACCGGCGTCGCGGTGCAGCCGACGGTCAGGGCGCTCTGGGCCCTCTTGCCTCGCCAGTCGGTGTGGGGCGCCGTCTCGCGCGCCGTTCGGGTGCCCGACCGGTTCGAGCGCGGCATGTACATCCTGGCCGACGCGGGACCTGGCCCGGCGGGGGTGCCGCGCGCCATCACCATCAGCGGTTCGACGGAGACGACCTCGGCTGAGATCCTCACGTCCTACGAGGCGGGCTATCGGATCATCCAGCGCGCGCTGTCGGTCGACGTCGCCGGGTTCGTCGGGCGCTACACCGATCTCGCGACTCAAGTACCCGGGACGCCGGCCTTCGCGGAGGTGTTCGGCGTCCGTGCGTTCCAGGTGCCCTTGATCGCAGCCAACGACGCGGCGGCGACCACGCGCGGAATCGAGATGGGCGCCGCCTGGCAGCCCATGCCGTGGTGGCAGTTGGCAGGCGGCTACTCGTTGTTCGACGTCGACTTCAGACAGACAGCGGGGTCCGTCCAGGCAGTCCCGATCAACGGGCCGGTACCGCGGCACCTGCTGCACGCCCGGGGATGGATCGATCTGACCGGTGGACTCGAGGCCGCCGCCCTGTTCTACAGCGCGTCGGCCATCGGCGAGCTGCGCATTCCAGCCGTCAATCGTCTCGATCTCCGCTTGACCTGGACCCGCGGCCGGGTGGCGCTCGCCGCCGGCGTGCAGAACCTCCTGCATGCTGAAGTCGCCGAGTATGCCGATTCCACGGCTCGGGCGCTCCCGGGTCCGGTGCGCGTCAACCCGTACGGAGAGGTGTCGTGGCGCTTCTGACGGCGACGCTCCCCGTCAACCGCACGGCGTTCGAAGAGATCGCGCGGCGGTTCCAGGCCATGCCGACGACCTCCGTTTCTGCCCGCCGATGTCCCCGGCCCGTGTGCCTGGCGCTGGCGCTCTATCTGCTCGGTCCAGCCGGCGGAACAGGGGCGGAGGCGCAGGTCGTGCCCGAGGAAGACGACGTCAAGGCGGCGTTCCTCTACAACTTCGCGAAGTTTGTCCAGTGGCCGCCGTCCACCCACCGGTCCAGCGACATCGTCATCGGCGTGCTCGGGTCGCCGCGGATGCTCGAGGTGCTCGAGTTGATTGCGCGGGGGTCGAGGATCAACGGCTCCGCCGTCGTCGCACGCCCATTTGGCGCCGACGATGACCCTCGCGCCTACCACATCGTCTTCGTCCGCGAGGAGGGGACGTGGCGTGCGCGGGAGATCCTCCAGCGCGTTCGTCACGCCGGCGTGCTCACGGTGGGCGAAGCGCCGCAGTTCCTAGCCGACGGCGGCCTGATCCGGTTCTACGTGCGCGATCGCCGAGTTCGGTTCGAGATGGATCCCGTGGGCGCGCAACGCGACGGGCTGAGGATCAGCTCGCACCTGCTCAGCCTCGCCGCACGATGAGGAGCCTATGACGATCTGGCGAGGCATGTCGATCCGGCAGAAGGTCACTGCCGCCATGGTGCTCACGGCGCTCCTCACGGTGGTGATGGCCCGGACGCTGATGATCGCGCACGATTACGTGATCTTCCGGCGCATGCTCGCCACCGAGCTCTCGACGATCGGCGAGATCACCGCCGGCAACAGCGCAGCCGCGCTCGTGTTCGGCGACGCGGACGCGGCTGTCGAGATTCTCGAGCGGCTACGTGCTTACCCGAACGTGGTTGGGGCGGTGGTCTTCGACGGCGTCGGCCAGCGCTTTGCCGTCGTCGGCGACGTCGATTCCGTGGGGGCGCCGTGTCGTGCGGAGCCGGCGCCCGTGTTCACGGCGAGGCGGCTCATCGTGATGCGCCCGATTCTGCTCAACGGCGAACCGCTCGGATGGCTCTGCGTCCAGTCGAATCTCGACGCGCTCAGCGCACGCTGGCGCTACCACGCCTGGACCTTCGCGCTGGTGATGGTGCTGGCGTTGCTCGTAGCCTGGCTGCTTTCTGTCCGGCTGCGGCGGGTGTTTACCCGTCCCGTGCTCCGGCTGGCGGCGAGCGCGCGCGCGGTGTCGACCGGACACGATTATGCGCTTCGGGCGGAAAAGCTGTCCAACGACGAAATCGGGGGGCTCGTCGACGACTTCAACGGCATGCTTGCACAGATTCAGGCGCAGGACGCCAGCCTTCGCGAGCATCGCGAACACCTCGAGGAAGAGGTCGCCGCGCGGACGAACGAACTCCGGATTGCGAAGGAGGCGGCCGAGGCGTCGAGCCGCGCCAAGAGCGAGTTCCTCGCGAACATGTCGCACGAGATCCGCACGCCGATGAACGGGGTCATCGGGATGACGGAGCTCGTCCTCGACACCGATCTCGCGCCCGATCAGCGCGAATACCTCGACACGGTCAAGAGCTGCGCCGAGTCGCTGATGCTCATCATCAACGACATCCTCGACTTTTCGAAGATCGAAGCGGGCAAGATGACCCTCGAGTCGGTGGATTTCGACCTGCGCCGGCTCGTGGCGGACACGATCAAGCCGCTCGCCGTCCGCGCCGACCAGAAGGGGCTCGAAGTCATGCTGCGAATCCGCCCCGACGTGCCGGACCGGCTGATCGGGGATCCGACGCGGTTGCGCCAGGTGCTCGTGAATCTGGTGGGCAACGCCGTCAAATTCACCCAGCGCGGCGACGTGGTCGTCACGGTATCGCGCGTCGAGGGCAGCGAGGATCCGTGCCACCTGCAGTTCGAAGTGGCCGACACGGGCATCGGCATTCCGGCCGAGAAGCAGGCGCTCATCTTCGAGGCATTCGCGCAGGTCGACGGCTCGACGACGCGGAAGTACGGGGGCACGGGGCTGGGCCTCTCGATCGCGCTGCAGCTCATCAAGATGATGAACGGGCGCCTGTGGGTCGAGAGCGAGCCGGGACGGGGCAGCCGGTTTCACTTCACGGCGCGGTTCGGCGAGGGTGCCCCGGCCATCGAGACCGAGCCGCCGATCACCTCGCTCGAGGGGCTCCGGATCCTCGTCGTCGACGACAACGCGACGAACCGGCGCATTCTCGAGGAGGTACTCAAGCACTGGGGTGCGGTGCCGACGCTCGTCGCCGGCGGCGTCGAGGCGCTCGCCCGACTGAAGCGCGCGCACGAAGCGGGCGAGCCGTTCGAGGTGGCGCTGCTCGACGTCAACATGCCCGAGATCGACGGCTTCACCCTCGCCGAGCGCATGCGCAGCAGCCCGTTCTTCGCGAGCGCGGCGATCCTGATGCTCAGCTCCACGGATCAAGCCGACGCAGTGGAGCGCTGCCGGGCGCTGTCGGTGAGCGCCTACATCGTGAAGCCGGTCACGCAGGCCGAGCTGTACAGCGCCATGATGAACGCCCTCGGCGCGATGCCGACCGCCGAGCGGCCGCGGCCGGCGCCGGCGACGGTCACGCCGGCGCACACCGGAACGCTCCGCGTGCTGCTCGCCGAGGACAACCCCGTCAACCAGAAGCTGGCGACCCATCTGCTCGAGGCGGCCGGCCACCAGGTGCGGCTGGCGCACGATGGTGCGCAGGCGGTCGACCTCTACCGGGCGGAGTCGTTCGACCTGATCTGCATGGACCTGCAAATGCCGAACATGGGCGGGCCCGAGGCGACCGCCGCGATTCGGGCCATCGAGCGTGCGCGCGGCACGCGCACGCCGATCATCGCGCTCACCGCGTACGCCATGCACGGCGATCGCGAGCGGTGTCTGGAGGCCGGGATGGACGGCTATGTCTCGAAGCCGATCCGCCGCGACGATCTGCGCGCGGAGATCGAGCGCGTCCTCGAGCCGGGATCCCGGATCCCGGACCCCGGATCCCGGATCCAGCGCCGCTTCGAGGGCGATCACGACTTGCTGCGGGAGCTCGCGGCGGTGTTCCTGGAGGACTACCCCAGCCGGCTCTCTGCGGTCCGGGACGCGCTCGAGCGGCGGCAGGGTGAGGCGCTGGCCCGCGCCGCCCACACGCTGAAGGGCGCCGTCAGCGTGCTGTGCGACAACGGCCCCACGCCGGTGGTCCGGGAGCTCGAGGCCGCCGCAAAGGCGGGCGACCTCGCCCGGGCGGCAGGGCTCTATCTCCTGCTGGAGGGGCAGATGGAACACCTGCGGCGCGACCTGGCGGCTCTGGTGGCGGCGGGGGCACCGTCGCCGGAGGCGGCATGACGATCGAGACCGGCCACCCCGTGCGCCTGCTGGTCGTCGATGACGACGCCCGGTTCGTCGAGTACCTCCGGATCCTGCTGCGCCGCGCGCGCAGCGCCTTCGATGTCTCCGCCGTCGGCACCGTCGACGAGGCGCTGCGCGGCCTTGCGCGCGGGACCCACGACGTCTGCCTGCTCGACTATCGCCTCGGCGACGAGGACGGCCTCGACGTGCTGCGGCGGGCGCGCGTCCGCGATCTGGCGACGCCCGTCGTCCTCCTGACCGGCGAGCAGGACGAATCGCTCGAGCTCGCCGCGATTCACGAGGGGGCCCAGGACTACCTGAACAAGTCGGAGCTCGAGCCGCACCGCCTCGAGCGCACGCTCCTGCGCGCGATTGCCCGGCACCGGGCCGAGCGCACCTTGCGCGAGCGCGAGCTGCGCGTGGCCGAGGCCGAGGCGCGCGCCCTGGTAATGGCCACCCTCGTCGGCCTCGACGGACGCTGGCTGAAGGTGCCGCCGCGCTTTTGCGCGCTGCTCGGCTATACGGAGGAGGAGCTGCTCGGCCTTCGCTTTCAGGACATCACGCACCCGGATGATCTCGCCTGCTGCGTGGACGCCCTGCAGCAGATGACGGCCGGGACCGTCCGCTCGGTCGAGTGCGAAAAGCGGTACGTGCGCAAGGACGGCGGCACCGTCTGGGTATACCTGAACTCGTCGCTCGTTGCCGACGATGACGGGACGCCGCTCTGCCTGCTCACCTACGTGCGCGACATCGGCGAGCAGAAGCAGCTCGAGGAGCAGCTCCGGCAGGCGCACAAGATGCAGGCGATCGGGCAGCTCGCCGGCGGGGTGGCCCACGACTTCAACAACCTGCTGACGGCCATCCTCGGCTACGCCCAGTTGCTCGAGGAGGAGTGCGCCGGTATACCGGACGCGGAGCGCGACGTCGCCGAGGTGCTGAAGGCGGCCACCAGCGCGTCGGCGCTCACGGCGCAGCTCCTCGCCTTCAGCCGCAAGCAACTCCTCAAGCCGGAGGTGTTGTCGGTGAACACGGTGATCGAAGGGATGACCAACCTGCTCTCGCGCGTGGTGGGCGAGGACATCACGATCGTGACGCGGCTCGGCGAGGCAGTGCCGCTCGTGGAAGCCGATCTCGTGCAGCTCCAGCAGATGCTGATCAATCTCGCCTCGAACGCGCGCGACGCGATGCCGCGCGGCGGGCGTCTCGTCGTCGAGACGTCGACCCGCGTGATGGCGGACGCCGGCGGGCCGCTGCCGCCGGGCACCTACGCGTCGATTGTCGTGTCCGACACCGGGTGCGGCATGGACCGCGCGACGCTGGCCCGTATCTTCGAGCCTTTCTTCACCACCAAGGAACACGGCAAGGGGACCGGCCTGGGCCTGTCGACCGTCTATGGCATCGTGAAGCAGAGCGGAGGCGACATCGCGTGCGAGTCGGCGCCCGGCGCGGGCGCCACGTTCTCGATCCTGCTGCCCGCATCGGAGAAGGCCAGTCCGGTGCCCTCGATCCGCGGCACGATGCCCTGCGCGTGCCCGGGCACGATTCTGCTCGTGGAGGATCGCACCGACGTGCGGCTCCTGGCGCGTCGCATCCTCGTGCGGTGCGGCTATACGGTACTGGACACCGACGACCCCGACATCGCGCTGCGGACGGCCGACGAGACGAGCGTCGATCTGCTCCTGACCGATGTGGTCATGCCCGGCATGAACGGTCCCGAGCTGGCGCGTCGTCTGCGGGCGCGGCATCCGGACGTGCGCGTGATGTTCATGTCGGGCTTCGCGGAGCATTCGGCGATCGCCGAGACGGGCGGCGCCCCGTTCCTGTCGAAACCGTTCACCCCCGAGGTGCTCCTGCAGAAGGTGCACGACGCGCTCGGGGAGACCGATGCCCAGGTGACGCCATGAACGTGGACAGGCCGGCCGGGCCGGGCGCCGCCTGCGGCGTGGAGTGCTGTGGGATGGTGGGGCGCAGCCCGGTCATGCAGCGGCTCTTCACGCTCATCCGGCGGCTCGCCCCGCATGTCCGGATCGCGCTGATCACGGGCGAGACCGGCGTTGGCAAGGAGCTGGTCGCCCACGCCCTCCACCAGCTGGGACCGAGACGCGAGTGCCGATTTGTCGCGGTGAGCTGCTCGACGATCACCGACACGCTCTTCGAGAGTCAGTTCTTCGGACACGCGAAAGGGGCATTTACCGGTGCGATCGACAACGTGCCGGGCGTATTCGAGTCCGCCGACCGCGGAACGCTCTTTCTCGACGAGATCAGCGCGCTATCGCTCACCGGCCAGGCCAAGCTCGTCCGCGTGCTCGAGACCGGCGAGGTGCGGCGGGTGGGCGCGGTCGCGTCACGCCGCGTCGACGTACAGATCCTCGCGGCGACCAACCGCAATCTGAAGCGCGAAATCGAGCGTGGGCACTTCCGGGCGGACCTTCTCTATCGCTTGAACGTTGTCGAGATCGAGGTGCCGCCGCTGCGCGATCGCCGCGAAGACATCCTGTCCCTCACGGCGGCATTCGTCCGTGAGATCAGCGCCACGACGGGGAAGCCGCTCATCGGGACGACGCCTGGGGCCGAGCGCCGGCTGCTCGAGGCGCCGTGGAAGGGCAACGTACGCGAGCTGCGCAACACGATCGAGCGCGCAGGCATGCTCGCTGCCGGCGAATTCATCACCGAACGAGACCTGTCCGGCAGCGCGCTCCTCAGCGGCGCCACACGCGCGTCTCCGCTCCCGCAACCCGCCGACGGCATGCCGCTGTTCGAGCTGGAGCGCCGCCGGATCGTCGAGGTCCTGCAGCGCACCGGCGGCAACAAATTGAGCGCAGCCCGCCTGCTCGGCCTGAGCCGGCGCGCCCTCTATCGGCGGCTCGAACGGTACGGCATCGGCAGCAACGCAATTCACTGACGGCCGGCCATACGTGTCCAACCGCGTATGAGTCCTGTGTTGTCGTATCAAGTCATTTGATTGCACTCTTGTTCGAGTCCCTGTTCGATGTGTTACGTACCAGAAGCCGTTCCCCTGAGGCGCTGGCGCGCTCGGTGCGGGAGGTGCTCTCGTAACCTCCTCGAGACCGGCCGGCGGCTCAAGCGGGCGCGGGGGACGGCCGATAACTCACGCGAATGGCCTCTTCGCGCCTCCGCTTGCTCGTCGTCGACGACGACCCACAGGTGCTGCGGCTCATCCGGCGCTTTGGCGAGAACGCGGGCTTCGGGGTGCAGTCGTGCGACGGCGGCCGTGAGGCGCTCGATCGCGTGGCCCACGAGCGCGTCGATGTGGCGGTGATCGACCTGCGAATGCCGGACGTGGGCGGCATCGAGGTGCTGCGCGCGATCCGCGGGAGCAATCCAGACTGCCAGACGATTCTGATGAGCGGCGCCGCCACGATCGACAGCGCCGTCGAGGCGGTGAAGCTCGGCGCCGTCGACTACCTCACGAAGCCGTTCGACGTCGGCCGGCTCAAGGCGCTGCTCGCCTCCGTCAAGGACGAAGCCGCGCGGCGGCGGCAGCTGCTCGCGGCCGAGCGCGAGGTGGCGAAGAACCTGGAGTTCTGCGGGATGATCGGCCGCAGCCCGGTCATGCAGGAGCTGTTCGGGCTGATCCGGCGACTGGCGCCGCACGTCCGAACGGCGCTCGTCACGGGGGAGACCGGGGTCGGCAAGGAGCTGGTGGCGCGCGCGCTGCACCAGGTGGGGCCCCGCCGGGCAAAGCGGTTCGTGGCGCTCAACTGCTCGGCGATCCCCGACACGCTGTTCGAGAGCGAGCTGTTCGGCCATGTCAGGGGCGCGTTCACCGGCGCGACCGACAGCAAGGCGGGTCTGTTCGAGTTCGCCGACGGCGGCACGATCTTCCTCGACGAGGTCGGCGACCTGCCGCTCGCGGCGCAGGCGAAGCTGCTGCGCGTGCTCGAGACGGGCGAGGTGCAGCGGCTCGGTACAGTGACCATGCGCCAGGTGGATGTCCACGTCGTCGCGGCCACCAATCGTGACCTGAGAGCCGACGTCGAGGCCGGCCGCTTCCGGGAGGACCTCTTCTATCGCCTCGACGTGGTGGAGATCAAGGTCGCGCCGCTGCGCCAGCGGCGCGAGGACATTCCCTATCTCACCGCCGCGTTCGTGCGGGAAATCGGCGCACGCATCGGCAAGCGCCTCATCGGGACCACGCCCCCGGCGGAGCGGTGGCTGATCGAGCGTCCGTGGGACGGCAACGTCCGCGAGCTGCGGAACGTCATCGAGCGCGCGTGCATCCTGGCGGAGGGGGAGTTCATCACCGAGCGCGAGCTGGCGGGCAGCGCCATGGCCCGTACCCCGACACCGGCCGCTGCAGGCGCGGGTCTGTCGACGTCGGACCAGGACGCCGACGATCGGTCGCTGTCGGCACTCGAGCGCGAGCGAATCCGGCAGGTCCTCGAGAGCACCGGCGGCAACAAGCTGACCGCGGCGCGCATTCTCGGCCTGAGCCGGCGCGCGCTCTACCGGCGGATCGAGCGCTACGGCCTCGAAGCCGAGGCCACCTCGAAGCGGGACCGCAGCCACTCGGCCTGACGCGCGACGTCACGGGTGGAGGCGGTCGCGGCCGGTGCTTACCACGCCGTCATTTTACGGCGTAAAATAACGACATGGTGGCACGGCACTATCCCCGGCTCCTCGTCCCGCCCAAAGGCAGCTTCTTCCTCTTTGGCTTGCGCGGGGTCGGCAAGAGCACCTGGACCCGCGAGGCCTTTTCGACGGCGCACGTCGTCGATCTGCTCGATGAGAAGCGCCATCACGAGCTGCTGGCCACCCCGGCGCTCCTCGCGCTCGAGATCCGCGATCTGCCGCGCGACCGGGTCGTCGTCATCGACGAGGTGCAGCGTGTGCCCGCGCTCCTGAACGAGGTCCACCGCGCCATTGAAGGAAGCCGGCGCCGCTTCGTGCTGCTGGGATCGAGCGCGCGTCGGCTGAAGACGGCTGACACGAACCTCCTGGCCGGGCGGGCGACGGTGCAGACCATGTATCCGTTGGTGCCGGTGGAGCTTGGATCCGACTTCGCGCTCGAACGCGTGCTGCGGTTTGGCAGTGTCCCTCTCGTCGTGCAGGCGGACGACCCCCGCGCGACACTCGACGCCTACGTGCAGCTGTACATCCGCGAGGAGATCCGCCTCGAGGCGCAGGTGCGGAATCTGCCTGGGTTTCTCCGCTTCCTTCCCGTTGCGGCGCTGTTTCACGGACAGGTGATCAACATTGCCGGCCTCGCGCGCGATGCAGCGACCGCCAGGACCACCGTGGAGGGGTATCTCGGCATTCTGCAGGACACGCTGCTGGCCACGCTCGTGCCCGCCTTCGAGGCGCGGCTCCGTGTGCGCGAACGGCGGCATCCCAAGCTGTATTGGGTCGACGCCGGCATTGCACGCGCGGCCAAGCGGCAGCTCGGCGCCGTCACGGCCGAGGAGCGGGGACCGCTCCTCGAGGGATGGATCCTGATGGTGTTGCGGACCCACAATCAGCAATCCGAGGTGTTCGATGACGTGTCGTACTGGGCGCCAGCGGAGGCGCGGCAGACGGAGGTCGATTTCCTCCTGCGGCGCGGGCGTGACCACCTGGCACTTGAAGTCAAGGCACAGCCGCGGTTCTCGCCGGATCAGCTGTCGGGACTGCGCGCCGTCGCGGAGCTGCCACGCCTCGTCCGACGCGTGCTCGTCTATCTCGGCGACCGCCGGCTCAAGACCGAGGACGGCATCGAGGTCTGGCCGCTCAACGGCTTTCTCGACGCCGTGGCCGAAGGCCGCCTGTGGCCCTGAGGCCTGATGCCTGATCCCTGGCCGCTCGGAGTTGTCGTCGCCCGCCGTCACGGCTGGGCGAGGCGGTTCCACACCGCCGGCCTCTGGTGCGGTTTCAATCGCGCGAGCGCGTCGGCCAGCTCCGGGCGGAGCGTGGCCCCGGCACGGGCTGGGTCTCCATCCACCGCGAGGGTGACAATCTCGGCAATCAGTGCGACGTGATCCGGCGACTCGGGATCGCTCGTGCGGCCGAATTGCGCGACGAGCCGCGCCGCTGACGCCGCGGGGAGGAGCCGCTGGAGCAGCGGGAGCACGGCGTTGGGATCCTCGCCGGAGGTGCCGGCCGCGCGCGCCAGCACGCGCAGCAGCGCGCCCCGCTCGGCGTCGGAAATGAGCGGCTCCCGGAGCCCGGCGGCGAGCGCCAGGTGCACCGCGCGCTCCGACGCGCGGCGGGCGGCCTGACACAGCTGGGGATCGTGCGCCGCCAGTCGGGCGAAGATGGCGTCCCGCACGTTGGAGGCATTCAACTCCAGCTCGACGAGCGCTTCGGCCAGCCGCGCTTCCTGCTGGGCGAGCCGCTCCTGCAGGTGGCCGCGCGCGGTCCGCACACGATGCGCGATCAACGCGCGACGCAGAATAGCGACAATCTCCTCGCGCTGATACGGCTTCACGACGTACTCGAAGACGCCGGCGCGCAGCCCGCCGAGAACCGCACCGAACTCCTGCACGCCACTGACGAGGACCACCGGCGTGTCCGGCCACCGCCGGTTGAATTCGCCGGCCAGCCAGATGCCGTCGCGGCCGGGCATTCGGATGTCGCAGAAGATGACGGCGGGTGGGTCGGACGTTGCCGCGACGCGGAGCGCGTCGTCGGTATTGCCGGCCTCGGTCACCGACAGGCCTTCGGCCTCGATCCATCGTTTGAGCAGTCTGCGTACCTGCTCCTCGTCGTCAACCACCAGCACGTGCGGCGTTGTGTCCATGTCGACTCCCGTGGTCCGCTCACCAGGCGGGCTGCCCCCTCGGAGAGCACGGTCTGTACCGCATCGGGCGAGGCAATAAGGTCTGTTGGTCGAGGAGTTTCGGTGCGCAGCCGGTGTGCGGTCCCGCTGTGCGGTCGTGTGCGGTGTGCGCGGGCGCACACCGCAGGCCGGCGTCATCGTCGACCGGGCGGCAGCGGCTCACCGAGTACCTCGCGGACCTTCACACCGAGCGCCTGGGGTGTGAACGGCTTCTGGATGAAGTTCACACCCTGGTCGGTGTACGCGCTCCGCAACGACGCATGGTCTGAATACCCCGACATGAAGACCACCTTCGCGGACGGGCGGCGGTCGCGGATGCGATTGATCGTGTCGGGCCCGCTCAGACCGGGCATCACCATGTCGCTCAACACCAGGTGAATCGGACCGGCGTGCCGCTCGCAGAGCGACACCGCGGCCTGGCCGTCGGGCGCATCGAGCACCGCATACCCGAGAGCGGCCAGCGCCCGGCGGAACGTCTTCCGCAACTGGTCGTCGTCTTCGACGAGCAGAATCGTCTCGGTGCCGCGGGCGTCGACGGGCGTCGCGACACGACTGTGAGCCGACACGCCGCCCTCCTGGCGTGGCAGGTACACCTTGAAGATGCTGCCATGACCGACCTCGCTGTAGATCGCAATATGACCGCAGGCCCGCTGGACGATGCCGTAGCAGGTCGACAGACCGAGGCCGGTACCGTGCCCTTTCTCCTTCGTCGTAAAGAACGGCTCGAAGGCCCGTCGCTGGGTCTCCGCGTCCATCCCACAGCCCGTGTCCGTGACAGAGAGCAGCACGTATTCCCCGGGCACCACGCCGGCGTGCGTGGCGGCGTACTCCGCGTCGAGCTCCACGTTGGCGGTCTCGATCCTGAGCTGACCGCCGCCGGGCATGGCGTCGCGCGCGTTGACGACGAGGTTCATGACGACCTGCTCGATTTCGCCCGCGTCGGCGAGGACCATGCCGGGGTCGGTGCTGAGGTTCAGCGACAAGGAGATGTCTTCGCCGATGATCCGCCGCAGCATGCGTTCGAGCCCTCCAACGACCGCATTCACGTCGAGGCGCTCGGGCCGCGCGATCTGGCGACGGCTGAACATCAGCAGTTGCCGCGTCAGCGCGGCGGCGCGCTCACTCGCCTCGATGATCGCCTCCGCGTCGGCGCGGCGCGGGTCCTCGTCTGGGAGATCGTCGAGCAGCAGGCGGCCGTTTCCGAGAATGACGCCGAGCAGGTTGTTGAAGTCGTGCGCAATGCCGCCGGTGAGCTGCCCGAGTGCATCCATTTTCTGCGACTGCCGGACCTGTTCCGCGAGCCGCTTCCGCTCAGTGATGTCGGTGAACGTGCCCTCGATGATTTCGGTGCCATCCGCGTCGAGGACGAGCGCCGACCTGGCGTGCAGCCAGATCCACCGGTCGTCCTTGTGCAGCCATCGGAATTCGCCTTCCCAGCGGCGGCTGATGGCAAGTTGCTCGGATGCCTCGAGAATGAGATCGAGGTCGTCGGGGTGCACGCGGCCCCGCCAACACGAGGGTGGCTCGCCGAGGAGCTCGACCGGCGGAAAACCGGTGACCACTTCAGCCTTGGCGCTCACGAAGGTCAGACGACCATCGGACGTCGCCGTCCAGACCACGTCTGGCGTGTTCTCCAGCAGGGATCGGTACCTCCGCTCGCTCGCTTCGAGCCGCTGCCGGGCTTCGACCATCTCGGTCACGTCGCGACCGATGCTCAAGATGACGTCCTGGCCGTCGATCTGCGCCCGCGCGGTCGAGAACTCCATGCTCACGCGGGAGCCGTCGGCACGGATCATCGGGACGACGGCCGAACGCCCGCGACCGGCCTGAACCAGACGCGCGTACCCGGTGACCGCCTCGGCCTGGAACTCTGGGGCGATGCTGTCCCGGATGTGCGTAGCCACTATTTGCTCACGGGGCATTTGCCGCAATTCTTCCCAGCGGCGGCTGACGTCGAGAATGGTGCCCTCGGGGGTCAAGAGGGCAATGGCGTCCTGGGCATGATCGAGCAGCGCGCGATAGCGCGCCTCGGCGCCGTGGATGCGCGACAGGAAGTCAGACAGCCGCTTCGCCATGCGCTCTGGGTACTTGTCGTACCTGCCGACGTGGGTCGCCGGCGCGGGCGGCGGGGTGGAGAGCGCCCGCCGGGCGGCCTTGAGCTCCGCGTCGAACGTCGGTGTGCGCTCCACGAGCGCCGACGCGCCTGCGCACGCGGCCAGCGCCTTGTCCTCCTGTTCCGTGAAATAGGCGCTGACGAGGACGACCGGTACACCCGACAGGGCGGGATCGGCGCGCAACAGACTGCACAGCGTGAACCCGTCGAGATCCCGCATCACCACGTCGCTGATGATCAGATCCGGCCGGAGGCGCCGGCACACGTCCAGCGCCTCAGCGGCGCTGCCGGCCTGCACCACGGCGTACCCCTGAGCTTTCAAGAGGCTGCCTGAGAGCGCAAGCTGATTGGGGTCGTCATCGACCAGCAGCACCCGGACGCCCGATGCCGACAGGTCGTTCATGGCTGCTTCGATGTCGACAAGTACGCTTCGATCTGGGCGATGAACGCCCCGGGTTCGATCGGTCGCAAGATGAATGCATCGGCGCCGAGCGCGAGCCCCACTTCGCGCTCCTTGTCGCCCCACACGGTCGACGAGATGAACACGAACGGGATCGCTCGCAGTCCAGTCTCGGCTTTGACGAGGCGGATGAAGTCATACCCGTTCACCGTGGGCATGTGCACATCCGACAGAATCAGGTCCGGACGGCGCGCGCGGGCGAGCGCCAGCGCTTCGCTCGCGCTGTGGGCCGCGATCACCTGGTGCCCCAGGGGCCGCAGCGTGCTGGCGACGAGCGCCAGATTGGCCGGGGCGTTGTCGACGACCAGGATCGTGCTTCCGGTCGGCGTCGTCGTGACGGGGCCGGGTGTCGGCTCCGGAACCGAGGGCGCCTCGACGCGCAGCCGCGGGGCGAGAAACGTCTCGACGAGCGAGACGAATGTCTCGGGCGCGATCGGTTTCGAGATATACCCGTCGAAACCGCGGGAGAGGATCTTTTCCCGATCGCCGACCATGGCGAGCGCCGTGACGGCCACGACAGGAACGGACCTGAGTGCAACGGTCTCCTTGATGCGTGCACAGGCCTCGTACCCGTCCAGCGTGGGCATCTGGAGATCCATCAGAATGAGGTCGGGCGTGTCGCGCTGCGCGCGCGCGACTCCTTTCTCTCCGTCGGTTGCGGACGCGACGTCATAACCGAATCGACGAAGGAGGTACTCCATCAGGGACAGATTCGTCGGGTTGTCGTCGACCACGAGGATGCGAGCGGCCATCAGCCTGCCTCCGGCAACACGACGGTGAACGTGCTCCCCTTGCCCACTTCGCTCTCGAGCGTGATGTGCCCGCCGATCAGCGTTGCGAGCTTCTGGCTCAGGTGCAGTCCAAGTCCCGTGCCCTCGCGGCGGCGTCCCGGGCCGGTGTCGATCTGCTCGAACGCCTGGAACAGCCGCCCCCGGTCCTCCGGCCGGATACCCACTCCGGTGTCGATGACGCTAATCTCCGTGGTGGCACGGCCGTTCGCGTGGCCGCGCCGGACGTCGATCCGGACAGTGCCGGCCTCGGTGAACTTGATGGCGTTATTCGTCAGGTTGAGCAGGATCTGGCTGAGCGCGCGCCGGTCCGTCTTGACCATGACATCAGCGTCGGGCGTGTGGACATCGAAGGCGAGTCCCCGGGCGGCGGCCAGCGGGGAGAGGGCCTGCGCCACTTCGTCGATGACCTCCCGGCAGGGGACCTCCTCGACGCGCACCTCCACCTTGCCGGATTCGATCTTGGCGAGATCGAGCAGGTCGTTGATGAGCGAGAGCAGGTGGCGGGCGCTCGTCTGAATGGTGCGAAGCTGCCCGTCCTGCTCGGCGTTGAGCGGGCCCGGCAGGCCCATCAGCAGCGTGCCGGTGAACCCGATGATGGCGTTCAGCGGCGTGCGCAGCTCGTGGCTCATGTTGGCGAGGAAGCGATCTTTCGCGAAGTTGGCGTTTTCGAGCTCCACGTTCTTCTCCTGAAGCGTCTGCTCGAAGCGCTTGCGCTCCGTGACGTCGCGCGCTGCGGCGAAGACCCCCTGCAGCCGGTCGTTCTGGTCGTTGAAGGTGGTCGCGTTGTAGCTGACGACCGTCTCGAGGCCCGTCTTCGACCGCGCCGTCAGCTCGTAGTTGGTGACGCGCCCCTCGCCGATCACGCGCTTGATGCCCTGCTCGGCGCGTGCCGGGTCGGTGAAATACGTCTTGAAGGCCGACCCGATGAGCTCCTGACGCGAGCAACCCGTCAGCGCCTCCATCTGCTGGTTGACGTCGGTGATGATGCCGAGCGGATCGGTGGTCATCAGCGCATCGATGTTCGATTCGATGAGGGACCGGGTGTAGACCTGGGAGTCCCGGAGCTGCGTCTCGAGCGTCTTCTGGGCGGTGATATCGCGCGCCGCGGCCAGAATGCCGAGCGGAGCGCCAGCCGCGTCGGTGAAGACGCCGGCGTTGAAGCTGACGGCGATCCGGCGGCCGGCTCGGGTGATGAGAACGAGCTCATACCCCATGACGCGGCGCTCGCGCAGTGTCTGCTGCACGCCCATCCGGGCTCGACCGGGCTCCGTGAAGTACTCCGAAAACGTCGAGTTGATGAGGTGTTTGCGCGAATACCCGGTCAGGCGCGTCGCCTCTTCGTTCACGTCGGTGATGACGCCGTCGGGCGCGATGGCGAACTGCGCGTCGGCCGAGGCCTCGATGAGCGACCGGTTGTACGCCTGCTGCTCGGCGAGCTGGTTCTGCAGCCTCGCCTGCTCGGAGATGTCTCGGGCCGACGCGAAGATGCCCTGCACGCGGCCGTCGGTGCCGCGAAACACGGAAGCGTTGAACGACACGGTCGCCTTGCGCCCGCCCTTGGGGTGAAGGACGAGCTCGTAGTTCGTGACGACCCCCTCGGCGAAGGTCCGCCGTACGCCGTTGTCGGCTCGATCGGGGTCGGTGAAGTACTTGTTGAAGATGGTGCCGATCAGCTCGTCGCGGGTGTACCCCGTCATGCGGCACATCTGGTCGTTGACGTCCGTAATGAACCCCTCTGGATCGACGGTGATCAGTCCGTCGACCGACGACTCGATCAGGCCGCGGGTGTACGCCTGGTTTTCGCGAAGCTGCTCCTCGAGCCGCACGCGGTCGGTGATGTCCCGCGCGCTCGCGAAGATGCCCCGCACGCTGCCGCTCGGGTCCTTGAACACCGACGCATTGAACGACACCTGCAGCTGTCGTCGCGACCGCGCCACCATGGTCAGCGCGTATTCGGTGACGACGCCCTCGGCCAGCGTCTGTTCGACGCCCGCCCGCGGGCGGGCGGGATCGGTGAAGTAATCGGCAAAGGGGCTCCCCACCAGTTCTGCACGGTTGTACCCGGTCATCTGGCACATGCGGTCGTTCACGTCGGTGATGGTGCAGGAGGGATCGACGGTGATCAGCCCGTCGGCAGACGACTCGATGAGCCCGCGGTTGTACGCGCGGTTGTCCCGCAGCTGGCGTTCGAGCTCCTTCTGCTCGGTGATGTCCCGCGCTGCAGCAAAGACGCCCTGGAGTGCGCCGGCCGCGTCGTTGAACGTCACCGCGTTGTAGGAGACGATCGTCCGATGCCCCGCCTGTGAACGGACGGTCAGCTCGTAGTTGGTGACCCGGCCTTCACGAAGCACCCGCCGGATGCCGTCCTCCGCGCGCTCCGGGTCGGTGAAATAGTCGCGGAAGGGCGTACCAATCAGCTCGTCGCGTTTGCGGCCGGTCAGCGTCTCCATCTGCTGGTTGACGTCGGTGATGACGCCGAGCGGGTCGGTCGTCATCAGCGCATCGATGTTCGACTCGATGAGCGACCGGGTGTAGAACTGCGACCCCTGCAGCTGGTTCTCGAGCGCCTTCTGCGACGTGATGTCCCGCGCGCTCGCGAAGATCCCCCGGACCTGGCCCGACGTGTCCCGGAAGACCGCCGCGTTGAACGATACGGGCAGCCGGCGCCCGTCGCCCGCCTGTAGATCGAGCACGTAGTTGGTGACCGAGCCCTTCTCGAACGTCAGCCGCACGCCCTCGAGGGCGCGCGCCGGATCCGTGAAGTAGCTCGGGAAGGCCGATCCGACCAGGTGATTCCGCGCGCGGCCCACCATCCGGCACATCGTTTCGTTGACGTCGGTGATGTTCATCGATTCGTCGACGGTGACCAGGCCATCGACCGACGCCTCGATCAGGCCGCGGTTGTACGCGCGCTCTTCCGCCAGCTGGCTCTGCAGTTTGGACTGCTCCGTGATGTCGCGGGCGCTCGCGAAGATGCCGCGCACCGCCTGCGCCTGATCCTTGAACACGGCGGCGTTGAACGACACCCGCCGCTCGTCCCCCGACCTGGTCAGCAGCGTCAGCTCGTAGTTGGTGACGGCGCCGCGGTCGAGTGTGAGCCGCACGCCGTCGGCGGCGCGCTTCGGATCCGAGAAGAACCGCCGGAACGGGGTCCCCACCAGCTCGTCGCGGCCGTAGCCGGACATCCGGCACATCGTCTCGTTGACGTCGGTGATGGTGAGCATCGGGTCGACGGTAATCAGGCCGTCGAGGGACGCTTCGATCAGCCCGCGGTTGTAGGCGCGCTCGTCGGCGAGCTGCCCCTGCAGCCGCGCCTGCTCGGTGATGTCGCGCGCGCTGGCGAAGATGCCGCGGACGCTGCCTGACGCGTCCTTGAACACCGAGGCGTTGAAAGAAACCCGGAGCTGCCGGCCATCACGTGTGGAGAGGGTGAGCACGTAGTCGGTGACGACTCCCTTCTCGAACGTCTCGTTCACGCCCGCCGTCGCGCGCTCGCCGTCGACGAAGTAGTCGGCAAACGGCGTCCCGATCAGCTCCTCGCGGCTGTATCCCGATATCCGGCCCATCTGCTCGTTCACGTCGGAAATCGTGCCACTCGGGTCGACGGTGATCAGCCCGTCGACCGACGCCTCGATGAGGCCGCGGTTGTACGACTGCGATTCCCGGAGCCGCTGCTCCAGCTGTTTCTGCTCGGTGATGTCGCGGGCGGCGGCAAAGACACCCTGGAGCCTGCCGTGCGCGTCGCGGAACGTCGACGCGTTGTACGACACGACGGTCATCCGGCCATCGCGCGCGAGCGCCGTCAGCTCGTAGTTGGTGACGCGCCCCTCGCGCAGCACCAGGCGGATGCCTTCCTCCGCGCGCTGCGGCTCGGTGAAGTAGTTCTTGAAGGGGGACCCGATCAGCTCCTGCCGGCCGTAGCCGGTGAGCGCCTCCATCTGCTGGTTGACGTCGGAGATGACGCCGAGCGGATCGGTCGTCATGAGCGCGTCGATGTTCGATTCGATGAGCGACCGGGTATAGAACTGGGTGGACTTCAGCTCCTCGGTCAGCCGGATTTCGTCGGAGATGTCCTTCGAGATGAGCAGGAAGCCGATCGGCCGTCCCAACGCGTCGCGGCGCGGCGTGGTCACCAGCCGCGCCGTGAAGTGCTCGCCGTTCTTGCGGACCCGCTCGATCGTCCCTTCCCACTTGCCGTCGCGCAGCGCCGCGTCCATGATCTCGCGCGGCTTGCCGGCGGCGACGTCCTCCCGCGTGTGCAGGATGGCCGACGAGGCGCGTCCGACGACTTCCTCCGGCTCGTAGCCGTAGAGGCGCCGCGCCCCTTCGTTCCAGAGCAGGATCTTGCCGTCGAGATCCCTGCCGATGATCGAGTACTCGGTCGAGGATTCGAGGATGTTGCCGATGAAGTCGACCGCTTCCTGGGCGTTGCCCACGATCGCGCTGTCGAAGAGCTTCGCTCTGCGCAGCTCCTCGGTGAAACGCAGCTCGCCGGACACGTCCTTCGAGATGAGCAGGAATCCGATTGGGTGTCCGGTGGCATCGCGACGCGGCGTGACCACTACGCGCGCGGAAATGCGGCGGCCGTCCTTGCGGATCCGCCCGATTACACCCTCCCAATTGCCGTCTCGGAGCGCCGCGTCCATCATCTGGCGCGGCTTGCCGGTGGCCACGTCTTCCGGCGTGTGAAGGATCTCGGCGTTGGCGCGACCGATCACCTCGTCGGATGTGTAGCCGTACATCCGGTGCGCGCCTTCGTTCCACAGGAGAATCTTGCCGTCCAGATTCTTGCCGATGATGGAGTACTCGGTGGAGGCTTCGAGGACGCCGGCAAGGAAATCCATCGCGTCCTGCGCTTCGCGGAGCAGGGCGCTGTCGAAGAGCCGGTGCGAGCCAGCCGAGGGCACGGTCTAGTCCCGATTACAGCTTGGTCTGATCTATAGACCTGATAGGCACACCAACACCCTCATTACCGCATCAGCTCGTCAATCTTTATGCCAAATGCTCGCGGCACTCGAAAGAACTGCAGAGGACTTTTCCGTCTATCTTCGATCCGTGTGCAGAAATTTTTTCGCGGGGCTGCTCGAGAGTCGCTCGCCGGATCCAGCAAACGACCGGATTTCCCAGGCATTTGTCACCGTTTTGGTCTCGTCTGGTTCTGCACTGGATTTCTCGCGCCGATCGTGAATTAATTCCGCTCGACGCAGGCTGCCTGATGCTCCTGAGACACGTCGGGCCGGAGGCCGAGGCCTAGAATTGGCTAGGTGGATTTCGACCTGGGGCCCGTCGAGCTGGCCTGGCGCGAGAAGGGAGGCGCGCTCGGCCGCGAGGTCGCGCGCGATCCGGCGCCGGCCGCCGTGGTTCAGGGCGCCGCGCGCGCGGGGCTGCTCGATCCGGCCGCGGATCTGCTGGCCGTCGCCGTGGCGGTCGAGGCGATGGCCGAAGCGTCGCCCGCGGCGGCGGTGGCCTTCGCGCTGCATTCCGCGGTGGCGCTGACGATCGCGGCGGGGTGTCGCGGCGGGTCCGCCTCGCCCGGTGGCGCTCCGCTCGGCGGGACCCGCCCTGCGTACGATGCGTTGTTTCGAGGCGAGACGGTCGCCGCTGTTGGACTTTCGTCCGACGAGATTCCCGTTGAACAGGACGGCCGGCTGTCCGGTCGGGCGCCGTGGGTCGCGCCTGTCACTGACCACGGCATTGCCGTCGTCGGTCCGCACAGCGGCGACGGGCGCGTGGCGTATGTCGTGGCGCTCGATGCGCCGGACGTGCGGATCGAGCGCGTCGAACCGGCAGGTCTCGCGGGCCTCGCGTGCGGCCACGTGCGCTTTGCGGGCGCGGCGTGCGAGCCGATTGGCGCGACGCTGCCGATCATGACGCGCGTGCGCATCCTGATGGCGGCCGTGGGGCTCGGGATCGGACGGCGCGCGCTCCGCGAGGCGCTCGCGACCGCGAAGGCTGCGCGCACGGCGGCCGCGGGCGAGCAGACGGTGCAGGGGTTGCTGGCCGACGCGGCCACGGACCTCGATGCGGCGATGCTGATGACGTGGAAGGCGGCGGTAGGGGCGCATGCGTCGCCCCTCCGCCTGGCCGACGCGTCGCTCGCCAAGCTGATGGTCACGTCCGCCGCGCAGCGCGCGGTGGAGCGCGCCACGCAGGTGATCGGCGTCGACAGCTTCGCGCGCGGGCACCTGCTCGAGCGCCTGGCGCAGGACGTCCGCGCGCTGGAGCTCTTCGCGGGACGCACCGAAGCGCTGCGCGCGGCGGCGGCGGAAGAGCTGCTACCGGGTACGTAGGCCGGGTTCCACGGCGGGCATGATCGAGCCGCCGTGGACCCGGCGATCAGCCCGCAGACCCGGCGCGTCACGACGCGCGCGCCGGACTCACCGCGTGCGTGTCAGGAGCAGTGCGGCGAACCCGGGGAAATACGCGAACGTCCACGCGGCGAAGTGGACCGCGTAGTCCCAGCCCTGCGGATCGAATGGCCTCCAGATGCCTGAGATGAGATAGAAGGCAAGGCCGGACGCGGTCGCGGCTGCCACGCCCCTGGCGAGCACGGCGCCCGCCGGCGCGGCGGTCGCACTCAGGCGCGCGTACATCCACGCGAGCGCGATCCAGACCACAAACCAGACGACGAACATCGCCGCGTACCCGAAGAGCGGGGAGACCACGTAGTACGTGCCCGCCGCAGCCGCGCCGATGGCTGCCCCCGCCAGGGCGGCTGCCGCGGGACGGCCCGCGAGCAGGCCGAACACCAGACCGACCGCGCAGAAGAGGAGCAGCCCGTGCGCGAAGCCGTACACGGCGCGGTGCTCGGGCAGCCACGTCGCCCAGATGAAATCGCCGAGCGTGCTGAGCGCGGCGATCGCGACCGCGGCGGTCAAGGTCTGCGTCATGGTTCCTGTCGAACCACGAAGGGCACGAAGAACACGAATGTAAGAGATGAGGCTTCGTGGTTTTCGTGGCCTTTGTGGTTCTTACTCCGGCAGCTCCTGCCGTTGGGGTTCGGGGAGCCAGAGGCTCGCGAGCACGCCGATGACGTACGCCGTCGTGCCGACGAGCGCGGAGGCGTAGGCGAGCCGCTCGGGCAGCGACGCGCCCGGCATCGCGCTCACGAGCGACACGGTCACGAGCGCCGCCATCGTCCCGATCATCCGGCCGCCGACATTCGCTGCGAAGCTCTCACCCGTGCCGCGCAGATGCGTGGGGTAGACGCGCGGCAGGTAGTTGCCCCAGAAGCTGAACTGCGCGATCGTGGCCATCCCGACGAGAAAGATCCCCCACTGCGCGAGCGTGAGGCCGACGGCCGGCGTCAGGAAATAGACGATCGGCACCAGAAGCAGTCCCGGAAGCTGGAACGTCCAGAGCAGTCGGCGCCGGCTGATGATGATCGCCGCCAGATACGCGAGCAGGATGCGCCCGGCCAGCCCGCCGAACTCCTGAAACGACTGCACGCCGCTGATGACCTGCTCCTGTGCGACGCGCGGCATCTGCTGCACGTCGGCCAGGCCGGGGACGATGCGCGGCATCTGCTGGATGGCGCCGAAGGCCGCCGCATACCCGCACGCCATCATCACGGTCGTGACGATCGTCGTCCGGCGGAACTCCGGTGCGAACAGCGCCGCGAAGCTGGGGCGCCGCAGCGTGCCCGCACGCTTCTTCTCACGCCACGTCGGCGACTCGGGCAGAAGCGGCCGGATCAGTATCAGCGGAATGGCGGGGATCAGACCCGAAATGAGGGTGTAGCGCCACGCCTCGTGGCCTCCGAGGACGAGCGGCAGCGACTCGGCGTTGGTGACGATCAGATAGTAGGCACCCGTCACCATCAGGCCGCCGATCGACCCGAACGCCTGCGTATAGCCGACGACGTGCTCGCGCTGCTTGGGATCGGGGAAGAGCTCCGCCAGCCACGCGACCGCCGCGACGAACTCGACGCAGACGCCGACGAACGTGCAGCACCGCCAGAAGAGCAGCCATTCGACGGAGGTCGTGTAGCCGGCGGCCATGGCGGAGAAGCCGTAGAGCAGGATGCTCCAGACGAGCACGCGCCGGCGGCCGAAGAGATCGGTCAGGTAGCCGCCGAGCAGGCCGAAGACGCCGCCGGCGACCGCCGGCACGTACAGCAGCGTGCCGACCCACGCGTTCACCTCGGGGCTGTTCGGCGCGACCGCCAGCAGGTCGGCGAGCGCGGGCCGGACGATGAGCGGCAGCATGAGCAGC
>JACPCS010000049.1 GCA_016184455.1 Acidobacteriota bacterium
TGACGTTCGGCACGCATGACGATGGCGCGGCGCAGTTCGTGGACGGGAACACCCTCGTGTTTCCGTCGACGGCGACCGATCCACGCACCCCCATCGATCCGGATGTCGCGCGCAATGGGCGCATCTACAACGTCTGGACACTCGACCTGCGCACGGGTGCGCTCAACCAGTACACCGACGCGCTCGGCGGCAATCTGTCGCCGGTGCCGCTCGCCGGACGCGACAGGCGCATCGCCTTCGTGACCTACGAGAAGGGGGAGTACGGCGTGCACACGATTGACGGCCGCGCGCCGCTGCACACGTCGGCCACGGACGACTTCGGCGCGCCAGGACCGGTCGTCGATTTCCAGGCACCGCTGACGCACACGCTGGCCGCGGAGCACAAGAAGAAGAAGGGCACGTTCGGCAAGCTGTTCCCCGAGAGCCGGCCGCCGGTCAACGTGGGTGTGACGAGCGGCGGCGATCTGTTCGGAGGCACCGCGGTCTCCTTCGCCGACGTGCTCGGCGATCGCCGGATCGACCTCACGATCCTCTCGGTGTCGCAGTATCGGACCATCGCGGGGTCGTACATCGATCTGTCGCGGCGGCTGCAGTGGGCCGCGCAGGGCTTCTCGCAGACGCAGTTCTTCTTCGGTCAGGCCGGCGCCTTCTTCGACCCGGCGTTCAGCGGGTTCATCGATCGCGATCTGGCCACGGCCACGCGTACGGTCCGCGGTGGCAGCGTCTTTGGCATCTACCCGTTCGACCGCTACCGCCGGCTGGAGATCTCGGCGGGCGTCGCGCATTACTCAGAGCGGTTCGAAGACCCGGGGCTCGAGCAGTTCTCCCGCGATTTCCAGCAGGCCCAGTTCGGACGGTCGCTGTTCCGGGACGGCACGTTCGTGCCGCTGACCGCTGCGTTCGTCCAGGAGACGACGGTCTTCCGCCCGTTCGGGCCCCTGGCCGGGAACACGATGCGGCTCGCCTACGAGTACGCTCCCGGCATCGGCGGCGGTGCCCTCTCACGACAGACCGTCGACGCCGACCTGCGGTACTACCAGCGCCTTGGTGCGAACGGCGTGCTGGCCCTGCGCGCCCGCGGCTTCCGGAGCTCGGGGGATTCCCCGGACTTCCTGTTCTTTGGTGGCAACTCGGAAATGCACGGGTACGAGTACCTCGAGTTCCTCGGGCAGAATGCGTTCTTCGGCAACGCGGAGCTGCGGTTTCCCCTGATCGATGCCATGGCGACGCCGATCGGGATCCTGGGCGGCATCCGCGGACTGTTCTTCTTCAACATCGGCGGCGCCTGGTTCGACGACACCGGATTCACGTTCGCCACCTCCTCGACGCAAACGGTGCAGCCGGTGATCGGCGCGCGCATCACGCCACTGGCGGTCGAGGAGGTGCTGGGTCCGCCAACGCAGGCGTCCGGCTTTCGACTGAAGGACGGACGCGCGTCGTACGGCCTCGGCCTCGAGACCTTCGCCCTCGGCTTCCCGGTGCACTTCGACTGGTCGTGGCGCACGCTGTTCAACAAGCAGTGGGAAGACGTGCTCTTTGCCCGCCAGGGGGGTAGCAGCGCGTTCCGCAAAGCGCGGTTCGACGTGTGGATCGGCTACGACTTCTAATCGGGAGGGTGGGAGGTGTTGCGGAAGGATTTCGGTGGGGCGCTCGCGGTGCTCGATGTCGACGAGGACATGACGACCGCGTCGGGGCTGGCTCGTGACCTGTGCCAGTTCGACCAAATCATCACGGCCTCTGCTGCCATGCGCCCGGTCCTCGATCTCGCGCGGGCCGCCGCGGACGGCACGACGCCGGTCCTGATTCTCGGCGAGACCGGCACCGGCAAAGAGATGCTCGCCCGGGCCATGCACGCCACTGGGCCGCGTCGCACGCGGTCGTTCGTCCCGGTCAACTGCGCCGCGCTCCCGCACGACCTCATCGAGAGCGAGTTGTACGGCCACCGCCGCGGTGCGTTCTCCGGGGCGCAGACCGACCATTCCGGCCTGTTTACATTCGCCCACCGAGGTACGCTGCTGCTCGACGAGATCGGGGAACTGCCGGCCGGCGCGCAGGCGAAGCTGCTCCGCGTGCTCCAGAGCGGCGAGATCCGGCCTGTCGGTGGCCTGGAGAGCCGTATGGTGGATGTCCGGATCCTCGCCGCCACCAACCGCAGCCTCGCCGAGCTCCAGCACGGCGTGCTCCGGCAGGATCTCTTCTACCGCCTGTCAGTCGTGATCATCGAGATCCCGCCGCTGCGCGAGCGGCGCGACGATGTCCTTCCGCTTTTCGAGCATTTCCTCGCGCGCTATCGACGTGGCGGCGCAGGATTGCTGTGGCGCGTGGAGCCCGACGCACTCGATCTGCTGCTGAAGCATCCTTTTCCCGGTAATGTGCGGGAGCTCGAGAATCTGGCCCAGTTCCTCTGCACGATGCTCCCAGCGCATACCGAGAGCGTGCGCGCGCAGGATGTCCTGGGCTGGCTGCACCGCCAGGCGGCAAGCGGGTTGGTGGGCAGCCCCCCTGGGCTCGAATCGTTGAACCTGCAGGCGCTCGAGGAATGGGCGGTGCGTACCGCGCTCGAGCGCGCCGGCGGCAACAAGAGTTACGCAGCCGCCATGCTGGGAGTCTCTCGCGACACGCTCTATCGAAAGCTTGTCGAGACGAAACGTCGCCGCACGGCTGTCAGAAGGCCGCGCGACATAGCGTCGCCCACCAGGGCCGGCGCCGGCTGCGATGGATATCAACCAGCGTGACGGGAATCGGACGAGCAGTGGTCAGACAGTCATCCAGGTACAGGGAATCCATGAGCGCTGAGACTGTGGTTCGGCTTCGTGCTGTGGTTGTTCGCTCAGGTGGTCGCCGTCCCACTCCTGGGCGCGGTTGCATCGGCCGCCGGCGGGCTGACTGGACGGGTGCCCGGCTTGTTCGCAATTGGCCTGGGTCCCGAGGCGGCGCTGGCCAGCCTCATTGCGCACCTGGCCTACGGCGGGACACTTGGATTTGTCTACGGGTGCCACTGAGGAGCCGCCTGCCGCGGAGGCGAGGTGAGACCATGAACCCGGACGCCGGCGGTTTCTTGCGAGGGCCAACTGGTGGACAAGCTGCGCCGGCCCGGCGTACATGACGAGGCCGATCAGCAATGCCGCACCGGCGACGCTGGCGAGCAGTATCAGGGATTGGCGCACGACGTCGCGTGGGACGCGCATGCCCATTTCCCGTTACGCCGCGCGGTGCTGGTTGTCGAAAGCGCGGATGGCTGGCGCGATCAGGCGCCGGGCGCGGTCCAGATCGTCTGGAAAATCGAGCTCGATCCACGGTGCGCTGTCGGTCGTGACGGCCCGAAGTGGCCACTCGCGCGCGAGCGCCCGAAACGCCAGCGGTGCCCAGGCCTGCACGTGTCCGGCGGCGACCAGGCAGTCGAGATGATCGATCAGGCGGCGTCCGCCCTCGGGACCGAACTTCGCAATTCCGACGTTCTCGCCGTCGGCGTGATCCCGCCGGAGCCCCTTGCTGAAATCGATGACGAGATCGTCGCGAAGCTTGACCTTCATTTCCTCTGGCCCGAGCCCCGTCCGTCGATCGACGAGCACCGCATCCTCGCCCTGCGAGCGCAGCAGCCGCTCGATGAGAGACGTCGGCACCAGCACGTCACTGTTCAGCACGAGCGCACCGTGGGAGAGCCGATCGCACGCCAGCCACAGCGAATACAGGCTGTTGGTCTCGCGATATCGGTCATTCTCGACGTAGCGGACGCGATCGCCGAGTCGTGCCTGCAGACGCGCGCCGTGATACCCAACCACGACCGTCACGTCGTGGATGCCGCACTCCGCGAGGCCCGAGAGCAGCCGTTCGATGAGCGGCTCGCCGCCGACCTCGAGGAGGCATTTCGGCCGATCGATCGTGAGCCGGCCCATCCGATGGCCGTTACCCGCGGCGAGAATGATGGCGGACTGCGTACCGTGGTCACGCATGAAATGTCGCTCCTCCTGCTGAGACGCCGCGCCAGCCCGCCACCCTGACGCGGCTCACCAGGACGCGATGGACGACCAGCCCCAACAGCAGCGCTGCGGACGCGCCAAACGCCCAGAGAAACAGGATCACCTTGAGCTGGCCGATGAGAGCGAGCACGACCAGCAGATGCGCCAGGGTGCTTCGCTTGATCCACTGCCGCGCCCAGCCCGAGAACCGGTGTACGGGGCCGTGAGCCGCCAGTGTCGCCGCCACCGCGTCGTCCATCTGGCCGGGATTCGTGCGCGCGATGCGGTGGCGCAAGTACGCCGTGAACGCAAACATCAGAAGGCTCGACACGAGCGCAATGAGGGCAGCCTGCGAGTAGACGCTGTGCGGGTTTGCGCGAAGCGCCGCAATCGTGATCCCCGCCCACGCGAAGACGTACGAGGCATAATCGGCCGCGGTTTCGAGCCAGCAGCCGAACGAAGACTCGCAGTACTTGGCGCGCGCGACTTCGCCGTCCGAGCAGTCGAGCACCGTGCTCGCGTAATAGCACGCGGCCCCGCCGAGGGCGGCCCAGTACCCGCCGGTCGCAAAGGCCGCGCCGGCCGCGGCGCTCAAGGCCAGACCGGCCATCGTGACGTGGTTCGCGGTGACTGGGAGGCGCACCAACTGCCTGGTCAGTGGGACCGAGACGCGGCGGATCTGCTTCGTGAAAAAGCTTTCGTTGTCGCCGCCGTTGGAGTGACGGATGTAGGCGCGCTCCAGTTCTGCGCGGTCCTTGTCGTCGCAGAGTCGCCGGCAGAAGCGGGGTTTCACGTCGACCGCCCGGAGCGTCGTGGCTCGGGCGAGGCGGCGCCATGCCGCCCACCCGGACGGCGCGTCGCGGACGAGGTCGACGGCTTCCTTTGTCAGCAGCGCGAGGCCGGTGGCCGCGGCGTTACCATCGGCCATCAAGGCGCGCACGCGCCCGTTCTCGACGCGCAAGAACCGGTGCCGCGCCTCCGGCCGCGGATCCACGACGAGTGCAGCCTCGCCCGCGCTGAGACGCACGCGCTCGACGAGGGCGGCAATCGCCGACGGCTCGACCAGCGTGACCACGGGGAGCACGAGGAGGGCGGCGTCTGACGGTGCCGCCGAGAAGGGTCGCTGGTGCCCCGCGCTGCAGACGATCGACAGGCCGCGTCCCCGCAACCTGTCCAGCACGTCTTCGTCGGGCAAGAGCTCACCCGCAATGTAGATGCGATCGAGGCCGCTTCGGTGGGCGGCAAGCACCGCGCGCTCCGTCAACGTCAGACCGGCGAGGACCGTCTCGCCGATGCCAGGCGTCCGGCGCCCGTATTCGCCGAGGCCGTCCGTCAGGATGAGCGCCGCGACCGCCATGATGTCTCTCCCTCAGGGCTGATCCGCCTCGTCGAGAAACAGCTCGACCTGCAGCCACCAACGTGGCTGATAGACGGCGTACACCGGGATCTCAGCGGTTGGGCCCGACGCGCCGTAAAGCAATGCGAAGTCGGTGGCGGTGCCGCTCGCGCGATTGCGTGCCTCGAAGCGCGCGTGGATGACGTCTCGGTAGCGGCGCAGGCCGACCTGCGTGTCGCGCAGCCGCTCGCTCGCGCGGAGCGTGAGGTCGTGCAGCGTGCCGTTGTAGATGTAGGGAATCGAGACGGCCCGCCGTCGCGCCTCGCGCGTGACCGCCGGGCTGTGGTCGGCGACATCATGATGGATGAGCTCCGCCAGCGCCACGAGAAAGCCGGGCCGTGTCCCGCGTGGGAGGGGCACCCGGCGCACGTGTTCGGGCGCCGCTTCGCGCTCGAGTAGATCCAGCAGCGATTCGACGTCACGGAACGTGAGGTCGCGTGTCACGCGAACGGTGGAGACCGCGGCGCTCGCCTCGTTGGCGTCCGCCGTGGCGCGAATGGCCTTGAACACGTAGTGGCCACCCTGCTCCTCCGCAGCGACGTTCGCCTTCGCCTCCTCGAGCGACTTCTCGTTGGATTGCTTCATCACGCCAAGGAGGCGAGCCTCCGATCCTTGCACCTCTTCGGCGATGTACCCCCACCGATTGATGCGACGGGGCGCTTGGGTCGGATCGGACCCGATCAACAGCTCGTAGCCGGTCCCCTCCGGGCTGCGGCGCCACACCGCGTGGGCGCCGCCAACGTGGTCGCGGCCGATCCAGAAGAGGAGGAAGGGCCGGATTTTCGCCGCCATCCGGTAGTGATGCTCCGCGACGATCGGGAGCCCCCCTGCACGCCGAGGCACGGCCGGCGTCCCGCGGTCGTCGGTGGCGCTCGCGGCCCTCGCCGCGAGGCCACCTGACACCGCCACGACACCAAGCAGCCACCAGGCGACCAGCCGGGTGCGCCTCGGAGTCATCACCTCGCCTCTGGCCAGTTACGAGCCGAAGCCGAAGAGGAGCCCGCCGTAGATCCGATGGCCGTACCGCGTATCGTCGCGGCCAAAGAACGCCGGCGCGTCCTCGTTGGAGCCAATCGCGATGAAGCGGTAGTCGCCGCGGACGCCCCATCGGCCGAAGTAGTACTTCGCGCCGGCGCCGACGTTGCCGGTGAAGAAG
>JACPCS010000146.1 GCA_016184455.1 Acidobacteriota bacterium
GTGCTCCGCCGACACCTTCGTCAACGCCGCCGTCAGCGTCGTCTTGCCGTGGTCGATGTGCCCGATCGTCCCCACGTTGACGTGCGGCTTCGAACGATCGAATTTCTCCTTCGCCATCTCTCGCTCCGCTCGAAGGCCTCAGGGCTCAGGCCCCAGGCCTCAGTGCTTCGTCCCCTGTATCCGTGCGACTACTTCCTCACTCACCTGCTGCGGCGCCTGCTCGTACCGATCGAAGTGCATCGAGTAGGTCGCGCGCCCCTGGGAACGCGAGCGCAGGTCCGTGGCATACCCGAACATCTCCGAGAGCGGCACGCGCGCTTTGACGATCTGCGTGCCGCCCCGGTCTTCCTGCGACTGGATGCGGCCGCGCCGGCTGGCGAGGTCGCCCATCACGTCGCCGAGGTACTCCTTCGGCACCACCACTTCGACGCGCATGACCGGCTCGAGCAGCACTGGCTTTGCCTTCTTGGCCGCATCCTGGAACGCCATCGAGCCGGCGATCTTGAACGCCATTTCCGACGAGTCGACCTCGTGGTACGAGCCGTCGTACAGCTCCACCCGCACGTCGTCCACCGGATAGCCGGCCAGCACGCCGCGCGTGAGCGCTTCCTTGATGCCCGCGTCGATCGGCTTGATGAACTCCTTCGGGATCACGCCGCCGACGATCTCGTTCTCGAACACGTAGCCGCTGCCCGGCTCGCCCGGATACAGATGGATCTTGGCGTGGCCGTACTGGCCGCGGCCGCCGGTCTGCCGCACGTATCGGCCGTCACCGTCGGCCGGACGCGTCAGCGTTTCCTTGTAGGCGACCTGCGGCTTGCCGACGCTCGCCTCGACGTTGAACTCGCGCTTGAGGCGGTCGACGATGATCTCCAGGTGCAGCTCGCCCATGCCGGCGATGACCACCTGCGCGGTCTGCTCGTCGGTCCGGACGCGGAACGTCGGGTCCTCCGCCATCAGCTTTGCGAGTCCCTGGCCGAGCTTTTCCTGATCGCCCTTGGTCTTCGGCTCGATGGCGAGTGAGATGACCGGCTCCGGGAAGTCCATCGACTCGAGGACGACCGGATTCTTCTCGTCGCAGAGCGTGTCACCCGTCGACACCTGCTTGAGGCCGACCGCGGCCGCGATATCGCCGGCGTAGACCTCCTTGATCTCCTCACGCTTGTTCGCGTGCATCTTCAGCAGACGCCCGACGCGCTCGTTGCGCCGCTTGGTCGCGTTGTAGATGGAGGAGCCCGAGGTCAGCACGCCAGAGTACACGCGAATGAAGGTGAGCTGGCCGACGAACGGGTCGGTCATGATCTTGAACGCGAGCGCCGCAAAGGGCGCCTCGTCGGACGCCTTCCGCTCCACGAGGGTGTCCTCGGCGGCGCGGGGGTCGAGCCCGGTGATCGGCGGAATGTCGATCGGAGACGGCAGGTAATCGACGACCGCGTCGAGCAGCGGCTGGACGCCCTTGTTCTTGAACGCGGAGCCGCAGATGACGACGGTGAACGGCGCGGGCTCGTGGCGGACCGACTGGACGACCCGCCGCCGGAGCACCGCCTTGATCTCGTCCTCGGTGATCTCTTCCCCGTGCAGGTACTTGCCGAGGAGGACGTCGTCATGCTCGCTGACCTTCTCGATCAGCTTCTCGCGGTACTGCTTCGCCTCGGCGAGCAGGTCGGCGGGAATCTCCGAGACGTCGTAGTCGGCGCCGAGCGTCTCGTCCTTGTAGGTGATCGCCCGCATCTTGACGAGGTCGACCACGCCGCGGAACTTGTCCTCGCTGCCGATCGGGAGCTGCACCGCCACCGGGTTGCCGCCCAGCTTCGACTCGATCTGCTCGAGCGTCTGCGCGAAGTCGGCGCCGACGCGGTCCATCTTGTTGACGAAGCAGATGCGCGGCACGCGGTACTTGTCCGCCTGACGCCACACCGTCTCGGACTGCGGCTCCACGCCGGACACCGCGTCGAAGACGGCGACCGCGCCGTCGAGCACGCGCAGCGAGCGCTCCACCTCGGCGGTGAAGTCGACGTGGCCCGGCGTGTCGATGATGTTGATGCGCGTGTCGCGCCAGAAGCAGGTCGTCGCGGCGGAGGTGATCGTGATCCCGCGCTCCTGCTCCTGCTCCATCCAGTCCATCACGGCGGTCCCTTCGTGGACCTCACCGAGCTTGTACGTAATCCCGGTGTAGAAGAGGATCCTCTCCGTCGTGGTGGTCTTGCCGGCATCGATGTGGGCCATGATGCCGATGTTGCGCGTCCGTTCGAGTGGTGTCTGTCTGGGCATTGCCTTCGTCTCTTGTCTCTCGTCTTTGGTCTCTCGTCTGGACGAAAGACCAGAGACTAGAGACTAAAGACTCCTTACCACCGGTAATGCGCGAACGCCTTGTTCGCCTCCGCCATCCGGTGCGTGTCTTCCCGCTTCTTCACCGCGCCGCCCCGCAGGTTCGACGCGTCGAGCAGCTCGTTGGCGAGCTTTTCCTGCATCGTCTTGCCGTCGCCGCGCGAACGCGCGAACCCGACGATCCAGCGGATGCTCAGCGACAGCCGCCGGTTCGGGTTGACCTCGACCGGCACCTGATAGTTGGAGCCGCCGACCCGGCGCGACTTCACCTCGAGGCTCGGCTTCACGTTGTCGAGCGCCTTCTTGAAGATCTTCAGCGGGTCGTCGCCGGTGCGCTCCTTGATGATGTCGAAGCTCTGGTAGAGGATGCGCTCCGCCGTGCTCCGCTTGCCGTCGTGCATGACGGTATTGATGAACTTGCTGACCAGCGCGCTGTTGTAGAGCGGGTCGGCCGCCAGTTCGCGCTTCGGGATCTCTCTCCTGCGTGGCATGTCGTCTTCCCTACTGCTTCGGCCGTTTCGCGCCGTACTTCGATCGCCCCTGCTTGCGCCCCTGCACGCCCACCGCGTCGAGCGTGCCGCGCACCACGTGGTAGCGGACGCCGGGCAGGTCCTTCACGCGCCCGCCGCGGATGAGGACGAGCGAGTGCTCCTGCAGGTTGTGTCCGACGCCAGGGATATAGGTCGTCACCTCGATGCCGTTGGTCAGCCGGACGCGCGCCACCTTGCGGAGCGCCGAGTTCGGCTTCTTCGGCGTCTGGGTGAACACGCGCACGCAGACGCCGCGCTTCTGCGGGCTGGTCTGCAAGGCCGGACTCTTCGTCTTCGTAACGATGCGCTTGCGTCCCTGGCGAACGAGCTGACTGATAGTCGGCATATCCCTCGTCAAAATCCGGCTAGAGCCGGACGCTGCGTACGTGCCCACGCGGCCGCGAGCCAGTCGGGTCCCGTAGCGACCCGACCAGACAGCGCTGGCCGGACGGTCCGCTGTGCGAACCGTCCCGTTGGTCGTCCCAGGCCTGAAGAGCGGCACGTACGGCCCGCATCTGGCACCTGAAACTGCTGACCCTATCTGTGTGATTCGCGAAGGCAGCCCGGCCGGTGCGGCACGGTCTACCCAAAGGAAACAGGCCTGTTCGGCCGCTTCCAGTGCGGCTGAGGCTAGATAGGGTGTCCTAGCCTCAAGAGAACCTGACGAATATACCACGCACACGAGGCCGGCTGCAACCGACCCGGCCGCCTGTTACGCGCCGCGTTTTCAGCAGGTTACACTGATCCAGAGGTCCTGGCCCGGCACGTTCCCGTCCTCGGTCCTCCTGACAACTTCACGCGCGTACGATGGCCTTTTCGATTGCGAGATTCGTGTCGAGAGCGGCGTGTGCCCTCGCTCTCATCATTGGGTCCACCTCCGCCTGCACGGCGGCTGGAGCGGCCACGCTGCCCGCGACACCACCGCTCCTGGCCGTGCTGGCCTGGAACATGGACGCCGGCCGCGGCGACCTGCCACAGCTCGTCGCCGATCTCGATGCGGGCGCGTTCGGCAGTGCGCCGGCGCACGAGCAGGTGCTGCTGCTTCAAGAGGCCGTGCAGGAGGAATTACCGCAGCTGGCGCAGCTCGCCGGTCGCCGCCGATGGTCGATGTTCTTCGTCCCCGAACATCACGACGGCGAGCGCACACGCGGCAACGCCATCCTCTCGAGCCGCCCGCTTCGCGACGCGCGGCCGATTCCGCTGCCGCTCGAGCGGCAGCCGCGGATCGCCGCGGCGGCTGACATCGCCGTCGACGGCCGCGAGCTGTTCGTCGTCTCGGCACATCTCGAAAACCGCGTGAGCTGGTGGAAGGCCGTGCTGGCGAGCGACGCCGCGCGCGGCCGGCAGGCCGAGGCACTGCTCCGCGTACTGCCGTCCGAGGCACCAGGGATCGTCGGCGGCGATTTCAACACGTGGCTCGGGCCCGGTGAGCCCGCGTGGCGCGCGCTTGCGCGGCGCTTCGGCGACACGCCGGAGGCGCGGACGCCGACCTTCGCCGGACGCCTCGTGCTCGATCACCTGTTCGTGGACTTGCCGGAGGGATGGCGCGCGGCGACGCGCGTCATCGACGACACGTACCGTTCGGATCACCACCCGGTGCTGATGCTCGTGTACTAGCGTCTAGTGCGTCATCGCGTGCAGCAGCACGTCGATGCCGAGCGCGTAGCCGTTCGGAGAGAACTGGTAGAAGAAGCCCGGGTCCTCCCCCTCGCGCTCCCACGAATCCGCCACGTCGGTGTTGTGCGTCATCAGCACCATGATCCGGCCGTGGTCGTCGCGGATGGCGCGCAGATGGGCTTCTGTGCTGTCGCTGCCCCGCTCGGACGTGGTCTGGCCGCCGACGCCGCGCCAGAACTGGATGTTCGTAATCTGCGGCACGTGCGCCACCTCGAACATGCTCTTGAGCATCGGATCGCTCATCGGCACGTCCTCGATCGGGAACTCCGACGGCGGGAGCACCTTGGCGATCTCGGTCGTCCACTGGCGCCAGGCCTGCGTGCCCCAGAAATCGTCGACCCAGAGGAAGCCGCCCTTCAGCAGGTACAGGCGCAGCCGCTCGATTTCCGGTGCCGTAAAGCCGAGCGATCCGACATCGGACGCTATGGTCAGCGGGCAGTTGAACAGCGCGTCGTCGGTCAACCGGACGACGTAGTGATTGGGCCGCCCGTTGTCGTCGCGGCTCACGCGGGTCTTGGTCAGCTCCGACAGGCGCGTGGTGAGGTTGATCTCGGCGAATGGGTAATCGGTCTGCCAGCCAATCCCCATCGGCTCGACGCGCACGCTGCGGTAGGAGACGCGGCAGACGACAAAGCTTCCGTCGGGCATCCGCGGCGGCGCGTAGCGGGCCGGCAGGCTCCCCTCCCGGAAGCGGTAGCCCTGCGCATATGCGGCACCCGCCACGGCCGCGACCAGGGCGACCACCGCCACGGGCCCGATCCACAGCCGACGCGCCCGCGTCATGGCCCGAGTGTAATGCAGAAGCCGTTCCGTTGAGGTACGTTTAGCAGATGAATTTTCCCGCACATACCGGTCCTCTTCGCAACGTCACGGTCCTCGATCTCAGCCGCGTGCTCTCCGGCCCCTACTGCACGATGCAACTGGCCGACATGGGCGCGCGCGTCATCAAGATCGAGCGGCCCGGCAGCGGCGACGACACCCGCGCCTGGGGTCCTCCCTTTGTCGAGGGCGAAAGCGCGTATTTCCTGAGCATCAACCGCAACAAGGAAAGCGTCACGCTCAATTTCAAGCATGCCGAAGGCCGACGGCTGCTCGACGCGCTCATCGCCCGTGCGGACGTGCTGGTCGAGAACTTTCGCCCGGGCACCCTTGACGAGATGGGGCTCGGCTACGAGGACGTGCACGCCCGGCACCCGCGTCTAGTGTACACGTCGGTTTCCGGGTTCGGGCAGACCGGTCCGCTGCGCGAACGCGCCGGATACGACGCGGTCCTTCAGGGCGAAGCCGGCATCATGAGCATCACCGGACCGGCTGAGGGGCCCGGCTACAAGGTCGGCGTGGCCATCGCGGATCTCGCGGCCGGGCTCTTCGCCGCGCAGGGAACGCTGCTCGCGCTCTACGAGCGCGAACGGACCGGGCGGGGGCAGCACGTCGATATCGCGATGCTCGATTCGGTGGCGGCTCTGCTGACCTACCAGGCGGGGATCTACTTCACCACCGGTGCGCCGCCTCAGCGGCTCGGCAATGCGCATCCAACGGTGGCGCCCTACGAGACCTTTCGCGCCGCCGACGGCGACATCGTGCTGGCCGCGGGGAATGACGAGCTCTGGCGGCGCTTCTGCCGCGTGGCCGGTCTCGAAGCCTACGCGGCCGATCCGCGGTACGCGACCAATGCTGATCGCGTGCGCAACTACGACACGCTGCGGCCGATCGTCGCCGAGGTCTTTCTGCGGCGGACGCGCGCCGAATGGATCGAGGTATTGCACGAGGCTGGCATCCCGGCGGGGCCCGTCCGCGATCTGCACGAAGTGCTCACAGACGAACAACTGCTGGCACGCGAGATGGTCCACACGCTGCCACATACGGTCGCCGGGCCGGTGCAGGTGCTCGGCACGCCGGTGAAGCTCTCCAGCACCCCGGGCGCCGTCCGGTGTGCGCCGCCCGTGCTGGGTCAGCACACGGACACGGTGTTAGTGGAGGATCTTGGCCTGGCGTCCGCCGACGTCGCCGCGCTGCGCGCCGCCGGCGTCATCTGATGCCATGAACAGCGGCGCGACTTCGGGTTTCACAATCTTTCCGACCGCGTTGCGCGGGAGCGCCTGCACCACGCGCATCGCTCTCGGAACCTTGTAGGGCGCGAGCCGCCGCTTCGCCCACTCCTGCAGCTCGGGGAGCGACAGCGTCGCAGACGGCTTCAGCTCCACCGCCGCCGCGACCCGTTCGCCCCACTCCTCGTCGGGCACCCCGACGACGGCACATTCGGCGATCGCGTCGTGCGTCCGCAGCACGTCCTCGATTTCGAGCGCCGACACCTTGTAGCCGCCTGTCTTGATGATGTCGACCGCTCGCCGCCCGAGCAGCCGATACGCGCCGCGCTCGACGACCGCCACGTCGCCGGTGCGGAACCAGCCGTCGCGAAAGGCCGCGCGCGTCTCATCGGGTCGCCGCCAGTATTCGAGAAACACAGCCGCGCCGCGGACCTCGATCTCTCCGGGCGTACCCTCCGGCGCAGTGCGTCCCTCCTCGTCGACGAGCCGCACGTCGATGCCGGGAACCGGCGTGCCCACGAACCCTGGCCGCCGTTCGCCGTGGAGCGGATTGGAGAGGACCATGCACATCTCGGTCATCCCATACCGCTCGAGCAGCGTGTGGCCGGTGATCTCGCGCCACCGTTCGAGCGCCTGCAGCGGCAGCGCGGCCGAGCCCGACATCATCAACCGGGCGCTGCGCGCGCCCTCGGACCACTGGCGCCGCACGTCCTGCGGCGCCCGGTCCCACGCCGCGACGAGCCGCTGGTACATCGTCGGCACGGCCGTGAACACCGTGATCGCCCCCGACGCGAACCGCTCCCAGACCGCCGTCGCGTCGAACGCCGGCAGCATCTCGCATGTCGCTCTCACAGCGAGGGCGCAGCCGAGGCCGTTGATGATGCCGTGGAGGTGGTGGAGCGGCAGCGCGAGGAGCAGCCGGTCGGTCGGCGTCCACTCCCACGCTCCGACGAGCGACGCGATCTGCGCACCGATGTTCGCGTGCGTGCTCACGACCCCTTTCGGCCGTGCCGTGGTACCGCTCGTGTAGACGATCATCGCGCGGCGCGAGGAACCCAGATGCGGGAAGTCGGTGCGCGCGGGACCCGCAGCCCGGGTCCGTTCGGACCCGGCGTCGATCAGCTCGGTTGTCGAGGCGAACCGGGCGCCTGCGCCCGCCGCGAGCGGCGCGAGCACGCCGGCCGACGCCGCGTCGGCGATGACGATCGACGCCCCCGAATCGCGGACGACGTACTCGAGCTCCGGCGGCGGGTGCGAAAGGGCCAGCGGGACCGCCACGCCCCCCGCACGCCAGATCCCGCGGTGCACCGCCGCGTACTCGAATCCCGGCGGCTCGAAAAACGCGACGCGCGCCTCGTGCAGATCGTCGACACGCTGGAGCAGCGCCGCCGCCACACGGCTCGACGCGCGCTCCAGGTCGTCGTACGTATAGGTGCGTCCGCTGGAGACGATGGCGACGCGGGACCCGTTCATATGGATAATCTACTGGAGCGTCTCTTCGAACCGAAGAGCGGGCCGTTCCGCTCGCACCCCGCCGCGCAGGCGTGCGCGGCGGGGACCCCGCTTCGGAACGGCCCGACCATCGCCATCGAGGGTTGAAGGTGGTACCATCACCAACTGTTCATACGGTCCAGTAGATGCCGCTCATCGATCCCGGCAAGAAGGCACCAGCATTCTCACTCAAAGACCAGCACGGCCGCACGCACCGGCTCTCCGACTATGCCGGGCGTCACGTCATTCTCTACTTCTATCCGAAAGACGACACGCCCGGCTGCACTCAGGAGTCATGCGATTTCCAGGCGAGCCTGCCGCGGCTCACCCGCCGCGATGCGGTCGTGCTCGGCGTCAGCATCCTGGACGAGAAGAGCAAGGCGCGGTTTGCGGACAAGCACGGCCTGACGTTTCCGCTGCTCGCCGACCCGGACCACGAGGTGGCCGAGAAATACGGGGTGTGGCAGGAGAAGTCGCGCTACGGCCGCACGTACATGGGCATCGTGCGCACGACGTATCTGATCGGACCGGAGGGCAAGGTCGAGCAGCGCTGGGACAACGTGAAGGTCGACGGCCACGCGGACGCGGTCGTGGCCGCCGCGATTGCGTAAGTGACGATTACCCGCGCTCCCGCGTGAGCATGTGCTCGAGGTCGAAGTCGAGGCAGGGCGGATCCTCGATGTACGGCCGGTCGCCCGTGTTGAGCGGCAGTGCCCGCGGATCCATCTCCCACGGCTCCATCAGCACGTCGGGATCGTAGACGGTTGCCTGGTAGTGCAGCGTGTTCCCTTCGCGACGGAGACGCTCGACGACGCGCATGTTGTTGGTGTGGTACCAGCCGGGCCATCCGAGCCAGCTGACGTCGTTGAACCCGACGACGTCGATGACGAGCGTGTCGCCTTCCCACGTGCCGACCGCGTCGCCGTTGAAGGTCTGATCGGCCGAGTTCTCGGGATCGTGCGGACGCCCGTCGATCGGCACGACGCGCCACATGTTCCGGTTCTGGTACATCAGCACGACGTCCTTCGACGTCTGCACGATGCGCATCGGCGGACCGAGGCGCGGCACGCCGGGCGGGAAGCATGAGAACGTCGTGTCCTCCTTGTTCCCGTTCTCGTCGAGGTACTGCACGCGCTCCCAGAACTCGGGCTTGTAGAGCGGCGGGTTCCCGAAGGCGCGCTGCGTGAACCCCGCGTCGCGCTCGGAGTAGACGTTGTTGCCGTGCCGGTAGTTCGGCTGCCGGCCGACGATCTTCGCGTCACGGCTGACACGGCCTGCCGCGAGCGCCGCCGAGTAATCCGCGTAGTGATCGAACTGCAGGACGCGGCCGTCCGGCTCGATCGCCTGGACGCCGCCCGCCCCGCCCGCGCCGGCACCGCCCCCGCCCCATCGACCGTTCAGATCGGGCCTGCCGTCGGGCATGCGCGGGGTCGCCGCCGGCGCGGAACCGTTTGACGCCGGCCTCGTCTCCACCCCACCGCGCACAGGCCGCGCGGTGGGGGCCCCGGTCTGCCCCGCGACGATCGTCGAGGCGAGGAGCGCCGCCACGGCCATCAACACCTCAGCGAGGGTTCTCCTGGTCATAGAGACGCCTCCTGCAGGCGGCGCTATTTCGCGCCGGTCGACGCTTCGGACTTGTACTGGTGCCAGAGGTCGATCTTGCGGCCGTCCGGAAGAATGAACGTCAGGATGTATCCGTTCGGCGATCCATCGCGCGCCCGCGCGGCAATCGCCGTGTAGGTCTCACCTGCCTTGAACACATCCCGGCCGCTGATGCCGATGTCGCGGAAGCCGCCCGGCCCCGCCCCCGAGATCGTCCATGTCGTCACCTTGCCGGTCTCGTCCTTGACGTCGAGGAACCAGCGCACGTGCGGGTTGATCCAGAGCACCTTGGTCAACACGCCGGTGATCGTGACGTGATCGTCCTGATCGAACGCCGCCTGGACCGCATGGTGTGCGCGCGCGTCTGCCGCCGCCCAGAGCATCGCGCCAAGGACTACCGCACCGGCCACAGCCGTACGCATTGCGGACCTCCACATGTGTTATTTCGCCGCTGCCTTCCGGACGCTCTCGGGCACCGGCATGATGACGTAGGGATTATAAGTCTGGCTGCGCGTGAGCGTCAGGTCGAGCACGCGCACGCCGTTCCGCTCCTGCACGATCCGGCCCGGCAGCAGCGCGTCGCTCTTGTAGTCGTCCGCATTCCAGTCACGGTAATTCGCGTACGTGGTGACCGTGACGAGGCTCCCCAGCCGCGCTTCCACGCGCTCGATGCGGTGGGAGAAATACCGGCGCACGCCGGTCGGCATCGTATGGAAGAGGAAGTGCTCCGGATCCAGCGTGGCTTTCACGGTGCCAGCCTGGAGCGGCGGCGGCAGCGGAAACGTCACGACCGGCTTGCCGCCTTCCATGGCAAAGGTCGCCTTGGCACCCGCCAGCCGCGCCGCTTTGATGACGCCCTGCGGCAGCGTCCAGATCTGGAGCAGGCGATCCTGCGCCGTGCCCGGCGCGGGCGTGCCGCCGCGGCCCGGCTCCGACTCGTTCCACGCGAACTCGGCCGCAACCACCTCGATGTGCCGCTCGGGCTTCTGTCCGCCCTCCGCGGCGCACGTGTAGTCGACGCGCATGCCCGGCACCGGGAAGCGCTCGCGCCGATCAGGGGCCTGATATCGCACGCTCGCGCGGTAATTCGTCAACGGGCAGGTTCGCCCCTCGCGGGTGAGCGTCCCTGTCGCCCAGTACTCGAACGTGACGATCGCCTCTCGCTCCTGCGGACCGCGGAGCATGCCGAGCGCGTCGGCTGCTTTGTAGAGCGCCTCCTCGAGATTCTTCGCCGGCTCCGCCGGCGGCATGCCCGTCTGCGCCGCGGCGGCGGACGCCCACATCGCCATCAGGCTGATTGCACCCGTGAGACAACCCCAGCGCCTCTTCGTGTCCTTCATCGCCTTCGTGACCTTCGTGCCGTGCTAGAACGCGAACCGGAAGCCGAGCTGCGCCGACCGTGACCGGAATGCGATGTTGTTGTTGAATGACGCCCGGCCGTAGTTCGCGTTGCTCTCCTGCGTCACGTACGAGCCGTAGTTCGCGCGGTTGAACAGGTTGAACACTTCGACCATCGCGTCGAGCGTCCGATTGCCGCCCAGCCGCGCGCGCCACTGCACGCGCGTGTCGACGCGGTGGATCGGGGCGCCGGCCAGGGCGTTGCGCGGCGCGATTGTGCCGTTCGGACGGAGCCGAGCCGAGGTGGCGACGCCTTCGTTCCGCAGGTCGCCGCCGTAGCTGGTGCTGCGGCGCTCGCCGGAGCCGTAGAAATAGAGGCCGCTCACCTGGAAGCCGTAGCCGGCGTCCCAGATGCTGTTGAAGACCGCCCGATGGCGCTGGTCGGTGGCGGCCAGGCTGTAGGACGGACTGAGGTCCGGCGCCAGCTCGAAGCCGAGCGGATTGCGCGTCAACCGGCCGTTGACGATGCCATGGGCGAAAGCGGGCGAATCGGCATCCTTGAACCGTGACAGGGTGTAGGTCGCCGACGCCTGCCACCGGTTGCTCATACGTTTGGTGAAGGCCGATTCCCAGCCGTGATAGTCCGACCATGCCTGGAACGACGTGAGCTGAATGCGCCCGAACTCCGGCATCGGCAGCGTGGCCACGTTCCGGTAGTCGTAATTGGCACCGGTCGCCGGGTTGTAGTTCAGATTGACGTTGCGCGAATCTTCCTCGAGCCGTCCGGCGGTGTAGACGTAGTTCGTCTCGAACGACATGTTGGTGCCGAGCTGCCGTTGAATGCCGATCGACGCCTGATGGCTGTACGGCGTCTCGAAGAACGGATCGACCATTTCGGGGACGAACTCGCGCCGGAAGCATCCCGGACGCGATCCGTTCAGGTCGCAGGCGCGCGACAGGATCTGCTCATGCGTCGGCGCCGGGCCGTTGTAGGGGTTCGTCGGAAAATCGGCACGCCCGTCATAGAGGATCTGGGGTGCGATGGACATGATGAAGATCTGCGTCTGGTGGTACTCGTCGGCGGTCCCTTCCGCGAAGAACTTCCCGTACCCGCCGCGGACGACGGTGCGCTCGTTGATCGAGTACGCGAAGCCGACGCGCGGGCCGAAGTTGTCCTTGTCCTCCGGGTTGTCGCCCGGCAGGATCGGCGGCAGCTCGAGCTTCGCGCCCACGCCGGTCTCCAGGTCCCACCGCAGCCCGAGGTTCAGCGTCAGCCGGTTCGAGATCGTCCAGTCGTCCTGCACCCAGCCGGCGTACAGGTGCTGCGGGATTTCCCGATAGAAGCCCTTGGTGTCGGTGATGCTCAGATCGTAGCGCTGCGAGATCGGCGCCAGCAGGTTCAGGTTCCAGGTGGATGCGTCGTTCCACACCGGAATCACCTGCGTGATAGTCGCCGGAATTGCCCCGCCCTGGGCCACGAGCGTCGGGCGGCACGTCGTGCCGCACCCGCGCAGAATGGACATGTCGTAAATGTATTCGCCGCCGAGCCGCATCGAGTGCCGGCCCGCCTTGTTGTAGGTCAGCGAGAAGTCGTCACGGATCGAGCTCTTGTACTGGTTGTGGTGCTGAATGTTGCCGGCGCCGAAGGTGTACCCGCGCAGCTGCACGCGGGTGGCCGTGCCGGTGCGGAACGAGTACGTCGAGGCGTTCGGGAAGCTGCCGCCGGCCCAGCGCGTCACCGGCTCGTTGAGCCGCGTGTAGCGGCTCGTGCCCGCCTTGATCTCGTTCACCGCCCGGTTCCCGATCACCTGCGTGAACGTCGTCAGGAACTGCGTCGTGTGGCGATTCTCGTACTGCGTGTTCGACGGGTGCACCGTGCCGCCGCCGCCCGTGTAGTACACCTGGTCGTAGATCTGCAGGCGCGTCGAGAGGCGGAGCTGCGGCGAGAACTGAATGTCGCCCTTGCCGCCGCCGGTGTGCTGCCGGCGCGTGTTCGGGAAATCGATGTTGAACGCCGGGAACGGGCTGTCGAACGTGATGGTGTTCGGCTCGCGCTCGTATTCGTAGTTCAGGAAGTAGTGGATGCGGTCGCGCCGGATCGGCCCGCCGAAGGTCGAGCTCATCTGCTGATTCGAGTACGGCAGCACGCGCTGCTGGATGTGGTCCGCCGCATTGAACGCGTCGTCGCGGAAGTAGCCGGAGAAGCTGCCCGCTGGAATGTTCGTGCCGGACTTGGTAATCGCGTTGACGAGCATGCCGGTCGAGCGCCCCTGCGTGGCGTCGAAGCGATTCGTCACCAGCACGAACTCGGCGATCGCGTCGCGGCTGAACCGCGGCTGATCGTCGCCCAGGCCGATGAAGTTCGTCGTCACCTGCTGGCCGTCGATGTTGATCTGCGAGTAGCCCTGGCGCATCAGCGGCGCGCCGCTCGACTGGTTCTGGCGACTGCCCGGCGCGAGCATCGCCAGGTCCATCCAGTTGCGGCCATTCAGCGGGAGCTCCTGCATCTGGCGCGGATCGATGTTGCCGCCGAGCGTCGACGAGGTGACGTCGAGGAGCGGCGCCTCGCCCGTCACGGTGACCGACTCCTGCAGCGACGAAACCGCGAGCTCGAAGTTGACCACCGCCTCCTGCGCGAGCAGCAGCTCGAGGCCGGTCCGCGTGACCGTGGCAAAGCCGGCGAGCGCGGCCGTGATGCGATAGGCGCCGGTCCGCACCGGGATGCGGTATGCGCCGCTGCCATCGGTCACCGCTTCGAATGTGTTGCCGGTGGCCTCGTGCACGGCGGCGACGGTCACACCGGGAAGCACGCCGCCCGTGGCGTCCCGGACGACACCGCTGACCACCGCTTCCTGCCCGTAGCCGATCGCCGGCAGCACAAGCACGGCAACGAGTGCAGCGAGAACGCGTGACAGGCGCCACATGGTCGGCTGCTGCATCGGACCCTCCCCTCTTGTGAAGGACGTGCGCTACGTATCACCGCGGCCGTACGGTGTCAAATCGCCGGCCTCGCAAACCGCGACGCGTCGATCGGCGCGTTCGGACGGATTTCGTTGAGCTGCACGACGACCTGGTTGTTGGTCCACGTGCGCGTCCACTGAAAAGGGACCTGGATCCCACCCAGGGCGCGGTAGTCCGCGAAATCGATGCGCGTCGGCACGGCGCCGACGGCCGTGGGACGCCAGTGGACGAGCCGAAGGAGACGGCCGGACTCCTCATCGAAGTACAGCCGGACGGGCGGCTGTCCGGGATTGGTGCCCTGTACGGCGACGACGTCGCGGCCGCCGATTGCGGAGACGCCGACCTGCCACTGTGCAAACGCGCGCTGAATGGTGGCCGGGAACCACATCATCGCTTCGATCGCCGCGCCGGTCAGATTGCCGCCGCTCAGCTCGATGAGCGGCAGCGGCGTATCAGGCTGGAACCGCCAGCCGACGCGGCCGTCGAACACCCGGACGTTCAGGCCCGCAGGCGTCTTCGCGATGGTCGCCATCTGATTGGGCGCCCGGACGTAGACTTCGGCCGGCACCTCCATCTGTTCGGTCTCGTAACCGGCATAGGTGCCGGTCGCGGCAAAGCTCGTGAACGTGGCCAGCTGGTCGGCGCCACCGACCGACGCGAGGTACTTCGCGAACACCTGATCGACGGGCGGCGCGTACAGACTCGGCACGAACGCCATCGCGTACGGATCGTCGGCCGGCTCGCCGTACTGCAGGTCGAGATTCGGCTCCGTCTTGGGGCGGTTGCCGCCGCCGTGGCAGGTGAAGCAGGTGACGCGCGGCTGCCCGCCGAAGAACTGCGTGTTGATCGTGTTCATCATCACGACCATCTGGCGCGCCCGCTGAACGCGCGGGGTCGCAACCTGAAACGCCTTCGGGTCGGAGATGATCTCCTTCGCGTGGCAGCTCACGCAGTCGAAGAGGAGCGCGGACGCGAACATCCCCATCGTGTCGAGGAACTCGTCGGCGGGAATCCCCTTCAGCACCTGCACGTTCTGGAACACCTGCTCGGCCATCCGCCCGGCCGGCGCGGGCGGCGGGTTCTGGGCGGGCGACGCATGGACGCCGATCACGGCCAGCCACACCAGGCCCACGATCGGCACGGCACGCTTCATCTGTCCTCCTGGAGTCCGTGAAAGGCTGCGGGATTATATCGCCGATGCGCGGAGCAACCGCTCGTACACGCCAAGGTCCGACGCGGAAAAGCAGCAGAAGATGACCTCGCCGAGCGGCCCCGGGCGCGCAACGACCTCGCGCACGGTCTTGGTGGCGACCAGCGCCGCCTGCTCGATCGGATAGCCGTACGCCCCGGTGCTGATCGAGGGAAACGCGATCGACTGCAGGTTGTGCGCAATCGCCAACTCCAGCGATCGCCGGTAGCACGACGCGAGCAGCGCCGCCTCGTCGTGGCCGCCCCCACGCCACACCGGCCCCACCGCATGGATCACGTGCTTCGCAGGCAGCCGGTAGCCGCGCGTGATCTTGGCGTCGCCCGTGGCGCACCCACCGAGCGTCCGGCACTCCTCGAGCAGCTCGGGTCCGGCGGCGCGGTGAATCGCACCGTCGACCCCGCCGCCGCCGAGGAGCGTGGTGTTGGCGGCGTTGACGATCGCATCGACCGCGAGCGTAGTGATGTCGGCGCGGATCGCTCGAAGGCGGGTCTCCACAAGTGCTCTACTGTTCCCGCGTCAACTTGATTGCGGCCCGACCATCTTCGCCGACATACCCGCGGCCCATGCCTGTCGTGTTGAACGACATGATGACGTGGCCCTGCCGGTCGAGGCCGACGACGCCGCCGCTGCCGCCGACGGGTTCGAGCACCTGGTGAATGACCTCGTCGGCGGCGGTCTGCGCCGCCGTTCCGAGATACTGGACGCGCGCACAGATATCTTTGGCGACCGTAAAGGGATGAAGTACTCGCCGATGCCGGTCGCTGAGATGGCGCAGCTCGCCGCCGGCCGCCAGGATCGTGTGGCCGGCCATCAGCGCGGCCTGCATCGCCGCTCGCATCGGGGCTTGCCGGTCGCCGAGGCTCTCGATGGTGAAATTGCCGGCGCCGGTGTGGATGACCAGGCCCCAGCGTCGAGGCGCGTCCGCACGGCCGGACGAGGGCGTCCCGGCCGTGCAGGCGGAGATGACCATCACCGCTGACAATAGCAGCCCGTGTTTCACGGGAGAATTGCGATCGCGCGCAGCGGCGCGCCGCTGCCGCCGCCGATCTTCATCGGCAGCGCGACGACCGACGCGCCGCGCGGCGGGAGTCGATCCAACGCGGTCAGGTTCTCGAACGCGGGAATGCCCCGCTCGAAGAGGACCCGATGCGATTCGTACAGCGTCGACTGGCCGTAGTCGATGCTCGCGGTGTCGATTCCGACGGCCTTGACGGTCCGGTTCGCCACGAGCCACCGCGCCGCGTCAGGGTGCAGCCCCGGAAAGTGCAGATCGCGGACCGCGTCGGCGCCGCGCGCGGCGGTGCCCAGGTACCGCGCCGGATCGGGCCAGCGGCGCGAGAAGTCGGTGCGAATGAGGAGGATCGCGTTCGACGGAATCTCGCCCTGCTCCCGTTCCACACGCTGCAGATCCTCGACCGTCACCTGGTAGTCGCGATCGCGCTCCGCCTCCATCGCCACGTTCACGACGACCGCCGGACCGACGAAGCGGTCGGTCGGAATCTGGTCGACCGTCTGTCCGCCGCGCGCGAAGTGCACCGGCGCGTCGAGGTGCGTGCCGCCGTGCTCGGCCGTGAAGAGATTGTTGGCCGTGTAGTAGAAGCCCTGCGGCGTCTCCCCCTCGAACACCTTTTCGAGGCGGAAGGGATCGGAGGTCGGCCAGAAGATCGTCTGCGCGTCGTAGGTGTGCGAGAGGTCGACGACCTCACCCTGCGGGAACTCAGCGGCCGACGACGATGGTGGACGCGCCGGTACAGAGCAAGCGGCCGCCAGGAGGGCGGCCGCCAGAATGACACGCACGTGCGTACTCCTTAGCGCCGCGTCTCCTGCGTCGCGTCGTCGCCCACGCAGACGAACCCGCCGATCTCCGGGCGCGGCGCATGGCAGGGCGGCGTCTGGGCCGCGGGCAGCTCGAGCGAGTAGAACACGCGGAACGTATCGCCCGCCTTGCCGTTGAAGTCGTAGACGACGATCGGATCGCGGCGCGTCGAGTCGCCGAACGACATCCCGTAGTTCATCGAGATTGCCGCGGGCGGATAGAGCGTCGGACGGATTCCGGGGAGCGGCTCGAACCGGCTGTTCCGGATCACCGCCTTCTTGATCGGCGCCGCGGTCGTCGAGGGCGTATACGCGGTCGCCACGGCCACGCCGACGTAGTTGCGGAAGAAGCTGTTCTCGACCGTCGCCACGCCGTCGCCGCGGCCGGGCTCCACGGACGCGTTCGGGAAGAACGGACTCGAGACGCCGACTCGCACGCCCTGCACGTCGGCATTCCGGACCGTCACGCTCTTCGCCGCGTAGTTGGAGAACCAGACGCCGGTCGGCGCCTCGCTCGAATCCGACAGAACGCCGGCGTCGCCGCGCACCGTCAGTCGATCCACGGTGATGCGGTCGGCCGGGAAGGCCGTGACCGCGTCGCGCGAGGCGTGCCAGATGCGCACGTGGGTGAGCGTGCCGTTCCAGCCGATGGCCACACCGGTCTGCAGGGCGCCGTACGCCTCGTTGCCGGTGAATTCGAGCAGCGGCGTATCGACCGCGTCGATCACCTTGTACTCGCCGTCGCGCGTCGTGTCGGCGCCCTTGAACGCCGGCACCCGCACCTCTTCGATCGCGCCGGCGGCGATCCCGAAGCCGAAGACGTCGACGTTGGCGCCGACGTTGTTGCGCACGATGTTGTTCGGACCGCGGAACCAGAAGGCCGCACCTTCGCCGCCGGGATCGTTGGTCGCGCCGCCGTAGCCGCTCCGCGGCGCAAACTCGCCCGACCCTTCCGACCGCATCGCGAAGTTGTGCTCGAAGACGTTGAAGCTCTCGTTGCCGTCCTCGGTCACGATCGCCGCGCCCCGCGAGTTGTAGACCACGTTGTCGCGGATCAGCCCGTAGTGGCTGTTGTGAATGGTGACTCCCCACTTCGAGGCGTCGTCCACGGCATTGCCGATGAGCGTGAACTGGTAGCGGTCCGGGGCGCCCTCGCGCGGACCGAAGGCGTGATGGAAGTGGATCGAGTAGCGCCCGATCTGGTTGGTGCCGACGCGGCGGACGGTGCCGTCGGCGTTGAACTCGGTGTTGTTGAGCACACCCATCCGCGTCCGGCCGAGATCCTTGAAGAGTGCGTAGCGGATGTCGACGTCCGGATGCCGCACGAAGATCACGTGGCCGCGCGTGCCGGCCCCATTCGCGGAGCGGACGATCACGTTGCGGCTGACATTGCCGACGTGCGGCAGGAACTCGACCTCTCCAGCCGCGCTCCGCGCCCCGCGATGGTTGAAGGCGAGCGGCGCGCCGAGCGTCACGGTGTCGCCGGCGACCGAGGCGACCTGCAGCTCCTCCCATTGCCGGACGTACTCGCTGCCGCGCTCGCCGCGCTTGAGCTGCCGTGTGTCTGGGATCACGAGCGTGTCGCCCACCGCCCATCCCGACACCGCCTGCTCGAGGCGCAGCGTTGTCTGGCCGGTCAGCGGCTCGGCGGTCACGCGACTGAATGTCGGCGTCTTCATGGCGCCGTGCATCCGGACGGTGCCCAGTCCGATGATCCCGACCGTCAACTGCTCCGGGTCGCGCGTCGTGTCGACCGGCTGGTCGGCGATCACGATCTCGGCGGTCACATCAGCGGGTACGGGCGCCTCCGGCGTCCCGACCTCGAGCCGGCCGGTCTCGAATACCGTGATCGTGCCGACCGTCAGGCGCGTGTTGGCGTTGGTCCGGAAGGTGAGCGCCCCCTCGACGTCGATGCACGCGAGCGGCGCATCGCTGACCAGGTCATACGTCACACGCGTGCCCGGCCGGATGAGGACCTTGTCGCCCGCGGCGGGTACCCGGGCGGTCGACCACGTGGCTGCGCTCGACCACGCGCCGTCGGCGATGCTGGTGACGGTTGGCCCCGTGCAGATCCGCGGGATGCCGTGCGCGATCCCGCTTGCCGGCGGATGCGCATGCTCCTGCGCCAGGACCACGCCAGACGCGGCCACGAGCGCCGCCCCGAGAATCGCCACTACGGAACGCCTCATAACGCCCTCCAAGAGAAGGCCTCAGGCCTCAGGCCTCAGGCCTCAGTGTCGACGGCGAGCCAACGCGGCCAGCGATGCGCCAGCCACCACGCCGCAGACGAGCAGCCCGATGGTGTCAATGAGCCGGAACCCCTGCGCAAACGTCACGATGCCCGCCAGCGCGACAACCAACAGGATTACTGGAACCGTACGCCATTTAGCCACGCAGCGGAGCACGCCTAGTGTAAGTCAAAATCAACCCACTGACCGCCAGCTGTGCGACCAGCGCTCAGAAGAGCCCTGCAGGAAGTCCCAGCAATCAGCTTGAGGAGAAGGAGCACGTCAGAACGGCGACGGCCAGACGTAGAGCGGGACGGCGAACTCACGCGTGGCCATCGGTCGCATCTTGCCGGCGACGCGCGCCGCGGCGTCGGCGCGCTGCTCCGGCGGCCAGCGGTGTCCGGCCGGCGCGGCGTACGTCGTCGTCTCGAGCACCGGCTCGAAGAACTGCTCGACGATCCGGTTCTCGCGCCACGCGGTCACGATGTCGCCTCTCTCCCAGGCGAGGTCGCGCTGCTGCACGTGCCAGAGCGCTTCGGTCAGGTAATGATCCTCGCGCCACAGGAGCCGCCGCGCGACTGGCGGCTCGCCGCGCCAGCGGGCGGCCCGATCGCGCGCCGCTTGCGCCAGCGCCTCTGCTGTGAAGTTCGATCGGAACGAGCCGATCTCCGGGTTCTGGACGTCGTAGCCGACGTGGACCGAATAGAAGAACAGCGTGAAGGTCACCGCGGTCGCACTCGCCCAGCGGACGAGTGCGCTGCGCGAGGGCCGTTCGAGCGTGGGCCGGATGCGCGCGGGTGCGTCGAGCGCTACGGCAACGAGCAGCCCGCACGCGGTCGCCGCCACGTTGATCAGCACATCGCGCATCTCTCCCGCCCGGATCGGGATGAACCACTGGACCCACTCGTCTGCGCTGCTGACGAGCGTGCCGGCGAGCAACGGCAACGCGACCATCGACCAGTCGTCACGTTCCATCCAGACGCGGTAGAAGAGGATGGCGAGCACGCCGTACTCGGCAAAGTGGAAGGCCTCGGTGAACGTGAGATCAGTGCCAACGATCGCGATGAGACCCAGCCCCAGGCCCAGCGCGCTCATGATGTACCGAAGGAGACGCCGCTGGCGTATCCGCCACAACGCGAGAAGACCCACGGCGACTGTGGGAACGGCGGTGGCGGCCACGCCGAGGGGCCGCGATTGCGCCGGCCATTGCGCGCTGACGTACGTGAACAGCTGCTGCGCGAACGGCGCGGAGAGGATGATCGTGGCGCCGAATGTCCACGCCGCGATGAATCGGCTGCGAACCATCAGAAAGGGACACGGCAGTGCGGCGGCAGCATCCGATCGCTGAGCCACTGCCGGACGAAGTCGGCCGCGGCCGGATCGCAGACCTGCCCGTCGATGACGGAGGGACCGAACGCGCCACCGCCGATGGCGTACTGGAAGCCGACGGCGAGACCGCCTACCGCAACCGATCCGAGGGCGGCGCCGCCGATGCTTGCAGCGGAACGGTACTCGAAGCCCTGAATCGATCGCTCGTCGACGCAGGTGCGACAGACCACCCGCGGCGTGTCGCGGCCGACGCACTCGCGGCAGACGGCCTTCTGGCAGACCGCGCAGATGCCGACCGCGGCGGCCCTATCGTGCAGGAAACAGTTCATGAACCGCCGCAGGACCGCTTACGCGGTCGTCACCGGGGGCCGGCGCCGCCCGTGCTCGGTCGCCTGCTCGAACGCGTGCGCGAGCTGCAGGATGCTCCACTCGTCACGGTGCCGCCCGACGATCTGGATCCCGACCGGCAGTCCTGCGGCCGTGAAGCCGGCCGGCACCGAGATCGCGGGGTTCGACATGAACGTGATGTACCAGCACGAGCGCATCCAGTCGACGTAGCTCGTCATCCGCGTGCCGGCGATCTCGGTGGGATACGGCGTCTCGACGTCGAACGGCGCGACCTGCGTCACCGGCAGCACGAAGTAGTCGTAGCGTTCGAAGAACTCGCGGCTCTGCGCGTACATCTGCGCCTGGCGGGCGAGCGCGCGCCCGATGTCGGCGCCGGTCAGCCGCTCGGCCTGCTCGACCTCGTACTTGATCGTGTCCTTCACCCAGTCGGGGTTCTGGCGCACGAGCGCGGCGTACTGCGGATGATTGGCGGCGTAGCGGAGCACCGGAAATGCCCGCTCGACGCCCGTGAAATCGGGCTCGGCCTCCTCGACGACGCAGCCGAGCGACTCGAAGACGTGCCGATTGTCGTTGACGACCCGCCGGATCTCGGGCTCGAAGGGGACGCCGCCGAGCGTCCGCCACCAGGCGACGCGCACCCCCTTGAAGCTGCGCTCGAGAGACCCGCGGAATCGCGCGCTGTCGTCGGTCAGCGCGAGCGGGCTGCGCGCATCGTAACCGGCAATCGCGCTAAGAAACAGCGCGACGTCGGCGACCGTGCGCGCCATCGGTCCCGACACCGAGAGCGGCGACCAACTGCCTGAGTCGGTCGGCACGCGCCCGGGCGACGGGCGAATGCCGACAACGTTGCAGAACGCCGCGGGGTTGCGCAGCGAACCGCCGGTATCGCTGCCGTCCGCGATCGGCAGCATGCCGCAAGCGAGCGCAACCGCCGCGCCGCCGCTGCTCCCGCCGCACGTCTTCGTGAGGTCGTACGGGTTGCGCGTCGCCCCGAACACGGCGTTGAACGTCTGCGAGCCGGCGCCGAATTCCGGCGTGTTCGTCTTGCCGCACGTGATCGCGCCCGCCGCGCGGATGCGTGTGACGATGAGCGCGTCGCGCGTGGGCACATGATCGCGGAAAAAGGGCGAGCCGCGCGTGGTGCGGATGCCTGCCGTGTCGACGAGATCCTTGTGCGCGACCGGCAGGCCGTGCAGGACGCCGAGCCGTCCGCCGCGCGCCGTCTGCTCGTCGGCGCGCGCCGCATCGGCGAGCGCGCGCTCGGCCACGAGCGTCACGATCGCGTTGACCCTGGGGTTGATCCGTTCGATGCGCGCCAGGTGGGCGGCCATCAGCTCGCGGGCCGACACCTCCTTGCGCCGCAGGAGCGCGAGCAGGTCGATCGCGGTGAGATCGCAGAGATCGTCAGCGCTGCCGGGCCGGCGCGGCGATAACTGACCCGGTGCCGCCGCGGTGGGCCGGCCCGAGAGCGTGCCGGCAGCGGCCGCCAGTCCCAACGTCCGGCCGAAGGCGCGGCGGCTGATCGAAACCATACTACTGGTATGTCCTTCCCAAATCAGGACTGGCCGCTCCGTTGTCGCGGCCAGCCAAATCGCGGTCGACGGGCTGCCGTGCGTGGTAGTGCATCAGTTGATACGCTCCATTACTTGAGCGCGTACACGTCGTACTTCACCGCGGTGCCGACGCGCTCGCCCACGCCCACGGCCTGGAGCTTCGTCAGCCATGCGTAGCGCGCGTCGCCCGTCTCGAAGAGCGGCGCCGCCCGGAGCCGCGCGCCCGCGCTCGTGGTCTCGCCGACCCCGTTGTACGTCACCAGAATCAGCGCGCCGTCATCGGTGCGCATCGTGAAGCGGACGTCGAGCTTGTAGCTGCCGTCGGGACGGTTGGTGATCCAGTCGCCGGCCGGGCCCTGCACGGTCGCCTTGAGGCGCGGACCCTCGAACCGGCCGCCGGTAATCTGCACGATGGTGCGCGTCCCCTGAGGGCCGTGCTCGACGACCGTGCGCGTGCCGGTCTCGACGCTGAGCGTGCCGAGGTACTCGAACGTGGGGCCGGGCGGCGCCGACTGCGCCAGCGCGGCAGCCGTCAGCGCAACGACGATGAACGACACGATTGCAGCACGCACAAGTACCCCTCCTGGAAGACTGGTCACGCGGTCTCCTCGACCCGCTGGCGAGCCATGCCTTCGATGATCGTCCGGGGATCGTAAAACGGTCGAATCTGCGTCAGCTGCCCGTTCACCACCTGAAAGCAGTCGCACACGGGAATGACGCCGAAGATGGTGTCGAGCTCGAGAATCGCGGCGACGTACTCTCCGTCCGCGATGTACCGCTCGACGCGGACATCGCGGACGGCCGGGAGCACCTCCTGGAGACGCTCCATCACGGCATCGATACCGATCAGCCGCGGCGATAACGGGCCGTGAAAGATCACATCCGGGGCAAAGGGCACGTCGGCCAGATTCCGGTCCTTGAGCCCACGCAGGTAGCGCTCGACCACGGCGACAGATGACAGCGCCATGCGTTCCCTCCTCTGCCAACGTCCCCCTTGCTTTAGTTCGTTGGCGTCGCGCCGGCACGCGACGCGCCCATCAGGAGCTCGTAGACCTGCGCGATGTGCACCGTCCGGTGCGTGTCCCACCGCTCGAAGCCTTTGTACGCGTCCAGCGTGAGCGTCTTCTGGATTTCCGGCAGGCTGCGACCCGCACCAATCCCGGCCGCCACGCCCTTCGAGAGATCCTCCAGGTACTGCAGCGACTGTGCGACGTCCTTCTTGGTGCCCATCAGCGCGTGGCCGGTCGCCGCGTGATCGAAGTCGAGCGATACGATCGTGCGAAGCGCGTTGACATAGGCACCGACCGACGGTGCAAGGCTCTGCGGCAGCCGCTTGATCTGCATGACGTCGGCGCTGAACACCGTCCGCTCGTCCGGGAAATAGAGTGCGGTGCTGTCGTTGGTGTGAGCCGTGCCGAGCGGCACCATGATGACGCGCTTGCCGCCGAGCGTGACCGTGTGCCGATCGCGGAAGGTGACGGTCGGCAGGTGGACATCGTTGACCGGCCCGCGAATCAGCTCGTTTGCCGTGAGAATCCCGTCACGGTTGAAATCGAACAGGTCGAAGCGCTCCGCCGTGGCGCCCGTCGCCTCATTGCGCTCGATGAGCCCGTTCCGATTGCCGTCCATCTTCACCGCGTCGGCTGGGAGCGCCGGGGTTCCCCCGGGCAGCGCCACGCCCGATCGCATGTTCGCGTGCCCGACGAAGGTCGCCGTGTCGGCAAAGACCACCCCGCCCGAAGCATGGTCCCAGTCCTTGTGCGTGTAGAGCACGTAGCGCACCGGCTGCTTGAACCGGGTGGCGAACTCGTTCTTCAGATACCGCGCGAAGTCGCGGTTGATCGGGTCCGACATGATGATGCCTTCCGGCGTCACCAGGAAGACCGTGTAGTGGTTGTCGTTCTGCGCACGGTAGAGCTGGCCGGTGACGTTGACGATGCCGCGGGCCGGCGGCTTCTGCTGCGCCAGCGCCGCGGTGGTACCTGCAATGAGGAAAGCGACGATCGAAAGAGAGGTCAGTGTCCTGCTCATGATGGCCTCCTTGCGCGCCTAGCCTACTCCAAAAGACTGCCTATTTGACCCGGCCGCCGAACCCGCGCGCCACCATCGCGACGCGCAGCAGCGTGCCGCCGCCCGCGACGTACAGCGTGCGCTTTTCAGGGCCGCCGAATGTCAGATTCTGGCAGCGGCGGGTGATGCACCAGATCGGAATGACGCCGAGGTGCTGACCGGTGGGGCTCACCACCTCGATCCCCGCTTCAGTGAGCGCGTAGAGGCGGCCCTCGTCGTCGATGGTGAGGCCGTCTGCGTTGGAGCGGGGCGGGTCGGTTGATGGAACACTCCGGTCGCGCCCGACATAGGTGGCGAGCACACGCCGATTCGTGAGACGTCCGTCCGGCTGCACGTCGAAGGCATAGAGGTTGATGCCGGCCGTGTCGTTGACGTAGAGCATCTTCTCGTCGCGGCTCAGCATCAGACCGTTCGGCCGCCCGATGTTCTCACCGACGCGGATCGGCGTCCCGCCCGGCGGCACGTAGTAGACGGCCGGCGCCATCGTGCCAGGCGGAAGGGGCGGCATTGGCAGATCGGAGAAATACACGCCGCCTTTCGCATCGGAGACGATGTCGTTCGGTCTGCCGAACGGCGTCCCTTCGAAGTCGACGGCGATCGCCGCTTCCTTGCCCGGCGGCCAGACGACGCGGGGACCTCGGAAGCCTGCCTGCGTCTGGAGTGAGATGAGGCGACCCTGTCGATCGAAGGTCTGCCCGAGCGGCCCGTGCAGGTCGCCCACCAATGTCGAGACCTGATCGCCTGGCCCGAGCCGCACGATGCGGTTCGCCTGCGACTCCGAGAAGATGAGCCCGACGCTCGGGATCCAGAGCGGGTCGTCCGCCGATCGCAGTCCGCGGACGACAACCTCGGGGACCGTTCCGCCCTTGATCACACCGGGAATGTCAGGCGCGGGCTCGAGGACGACGGTGTTGGGCGCTGGCTGCGCTGTGGCGTATGGAGCGGCGGGGCAGCTGACCAGGGCAGCGACGAAGACGGGCACTGCGAGACCCTGCCCACTCATTCCGAGGTCCCTCCTGTCATGGTCACGACCAGAGCAGCGCGAAGGCGTGCGTCCAGTGGTTCTGGCGAAATCCGGGAATGCACCAGAGCTGACAGAGCGGCTCGATCGCCCGCGCGGCAACCGCCGTCCCCATGTCTATTGAAATTGAGCGTGAAGACGACGGCCGCTGGCTGGCAGAGATACCCGCTCTCTCCGGTGTCATGGCGTCCGGCCAAGACCGGAACGAAGCTGTCGCTCGCGTGCAGGCGCTTGCCCTGCGCGTCATAGCCGAGCGGTTGGAACACCGCGAGGCCCCTGCCGAGTTCCTCAACGTCATCTTCCAGGCCGCGTGAGTAACTGGCCAGCCACGAAGGCGACGGTGACCGGCTCGATGAGACCGACCGCGCCGCCCTCCACAGGGCCTTGCGCGACTCCAACGTCGATGTCGCGGCCGGGCGCGTTGTGGATGCCGAGGACATCCTCAAGGAACTTCGCTCGCGGTGACGCCACGCCATGTCCGATTCACGGCCACCGCGCGGGAACACCTCTGACGCGAGAAGAACTGGTGGCTCGAGAATAGGACCCACACCGAAATCTTCGCGGCCACACTCGAAGAAGCCCTCAAGATTGTGGCAGTCCTCCCGGGAGTAGGCACTCCGTATTCCTACCCCGATGTTCCTGGTCTTCGACGTGTCTACCTTCGGAAGGTCGCCTGCCACCTCTACTACACGTTCGACGAACACGAGGTGATTGGCGCCTTCGGCGCCCGACGAGAGGATCTTACCGAGCGGCGCCTTTTCTTCTTGACGGAGGAGTCCAGATACGCCGTGTTAGGCCGACTGCGGCTACGCGCCTTGCTACGAGACAGCTTGACGAGAAGGCGCAGCGCTTGATTGACCGACGCTGAGTCGGGAAACGCGTCGACGAGATCGGGCTCGAGGAACACCACGTTCGTGCCTGCCTTGTAGGCCTCGTAGTGTTTTCCACGAACACCCAATGAAAAATCGTATTCGGGCCGCATGTCGTCCGCGTCAGGTTGCCGGGTTTGTGGATTCATAGGTCTTGCGCTCTTGTGCGGTGGCCTCACGCGCACTGATTATTCGAATGCGCCCCTCGCGCTCAGTGTACGCCACAACAAGCAGACGTCCAGCGAGGACTCGCCCATGCTGAGAAATCGCTGTTCCTCAACAGAATGCCCAGGATCTGGAATCGTGACTTCAAGTGGGTCGCCAAAGACTGTCATGGCCTCGGTGAATTCGACGCCGTGTTTCAGCATGAAATAGGCGGCGGTGAGCATGGAGGCCGCGACGGCGACGATGGCTGTCTTGGGTCCGCGGCGGCTCTTCAACCGGACGAATTGCGCGTGCAGGGAACTGTCCTTCTTCCGGGTCGCGGCCCACGCGCCTTGGATCAAGGTCGTTTTCAGCCACGGCGTCGCGTGGCGGATTCGCGTGGAGTGGCGCTTGCCGGCACTTGTGTCCAGACGCGGACAGAGACCGGCCCACGATAGCAAGTGACCCGGGGTAGGAAACCGGGTCAAAGTATGGCGCGCTTACGACAGCTGCCAGAGAAGATACGCGGCGACGCCAGACCCAACGAGCGCCACGCCGTACGAGACGACGGCGATCACCTCGTTCAGGTGCTTGATCTGCAGCCCGTCGTACAGCGTGTGGCGGAAGCGGTGCGCCCAGTGTAAGAACGAGAGCGCACAGAGCGTGAAGAGCACGAGCGCCGCGATCGGATTGGCGACGAGCGCGCGCAGGCCGTCATAGGTCGGCGCGTCCACCACGCCGAGCGGGTACGCAACGCCGAAGAGCAGCACGAGCACGGGCATCAGCATGCCCGACACGACGCCGCCCGCGCTGAACAGCATCCACAGAAGCGGTTCCGGATGTCGCCGCAGCATCGCTACGCCCCCAGCAGAAAGAACGCCACCACGGCCGACACGACCACCCAGCCGGCATAGTGCCCCAGCAGCACGGTCTGCGGCGCCACCCGCGCGCGACCGAGGCGGACGACCATCGCCTGCGGCGCGGCCTGGAAGAACGTGATCGCGTGAAAGACCACGAAGCCGAGCGTGACCACGTTCACGATCAGGACGGCTGGCGTGGCGGACCAGGCGAGAAACAGCTCGTACGCCAGCGGCCCCTCGAGGAGTGCGGCGAGAAGCAGCAGCAGGTAGACCGTGAACCAGCCGACGAACATGCAGCTCCCCTCACGGAGGATGAACCGCAGGTAGGCCGGCTTCCAGAGCCACCAGTACGTCGAGACCCGACGCCGGAGCCACCTCGGGTGATACGGCGTGTCGCCGTAAGTGTGCGTCTGCTCCATCACGCCCCCCTTGGCGCGAAGAACGCCTTCATCGAATCGATCGCCGCCGTCAGCTTGTAGCGCTGGATTGCGCCGGCGGGATCGACGTGCTTCGGGCACACCTTCGTGCATTCGCCGACAAAGGTGCAGCCCCAGATCCCTTCGTGCTCCGACAGCACCTCCATCCGGTCCGCCGATCCCTCGTCGCGATTGTCGAGGTTGTACCGCTGCGCCAGCGCAATCGCCGCCGGGCCGATGAACTTCGGATCGAGCCCGTAGATGGGGCACGCCGAGTAGCACAGCATGCAGTTGATGCACATGCTGAACGGCTTGTACTCCTCCAGCTGCTCGGGCGTCTGCAGATACTCGCCCCCGGCGATCGGCTTCTCGGCACTGCGCACGATCCACGGCTTCACGCGCACCAGCTTCCGCATGAAATCGCCGATGTCGACGATGAGATCGCGGATCACGGGAAAGTTGCGCAGCGGCTCCACGCGCAGGGGGCCCGGCGCATAGTCACCCAGGAACGTCGCGCAGGTCAGCTTCGGCTCGCCGTTGACGGTCATGCCGCAGCTGCCGCAAATCCCCATCCGGCACGACCAGCGGTAGGCGAGCGTGCCGTCGAGGCGGTCCTTCACGAAGTTCAAGCCGTCGAGGACGGCCATCTCCTTCGTGTAGGGGACCTCGTACTCGTCGAAGGTCGCCTCAGACTCCTGCTCCGGACGATAGCGGGCGATCTGCAGCCTGATGCGCTGTGCCATGCGGTGCGGCCTCCCCATAGACCCGCTCGCCGGGCGGCCAGCGGGTGATCGTGACCGGCCGGTGCTCCACGCGGCAGGAGCCGTCGGCGTTGCGCGAGACGAGCGAGTGCGCCAGGAAGCGCTGGTCGTCGCGCTTCGGAAAGTCGGTGCGCTGATGCGCGCCTCGGGATTCCTCCCGCGCGAGCGCCGCGGCGAGCATCGACTGCGCCACGTCGAGCAGGAACGACAGCTCCAGCGCCGACACGCGCTCGGTGTTGAACGTCCGGCTGTGATCCTCGATGGCGATGTCGGCGTACCGCTCCTGCAGCCGCTGGAGCTCGGCCACGCCCTGCCGCAGCGCCGGCGCCGCCCGGTAGATGCCGGCGCTCGCCTCCATCGTCTTCTGCATCTCGTCGCGGAGCGTCGCGATCCGCTCGCGCCCCTTCCGGCCGAACAGCTCCTGCTCGAGGCGACGGTGCTCGTCGGTCTTCTGCGCGATGACCCGTGGGTCGACCTCGCGCGCCTGCGACGCGTACTCCGCCGCCGCGCGCCCGGCGCGCGCACCGAAGACCAGGAGCTCGGGGAGCGAGTTCGACCCGAGCCGATTGGCGCCGTTGATGCTGACGCAGGCCGCCTCGCCGGCAGCGAAGAGACCAGGCAGCGGCGTCGCGCCGTGGATGTCGGTGTGGATGCCGCCCATCATGTAGTGGACGACGGGACGGACGGGGATCAGGTCGCGCACCGGATCGAGATTCTGGTACTTCGTGCACAGCTCGCGCACGAACGGGATCTTCGCGTTGATCTTCTTCTCGCCGAGATGCCGCAGGTCGAGGTGGACGACGTGCCCGTAGGGGGTCTCGATCGTCCGTCCCTTCTCCATCTCCTTGACGAACGCCTGCGACAGCCGATCGCGCGGCCCGAGCTCCATCGACCGGAACACCGGGTGCGGCTGTGGCGTGCCGAGGTTGTAGTCCTGGAGGTACCGGTAGCCGTCCTTGTTGATCAGATAGCCACCCTCGGCCCGCGCCGCCTCGGTGATCAGAATGCCGGTGAACGGCAACCCTGTCGGGTGGTACTGGACGAACTCCATGTCCTTGAGCGGCGCGCCCGCCCGGTACGCGAGCGTCATGCCGTCGCCGGTCTTGATCGCGGCGTTCGTGGTGAACGGGAACACCTTGCCGCAGCCGCCCGTGCACAGGATGACGGCCTTGGCCGTGATCGCCTCGACCCGCCCCGACTTCAGATCGATCGCGACAACCCCCTGAACGCGGCCGTCGTCGACCAGCAGCCTCGTGACGAACCACTCGTCGTACCGTGTGACCCCGCCGTACTTGAGGGAGGTCTGAAACAGCGTGTGGAGCATGTGGAAGCCGGTCTTGTCGGCGGCAAACCACGTGCGCATCTTCTTCATGCCGCCGAACGGCCGCACGGCGACGCGGCCGTCGGGCTCGCGGCTCCAGGGGCATCCCCAGTGCTCGAGCCGCATCAGTTCCTGCGGCGCTTCGTGCACGAATGCCTCGACGGCGTCCTGGTCGCACAGCCAGTCGCCGCCGGAAATCGTGTCGTAGATGTGCTCGTCGATGCTGTCGTCCGGCGCGATGACGCCCGCGGCGCCCCCCTCCGCGGAGACCGTATGGCTCCGCATGGGGTACACCTTCGAGACCACCGCAATTGTCAGTCGGGGATTGGTTTCCGCGATGGCGATCGCCGCCCGGAGTCCCGCGCCGCCGCCGCCCACCAGCACCACGTCGTATGAAGGGGTCACGCCTCGGTCTCCTCTCCCAACCCGTGCTCGCTCGGCCCCATTTGATTTGCGATGCGTGATTCGTGATTCGTGATGTGAAATCACCAATCACACATCGCTCATCACAAATGTGGCAGCCTATTCGGCCGAGAGCATCTCGTCGACAAGGACGCGGCCGTCGTGCCGAATGACACGCCGGCTCACACACCCGTCGTGGTACTCGTGCTGGATGCTCTGGCACCCGCACTCGTAGACGACTTCGACGGTGACGACGCATTCGTCGTCGTGGTCTTCGTACTCTTCGCCGTTGACGAGGCGCCCGCAGGGCGCCTTCTGAGACTTGAAGCTGCCGTTTGCCTTCACGCCGCCTCCCCTCCCGTTACCGAGTGACCGCCGGGTCCCCATCGCGCCTGCGCGATGGGGTCGATAGGGGTAGCCGCCGCTCGAGCGCCGAACGATTCCGCAAGCTCCGGGGCCTGATGTGGTTGGGTGCGCGAGAGCGAAGGCGAGCGCCTCCCCGGCGGCGCCCGACGCGGCAAAGTCTACGCCCCCCCGGGGCGGGGAACGCAAGGAATTTTTTCGACCCGCGCTAGGGCTTCGGAATCGTGATGCTCGTGCCGCTGCTGTCGCCGTCCGGGTCGTGGTTCTCGGCGGGCGCCCAGCTCAGCCCGGTGCGGATCACGCTGGTGACCGTAAACGTCACGCTGCTGGTCCGGTTGCGAATACCGGTTCTGCTGACGGTGCACGCACCGCCTGCGGCTGTCGTACACGAGGCCGTTCCCGTCGCCCCGCTGCTCCAGCTGCCGGACACTGCGGCGCCAGCGAGCGGCGCGTGAGTCGCGTCGTGAATGGCGATGGTGACGGTTGCGGTCCAGGTCCCGACCTGCCTGGTGGCCGACCGATCGAGGTCGCCGACATGAAGCGTTGGCGGCGGTGGCGGCGGCTCGACCCCACCACAGTCGCGCAAGCGGAAGGAGGCGACTCGCGTCTGCCACGGCGCCGTCCCGATCGTGCCGTAGTACTCCTGGGTGTACCAGAACGTGCAATCGTCGATGGGATCGACTGACATCGTGCTGTAGTCGCCCCACCGCCCGGAGCTGTGCGTCTGGTAGCCGGTCCCGGCGCGGACGATCAGCTCGTCGCTCGTGATCGATCCGAGCGCATCGCTCTCGAGCCGGCCGGCCACGACAACCGACGGGAACACGCTGGTGCTCGAGCTCGAAAAGCCGAGGGCCATGTCTCCCACGCGGTTCATCGCGATGCTTCCCATCCACCGGTGCGTCGCGTCAGGCGCCGCCTGCCCGGGCACCTGCGCGTGGACGACACGAGGGTGGACCGACGATCCCCACGCCAGCAACAGCATGGCGATACAGATGCCCAGCGCGCCCCGGGCGGCACTCCAACGTGTCATGACCGGCTCCTGTCGGGGGACCGGCCCAGGACCGCACATCGCATGCCCGCCGCACGACGCGGCGTCTGATCTTCTGAATCTCCCTAAAGCACGACAGGGCGCGGAGTTCGACGTCCGCGCCCTGTCCGAGGGCGGCGAGCCAGGTCGCCGGCTCACAGCGTATTGAACACGACAGCTTACAAATTGGTCGGGCAGGCGATCAACGCGCCGACGCGTCGATGTACTTGTCCACCTCGCGCTCGAGCATGTCGAGCGGGAGCGTGCCGGCGGCGAGCACGGCGTTGTGGAAGGCCTGGACGGAGAACCGGTCGCCGAACGCGCGCCGCGTCTTCTCGAGCAGCTCGACGAGCTTGAGCTGCCCGATCATGTACGCGCACGCCTGGCCCGGATTGACGACGTAGCGATCGACCTCGCTCGGCTCGATGCCGTATGCGATCGCCTGCTCGCGCGTCCACCGTTTCGCGTGCAGGCCCGTATCGACGACCAGACGGCGCGCACGGAACAGCTGCGCATCGAGATACCCGAGCTGCCCCTCGAGATCGTTCTCGTACCAGCCGGATTCGGCGGCGAGCCGCTCCGCGTACAGCGCCCAGCCTTCGGTCAGCGCCGTGATGCCGCCGAAGATGCGCACGCGCCGGAAGAGCGGCTGCGCCGTGTTCTCGAGATCGAGGGCGACCTGGAAGTGATGACCGGGAACGGTCTCGTGGTAGACGAGCGTGCGCAGGCCGAACCGGGTCATCCGCTCCGGGCGCAGCGGGATCTGAAAGATCCCCGGACGCGAGCCGTCCAGCGGCGGCGCGCTGTAGCTGGCGGCCGCGGTGGCCTCGCGGAACCGCGGGTACGGCTGTGCGATGACCGGCGCCTTCGGCGTCCGGTCGAACAACATCGGGACGCGGCGTTCCGCGTCGCGCAGTATGCGGTCGACGTCGGCCATCACGGCCGTGCGCCCCTGCTCGTCGAGCGGGTAGGTCAGGTCCTTCCGGAGCCGCTCGATCCGCGCGTTGAGCGACCCTTCGGTGCGTCCGAGCCGGCGCAGGATCGCGTCCATCTCCGCCTCGATGCGGGCGACCTCCTTCAGCCCGATCTCGTGAATCTGGTCGGCGGTGAGCGTCGTGGTCGTGTGCCGCCGCAGGTGGTAGGCGTACGCCTCGGTGCCGCGCGGGAACCGCCAGAGCCCGGCATCGTCGGTCGCCCGTTCCGCCTGTGCCGTGAGAAACGTCATCGCAGCCCGCCACGCGGGATAGACCTCGCTGTCGACGAGGCGGGTGGCCTCGGCGACGAGCGATGCGCGCTGCTCGCGCGAGACCTCCCGTACCTCGGCGAGCCGCTCGTCGAGCGTCGTCACGAACGGGTTCTGCGCCGGCTCCGGCGCGATGAACTGCTGCATCTGCGCCACCGTCGCGCGCAGAATGAAGCGGGGCGGCACGATGCCCGCGGCCTCGAGGCGCCGCGCCTCGCCGACGGCTTCCGCCATGCGCGGGTTCACCTGGGCCAGCCGGGCCACGTAGTTGTCGGCGTCGCGCACCGATCGCAGGGGATGCGAGACGGTCAGCGTGATGACGAGCGTCACATTCACGCCGCCGAACTGCTCGAGCGGAAACGCGTAATCGAGGTACGGCTCGCCGCGGACGATCGTGTCGAGCTGCCAGTCGAGGAGCTCTGCGGCGGTCCGCTGCGGCACCGGCAGCGCGGCGCGGTCGAAGGCGCGCAGCTCGGCGAGCCCGCGTGCCGCCAGCCGGATGCGGCCGCGCTGCCACTCGCCCGAGACCGGCGTCAGCTCGCGCTCGAGCGGCTCGGCCTCCGGACCGCTCAGGTACCTGGTCGCCACCGCCTGATTGGGGTTGCCGCGGACCCAGTCGGCCGCGAAGCTGCGGAAGACATCGTCGATCGAGCGAGGCTGCGCGTGGACGCCGCCGGTGGGCACCGACAGCGCGAGCACCGCAGCGAGGAGAACGACTTTCTGCATGTGGGGGTTGGCGCGCCGGCGAGGGCGCGCCCCCGGGAACCTACTTCAGGTGCTTACTGACCAGCTTGGTCATCTCGAACATGTTCACGCTCGACTTGCCGCCGAAGACCGGCTTCAGCGCCTCGTCGGACTTGATCATGCGTCGGTTCTTCGCGTCCTGCAGTTTGTGCTTCTTGATGTACGCCCAGAGCCGCTTGGTGACTTCCGTCCGCGGGATCGGCTTGGAGCCAACGACCTCGGCGAGGTCCGGGCTGGGCGTCATCGCCTTCATGAACGCAGGATTCGGTTTACGCTTGGCCATCGGTATCCTTTCGAGAGGTGAAGGATCTAGCACCCCAACGCGCACAGTCCGCGCGTTGGGGGCCCCGCTACTGTCGCGTCACATAGTAGCGCGAAACACAGCTCAGCGGGTGCTGGTCAGCGCACCGTACGGGCCGCTTGCGTACACGATCCGTCCGCCGACCATCGTGAGCACCGACTCGATGCGCCCGATCTGTTCGACGGGCACGCCCATGTAGTCGCTCGACAGCACGGCGAGGTCAGCCCACTTCCCTGTTTCGAGCGAGCCGCGCGTATCCTCGTCAAATGAAACCCGGGCGCTGCCGATCGTGTAGTACCGCAGCGCGTCGGCGCGGCTCGGCGTCTCTTCGGGGCCGCGAATGGCCGCGCCCGATGCCGTACGGCCGTCGAGCAGCCACTGCAGCACCGTAAACGGGTTGTACGTCGAGACGCGGTGCGCGTCGGTGCCCGCGCCGATCGGGATGCCGATCTTCGACGCGGTGACGACGGGCGGCATGCGGCGGGCCGCTGCGGCCCCGGCGCGCTTCACGACCTCGTCGCCGTTGTTGTACATGGCGTCCTGGACGGTCCATCCGACGCCGAGCGCCTTCATCCGCTGAAACGTACGCGCCGAGCCGTCGTTGAGGTGGGCGATCGTCCACCGGAGCGGCGCGATCGGGAACTCCGCGTTCACGCGCTCGAAGATGCCGAGCAGCTCGTCGGCGTTCCCCTCGCCGTTCCAGTGCATCGTCACGGTCAGGCCGCGCGAGGCGGCCCAGCGGACGATCTCGTAGTACTTCGCTACGGCTTCGTCCGACGGCTTGCCATCGATCCCGTTCATCGCCCACGTGATGCGCTCGCCGATGCCGTTGAAGCGCAGCATGTCGTCGCCGAATCCCTGCGGCATCACAGCAAGGTAGTTCTGGTACTCCTCGAACTCGCGGCCGTCGGTCATGCCGCAGAGGCTGTAGGCGACGCGCACGGTGAGCCCGCCGTCGCGCCACACCTTGAAGAGCGCCTGATACTCGCGGGGGGTGACGTTGTTGCCGCCGGGATCGACCACACCGGTGAGCCCGAGCCGATTGAGCTCGCGGAAGAACGCGCGCGTCCCCTCGACCTGCTGCTCGAAGGTCGGCTTCGGGAGGCGCTCGAAGAACTCGACGAGATTGCCGGTGATGACGCCGGTGAGGCTGCCGGCCGCGTCGCGCTCGAGCCGGTTCTGCTTCGGCACGTCGGCCTCGCTCGTGATGTTGAGCGCCTTGAAGCCGAGCGGCGTCAGCATCCCCCAGCCGTAGGCGAGCTGCACGTACACGGGATGATTCGGCGCGGCGGCGACCAGCTCGGCCTGCGTCGGTCGTCGGTGCTCGGGGAACGCGTCCAGCGTTGCCGGCGGCGTGACGACGATCAGCCAGCTCCCGGGTTTGGCGGCGCGGGCGGCCCGGCGCAGGCGATCGAGCGCGTCGGCGAGCGAGCGCGCGCCGATCCAGTTCACCTCCGTGCTGAAGCTCAAGGCCGCGCGCGTGGCGTGGATGTGGGAATCGATCAAACCGGGAATGACGGTCCGGCCGCCGAGATCGATGCGGCGCGTGGCCGGCCCGGCGAGCTTCGTGATCTCCGCGCTCCGGCCGACGGCGACGATCTTGCCCTCACGGACGGCGAGCGCCTCGTGCGTCGAGAACGCCGCGTCGACGGTGAGCACCTTGCCGTTGACGAGAATCGTGTCGGCCTGCCGTGCCGACGCCGCGCCGGCCGTCAGGACGATCAGCGCCAGGACTCCTGCGAGATGACGCATCGCTCCCTCCATCAGAATCCCAGGCCCGCACCGGTCGCGAACCTGAAGTCGTGGCCGAAGAACGGCCGCTCGCGGATTCGCCGCGGGTTGCTCTCGAACACCGGACCTGGATACCGCACCAGGCGATCGCCGACATCGAACCGGACGAACGTCCGCCGCGTGAGCGCGACGTCGACAAACGGCTCGGGCGACGCGTGCACGTCCACGAAGCCGGGACGCAGCCGCGCGAACGGTCTCACGCGGCCGAGCGTCACGCCGGCAGTGACGCCGAACAGACCTTCGACGCGCGTGCGGCTGAACGGGCGCCGGTCCGGAAACCCGCGAGGATACAGATTCAGCTCGGCCTCGATGCCGAGGAGCGATGACGGACGCCACGCCGCGCGTCCGCCGATACCCGCATCGCCGGCATCGAACTGCCACGAGTGTGTGGACGCGACCTGCACACCCAGCTCGAATCGCGTGTCCTGCGCGGACGCGACGCTCGCCTGCAGCAGTGCAACCGCGACAACGGCCCACCCGACCCAGATACCCTTCACGATACGGATCTTACGACAGCGGGGACCTTCGGGCTCGGTTCAGCGCAGGCGCCAGACGAGCACGTCCTTCGACGGCCCGTTGCCGCCGCAGCCGGTGTTGCCGCCGAACACGAACGCCTGAGTGTCCACGACCGCCGCCGCGGCGGCGTGCCGCCCAGGCGTGAGCGCCGGCAACGCTATCCATCGATCCGTGCCGGGGTCGTACGCCTCGACCTCGGTGAACGTGATGCTCGCCTTCGCGTCACGGCATTCACCGCCGGCGTAGACCAGTCGGCCGTCCAGTACAAATGCGGCGCCCGCGCTTCGGGGCGTGAGGAGCGGCGCGGCCGTCCGCCACGTGTCGGTGGCCGGGTCGTACACGTCATGCCGGCCGGTGTTGTCGACGGTGGCTTCGGTGCGCCCGCCGAACACGTGGATGCGCCCGCCCGCCACGGCAATGCCGAGATGATCGCGGGCAAGCGGCAGCGGGGCGGCCATGCGCCAGGTATTGGTTGCGGGGTCGTAGATCTCGTGGGTCGCGACCGTCTTGCGGTCCGGGTCGCGCCCACCGATCGCATGGACGCGCCCGTTGAGCGCGACGACGCCCGGAGCACCGCGCGGGGCGGACAGCGGCGCGAGCGCGCGCCAGCGATCGGCGGCCGGGTCGTACTCGAAGACGCGGGTCACCGCCCCCACGTGCACGTTGGCGACGAACCCGCCAACCACATAGATCTTGCCGTCGAGCGCCGCTGCACCCGCGTGCGAGGCCACCGACGGCATCAGCGCGCGCTCCCGCCAGGTGCCCGTCGCCGGATCGTATTCCTGCAGGAGCGAATTGGCCTCGTTGCCGCGCGAGTTCCCGGAAATGAGATACACCTTCCCGTTCACCACGGCCGCGGTCGTTTCCGACCGCTCGAACGGCATCGATGCGTGCAGCGACCAGCCGGGCCCGCCCTGGGCGAGCGCCAGCGCGGGAATCAGCACCAAGACGCCGAAGATCGGTTTCATGTCTCCACCGCCTTGTCAGTGATGGTCACCCCGCGGTCGATGATCGCGAAGGCCTCGCGCAGCTCGGCCTCCGAGATGCACAACGGCGGGTTCGTGAAGAAGGAGTTCCACCGCACGAACGTGAACAGCCCTTCCTGCCGGAAGAACGTCCCGAGCGCCGCCATCTCCGGCGACGTGCCGCCAAACGGGGCCATCGGCTCCCGCGTGCGCCGGTTGCGCACCAGCTCGATGAGCCCGAACAGACCGATCGACCGGACCGCCCCGACCGACGGATGTCGCGCGGCCAGATCCTCGAGGAGCCGGCGCATCAGCACGCCGCGCTCGCGGGCGCGATCGATGAGCCGGTCCTCCTCGTAGACCGCAAGCGTCGCCAGCGCCGCCGCGCACGCCACGGCATGGCTGCTGTAGGTGAGGCCGCCCGGAAACGGCTTGTCCCGAAACGCGTCGGCGATCGCCTGTCGCATCCCGACGGCACCGAGCGGGACATACGCGCTCGTCAGCCCCTTGGCCATCGTCATCAGATCCGGCACGACGCCCCAATGCTCGATGGCAAACCATTTCCCCGTGCGGCCGAACCCGCTCATCACCTCGTCGGCAATCATCAGGATCCCGTAGCGGTCGCAGAGCGCCCGCACGCCCTGCATGTAGCCGTCGGGCGGGATCAGAATGCCGTTCGTCCCGGTGACCGACTCGAGCATGATGGCCGCAATCGTCGGCGGACCTTCGAGCTGGATGACCTCCTCCAGACGCTGAAGTGCGTCGTCGGCCGAATCCTCTTCCCGCTGCACGCCGTGGTACCAGTCGACGACGTGGACAAAGCCGGGCATCGGCGGCTGCATCCAGGCGCGCGGCTCGCCGGTGGCGGCCAGCGCGGCCGCCGTGGCGCCGTGGTACGAGCGATAGCGCGACACGATCTTCGGACGCCCGGTGAATGCGCGTGCGATCTTGATGGCGTTCTCGATCGATTCGGCGCCGCCGTTGGTGAAGAAGAAGACGTTGATGTCCCCTGGCGTGATCTCGGCGAGCTTCGCACCGAGCCTGGCGCGCGACTCGGTCGCCATGCCGCCCGGTGTGACGTAGCAAAGCGCCTCCGCCTGGCGGTGCATCGCCTCGATGACGCGCGTGTCGCCGTGGCCGATGTTCACGCACATCAGCTGGCTGTTGAGGTCGATGAAGCGCTTGCCCTCCGGCGTCCAGAAGTAAATGCCCTCGGCGCGCGCCACCGGAATCGGATCGACCGTTCCCTGGACGGCCCACTCGAAGATGGTGTGCCGCTTCGAGAGCGCGACGATTTCCTCGCCGGTCATCGGGTGCTTCGCCGCAGGAACGTACCGCTTCCGGCGCGGCCGGTGAACGTGCCGTTCTCGATGATGACGCGGCCGCGCGAGATGACGGTCTCGGTCACGCCGGTCACCCGGCGGCCTTCGTACGGGTTGTAGTCGACGCGCATGTGATGGGTCTTCGCAGAGAGTGTCAGCTGTTTGTTGGGATCGAAGATGACGATATCGGCATCAGAGCCTGGCGCGATCGTGCCTTTGCGCGGAAAGAGGCCGAAGATCTTCGCGGGCGCGGTGGATGTCAGCTCGACAAACCGGTTGAGCGAAATCCGCCCGGCGTGTACGCCGCCATCATAGACGAGGCTCATGCGGGTCTCGATTCCGGGCGCCCCGTTCGGGATCTTCGAAAAGTCGTCCGTGCCCAGGGTCTTCTGCTCCTTCATGCAGAACGGACAGTGATCGGTCGAGACGACCTGCAGGTCGTTGAATGCGAGGCCGCGCCAGAGCCGCGCCTGCGTCTCCTTGGGCCGCAGCGGCGGGCTCATCACGTACTTCGCCCCGTCGAACCCCGGCTCCTCGTAATTGTCATAGGAGAGAAACAGGTACTGCGGGCACGTTTCGGCGTACGCCGGCAGGCCACGGTCGCGCGCCTCGGTCACCATCTCGAGCGCCTCGGCGGCCGAGAGGTGCACGATGTAGATCGGCACGTCGGCCATTTCGGCGAGCGCAATGGCCCGGGAGGTCGCCTCCGCCTCGGCGCGTGCGGGCCGCGTGAGCGCGTGATACTTGGGCGCAGTCCTGCCCTCGGCGAGCGCCCGCTTGACCAGCACGTCGATCACGCCGCCGTTCTCGGCGTGCATGCAGATGGTGCCGCCGTTCTTCCCCGTCCGCAGCAGCGCCCGAAAGATGCTCCCATCGTCGAGCATGAAGACGCCCGGATATGCCATGAACAGCTTGAAGGAGGTGATGCCCTCACCGACGAGCGCGTCCATCTCCTGCTCCACCTGATCCGAGAGATCCGTGATGATCATGTGGAAGCCGTAGTCGATGGCCGCCTTGCCCTGCGCCTTCTGCATCCACGTCTCCCAGGCGTGGTGCAGCGTCTGCCCCTTGTACTGAATCGCGAAATCGACGATGGTGGTCGTCCCGCCGTGCGCGGCCGCAATCGTGCCCGACTCGAAATCGTCGGCCGACGTGGTGCCGCCGAACGGCATGTCGAGATGCGTGTGGACGTCGATGCCGCCCGGCAGGACGTATTTGCCCGCGGCGTCGATCACCCGATCGGCAGCGATATTCAGCGAGGAACCGATGACGGCGACCTTCTCGCCGTCGACGAACACGTCGCCGCGGTACTGATCCGTGGCGGTCACGACCGTGCCGCCCGTGACGAGCAGCGTCACGGCAACTGCCCCACCATCGCGCCGTAACTCTCAGGACGACGATCGCGATAGAACTGCCACACGCGCCGGACCTCCTCGATCAGGTCGAGGTCCATCTCGGCGACCACGAGCTCGGTCTTGTCCTCCGAGCCGATCGCGAGAAAGTTGCCGCGCGGATCGACGAAGTAGGACGAGCCGTAGAAGCGGCCGATGTTCCACGGGGCCTCGGTGCCCACGCGGTTGCTGCAGCCCATGAAGTATCCGTTGGCGACCGCGTGCGCCGGCTGCTCCAGCTTCCACAGGTACTGCGACAGCCCGGCGACCGTTGCCGACGGATTGAAGACGATCTCCGCGCCGTTCAGACCGAGGATGCGTGCGCCCTCGGGGAAGTGCCGGTCGTAGCAGATGTACACGCCGATCGTGGCACACCGCGTCTTGAAGACCGGGTATCCGAGGTTGCCGGGCTTGAAGAAGTACTTCTCCCAGAAGCCCGACGTGTGCGGGATGTGGTTCTTGCGGTACTTGCCGAGATAGGTGCCGTCGGCGTCGTAGACGGCGGCGGTGTTGTAGTAGACGCCCGCCTGCTCGCGCTCGTACACCGGCACGACCATCGCCATCTGGTACGTGCGCGCGTACTGCGCCATGAGCTCGGTCGTCGGCCCGGGCACGGGCTCGGCGAGGTCGTACCAGTGCGCGTCTTGTGACGGGCAGAAGTACGGGCCGTTGAACACCTCCTGGAGACCGAGAACCTGCACGCCGCGGCGCCCCGCCTCCTCGACGAGCGGAATGTGCACGTCGATGGCGGCCTGGCGAATCTTCTCGATCGGCAGCGCAGGATCGGTCAGGGGCGCGGCCGCCTGAATCAGGCCGCCGACAACACGTCGTGGCATCGAGGGTTCTCCGCTCGTTGTGGTGGGCGGAGGGCTTCAGCCCTCCGCGAGCGCCGATCGCACGAAATCGCGGACGTTCGCAATCTGCTCGATCGCGTGGACGCGGCGGATGACCTCCTCGGTCCGCTGCGATCCGATGACCGGCGCCATCAGGTCCCGCACCTTCTCATTGAGGCCCTCGGCGGACACCGGGTTTTCCTTGGTCCCCGGTGCATGGCGGGTGAAATGGCTGACGCGTCGGCCGTCGCGCAGCGTGACCTCGACCAGGCCGCTCCGCGGCGCCTCGGGGACGACGAGCGCCCGGTCGCCGACGAGCTCCACGCGCTTCATGACCGCGGTCACGCGCGGATCCTTCATCTTCTCGAAGGAATGGCTGTCGGCGAACGAGACGGCGCCCTCGAGCAGGCCGACGGCCAGCACGTAATAGATATTGACGTCGGGCATCGCGCGCCCGTTGACGACCTGCGCGCCGTCCGAGGGCAGCCGCGCCACGATGCGCTCCACGTTGTCGGCCGTCAGACCGTGCTGCCGTCGCAGCGTGAGGAGCGCGTCGAGCGGCGCCTGAATGGGATAGCCGACCGAGAACGTCTTGATCGCGGTCTCGGTGACCCAGAACCGCGAGCCGAGCCCCGCCACCATCTCTTCCGGCCGGGGCTCGGTCGACAGCGCCTCGATCATGTTGTGCTCGCCGTCGAGCACTTCCGCGACGCCCGTGAATCCGGCCTGCACCATCAGCGCGGCGCTGACGCCGTTGCGCGCGCCCATGCCGCCGAAGTCGAACGCCTTCTCGATGTGCTCGTTGTCGCGAACCCAGCTCCAGAGCCCCGACACCTGCTGGGCCGCGTACGAGAGCGCGTACCGCATCTGCTGTTCGTTGAGGCGCGCGAGCGACGCCGCCGCGCCGACGGCGCCGAAGGTCGCGCTCGTCCCCTCGGCGCTTCGATGCGTCCCGCGCACGTGGTCGGGACCGAGCGCCATGAGAAACCGGCAGCAGAGGTCGTAGCCGAGCACCACCGCGCGGAGCAGCTCCGTGCCCGATCGTCCCTCGCGCTCCGCGATCGCGAACGCAGCGGGAACGACGGCGCAGCCGGGATGCGCCTTGGTAATCGGCTCGAAATCGTCGGTCTCGTCGGCGTGCGCGCACATGCCGTTCGCCAGCGCGGCATTGATCGCAGTGGTCCGGATGTTCGTGGTCAGCACGGAGGCCTCCGGCGTACCGCCCTGCGTGCGGACGAAGGCGATCGCCGCTTCACCCGGCTTCATCCGCGCGCCTGAGACGATCGCGCCGAACGTGTCGAGAATGCGGTGCTTCGCCTCGCGCACCGCGTCGGCAGGCAGATCGCGGTCGCGCGCCGATGCCATGTAGCGCGCGAGCCGGCCCGTGATGTCACCCGGGCCCGAGCGTGATTCGTTCTGGCCGGCACGTGCCGAGATGGGCACCCCGGCGGCGGCCACCAGTCCACCTGCGGTCTTCAACACGCGTCGCCGGCTCAAGCCGTCTTTCGCCATGCGCGGCATTATTACGCTATAGTCCTCCCTTTCCAAGGGAGACACCCATGGCTGTCCAGCTCGCCACGACGTTCACGGGCCTGCGGTTCGAGAACCCGTTTCTGCTGTCGTCGGCGCCGCCCACCGAGTCCGAGAGCAACATCATGCGCGCGTTCGAGGCGGGCTGGGGCGGCGTGGTCACCAAGACGATCGGGCTGCATCCGGTCGTCAACGTCGACGGCCCGAAGACGAAGTTCCTGCGCGCCACGCCGGAGTCGACGCAGCTGTCGATGCAGAAGCGGCCCGGCACCGCGCTCCACTCGTCGTGGAACTGGGAGCTCATCTCCGACAAGCCGCTCGACTGGTGGGTGCCGCGCATCGGACGCATCAAGCAGGCCCATCCGAGCCGGATTCTGGTTGCGTCGATCATGGCCGGTTCCGGCACCGACGAGGAGCTGCGCCACTGGCAGGCGCTCGCCGCGGCGTGCCAGGACCAGGGCGCCGACGCCCTCGAGCTGAACCTGTCGTGCCCACACATGGACCGCAAGGACATGGGCTCGAACATCGGCAAGGATCAGGGGCTCATCTCGATCGTCACGCAGGCGGTGGCCGAAGTGGCGCGCGTGCCGATCTGGGCCAAGCTCACCCCCTCGACCACCGACATCGTGCTGGAGGCGGGCGGCGCATTTCTCGGCGGCGCCGCGGCCGTCACCTCGTCGAACACCTTTCCGTCGCTTCCGCTCGTCGATCCCGACACGCTCGAGTTCGAGATGAACGTCGACGGCTTCGTGTCGAGCGGCGGTCTCGGCGGGCCGGCCATCCTGCCGCTGTCGCTGGCGAAGATAGCGCAGCTGACGCAGGCGTTCCCCGACAAGGCGTTTTCAGGCATCGGCGGCATCGCGTCGTTCGCGCACGCACTCAACTACTTCCTCCTCGGCTGCGGCACGGTGCAGGTGTGCACCGCCGCCATGCTCGACCACGCGATCGGCCCCAACGTGATCACGGCGCTCATCGCCGGCATGCGCGAGACGATGGAGCGGCACCGGTGGACGAGCCTCGACGACTTCCGGGGCATCCGCCGCGACCGCATCGTCCCGCACTCGAGGATCCGGAGGCCCGATGCGAAGGCGTATCACGGTGGCTATGACGCCGAGGGGTACGCCGCGGCCGAAACAGCGGAGACGACGGAGCGCTGACGTGGCGCTCGCCACGCGAGAGTTCACCGCGCCGACCGAAGACCTCTCCAGCAGTCCGCTCTGGAACGCGGACCTCGCCCCCACGCCGCCCGCGCGGCGGACCTGGTCGACCTATCACATCGCCGCGCTCTGGATCGGCATGAGCGTGGTGATCACGACCTACACGCTCGCGTCCGGCCTCATGCAGCAGGGCATGACGTGGTGGCAGGCGCTCCTCACGATCCTGCTGGGCAACCTCGTCGTGCTGGCACCGATGATCCTCAACGCGCACGCGGGGACGAAATACGGCGTCTCGTTTCCGATCCTCTGCCGGGCCAGCTTCGGGGTGAAAGGCGCGAACGTCCCGGCGATCCTGCGCGCGCTCGTGGCGTGCGGCTGGTTCGGCATCCAGACGTGGATCGGCGGCCTCGCGCTGAACGCCCTGCTGGCGGCGGCGGTGCCGCCGTGGAGCACGCTGCCCGGCAACGTCTGGATCGCGTTCGCCATCTTCTGGCTGGTGCAGGTGGCGGTCATCGTCCGCGGCCTCGAAGGGATCAAGCGGCTCGAAAGCTGGTCGGCGCCGCTGCTCCTCGGCGGCGGGCTGCTGCTCCTCTGGTGGGCGATCGAGAACGGCGGCGGCCTCGGGCGGATCCTCTCCGAATCGGCGCGGCTGCAACAGGCACAGACGCCCTTCTGGCAGCTGTTCCCGGCCGCGCTGACGGCCAACGTCGGCTACTGGGCGACGCTCAGCCTGAACATTCCGGACTTCACGCGCTACGCGCGCAGCCAGCGATCGCAGGCGCTCGGCCAGGCACTTGGCCTGCCGCCCACCATGACCGGCTTCGCGTTCATCGGCGTCGCGGTGACGAGCGCGACGATCGTCCTCTTCGGTGAGGCCATCTGGGATCCGGTGGTACTCATTGCACGCATCGGCAACCCTGCCGTGATCATCTTGGGCGCGTTCATCGTGCTCGTCGCGCAGCTCACGACGAACATGGCCGCCAACGTCGTGTCGCCGGCGAATGATTTCTCGAGCCTCGCCCCGCGCCGCATCAGCTATGTCGCCGGCGGCCTGATCACGGCTGCGATCGGCATCCTGATGATGCCGTGGCGGCTGTACGCCGACGCCGCGGCGTACATCTTTACGTGGCTCATCGGCTATTCGAGTCTGATGGGCGCCATCGGCGGCATTCTGATCGCCGATTACTGGGTGCTGCGCCGCCGCGTGCTGGCCCCCGAGGATCTGTTCAAGCTGGAGGGGCGCTACACGTACAGCTCGGGCGTCAATTACCGCGCGATCGCCGCGCTCGTGATCGCCGTGCTGCCGGTGCTGCCCGGCTTCCTCCGCGCAGCCATGACGCCCGGCGGTCAGGTCGCGGCTCCCGCTCTTCTCGACGCGCTCTACACATATGCCTGGTTCGTCACCTTCGGCCTGAGCTTCGTCCTGTACCTGATCCTCATGAAATGGCGTGAGCGGCGGATTTCGCGGCGAGATTCAGGCACGTATCCGTTGTTATCCGCCCCGCCTGAACCGCCGCGGCGAATTCGGTGAGCGACCGCGCGACGCTGCGGCGGCCGACTCGACGTGCGATCGGCTCGATCATCCAGCCGAGCATGAGCGGAAAGCGGCGGCTCAGTCCGAGCGTTTCCATCTCCACGTCGACGCCGTCGGCACGCTGCTCGAAGTACGAGAAGGTGTTCGCCCGCCAGAGGTACCCGCTGTCGCGGCCTGGCGGCAGCAGCTGCTCGTCGCGCCTGCCGGCGTTCCGCACTTCGCGAATCTCGGTGGCGTGCGAGACGGCATAGACGCGCGCGTTCGCCACACGGACGTACCGTACGGTCGATCGGACGTCGAGCACGGTGCTGATGCCCGCCTCGGTTTCACGAAGTCGCATGTGGACCTGGTAGGCGTTGCCGCCGTCGCGGGCGAGTAGCCGCGAGGCGATCACCGAGCGGTACATGCGGCTGTACGCGTCGTACGCGCACGACACCGCCAGCACCTCCTCGAGGCGCGCGCCCCGCAGGAAGGCCGCGCCCGCCCAGTGATGCACGAGCCCGCCGGGCACGCCGATGATGCCGTCCTCGCTCCCCGGACGCGCGGGCAACACACCGTCGCGCCCGGCGGGCGGCGGGCCGCCGCTGTCCACGCGCGAAAGGAAGCGCGCAGTGGCCGTCTCGAGGTAGGCATCGTACGCCTGGCTGGTGCGCGGCTGGAGTTCTGCGGCCATCGCCGCCGTCGCAGCGAGAAGACAGGCACCCGCGACCCACGGGCGCCTGGCGGAGTGCCGCCTCCGGTGGAGGGTGCCCCGAAGCGTAACCATACGCCGCGCTATCATAGGTCCCGCGCGGAGGCGCACGCATGGCCGATCCCAGCCGTCGCGAGTTCGTCAAGGGCGCCGCGCTCGGCGCCGCCTCCATGGTCGTCCCGGGCGCGGCGCCCGATCCCGGGGCCGCTCCGGCACAGGCTCCCACGTCGTCCGACGCGACGCCCTCGCCCCCTGTCGTGCACGCGTCCGACTTCATGGTCGACGTGCTGAAGACGCTCGACGTCGACTACGCGGCCATCAATCCTGGCTCCGCCTTCGCGGGCCTGCACGCCATGGCGCACGGCTACGCGAAGGCCGCCGGCAAGCCGATGCTGGTGCTCGTCCACGCCACGCCGGGCCTGCTCCACGCCTCGATGGCGCTGTTCCAGGCGTGGGCCGATCGCGTGCCGGTGCTGCTCATCGTCGGGCACCACCGCAACCCGACGGGCATCGTCAATCGGCCGCACAGCGCGCAGGACATGGGCGCGCTCGTCCGCGATTACGTGAAGTTCGACGACGAGGCGACGACGCTGGAGCGGTTTGCCGAGTCGGCCATGCGCGCGTACCGGATCGCGATGACTCCGCCGCTGGGCCCGGTCGCGCTCGTCGTCGATTCGGCGCTGCAGGACAGCCGGATCGCCGACCGCGCCGCGCTGCGGATTCCCGCGCTGACGCTCGCGTCGCCGCCGCAGGGCGACGCGAACGCCGTGCGCGAAGCCGCCCGCCTGCTCGCCGCCGCGGAACGGCCGCTCATCCAGGCGCACAAGATCGGGCGCACGCCGCGTGCGTGGGATTTGATGCTGGAGCTGGCGGAGACGCTGCAGGCACCGGTCGACGTCGGGACGTACGGGTCGTGGCAGACCTTCCCGTCGTGGCACCGCTTCTGGGGCACCGGAGGCCCCGGCTACACGCCCGACGTGACGCTGGGCCTCGAGGTCAGTGACATGTCGGCGGCCGCGCGCGCGGCCCGGATGCGCGGCGCCAGGACGATCAGCATCTCCGCCGAGCATCTGTTCCAGGGCAGCAACATTCACGACTTCGGCCGCTATGCGGACGTCGATCTGGTGATTGCGGCCGACGCCGAGACGACGCTGCCGGTGCTCATCGAGGAGATCGGGCATGCGATGACCGCGGAGCGGAGGCGTGCCGCTGAGGCGCGCGGTGCGCGGATTGCGGCCGCACACAAGGACGCGCAGACGCGCGCGATCCAGGAGGCCCGCTACGGGTGGGAGTCATCGCCGGTGAGCGTGTCGCGCCTGATTGCGGAGCTCGGCGAGCAGATCAAGAACGACGACTGGGCGATCGTCTCGGGCCATCAGTTCACAGGCGACTGGCAGCGGCGGCTGCTCAACTTCGACACGCCGTACCGGTACAACGGCGACTGCGGCGGGTTCGGCATCGGCTACGACACGCCCGCATCGGTCGGGGCGGCGCTCGCCAACAAGGGGCTCGGCCGGCTGTCGATCGGCATCGTGGGCGACGGCGATTTGAACTTCGCGCCCGGCGTGCTCTGGACCGCCGTGCACCACCAGATTCCGCTGCTCCTCGTCGTCCACAACAACCGCGCGTACCACGCGGAGGTGATGATCCTCCAGCGGATGGCCGGGAGCCGCGGCCGCGGGTCGGCCACCTCGCACATCGGCACGACGTTGACGGACCCGGAGATCAATCACGCGCAGCTCGCGCGGTCGTATGGGATGTACAGCGAGGGACCGATCATCGATCCGAAGGATCTGGCGGGCGCCTATCAGCGCGCGCTGGCGAAGGTCAGGAACGGCGAGCCGGCGCTCGTCGAGGTCATCTCGCAGCCGCGCTGAGTACGGAGCGTCCGGCTGCAGCCGGGCCTGGAGAGACCTGTATGCGAACTGCACGTGCCGCGGCACTGATCGCCGTCGCATCCATCGGCGCGTTTCACGCACAAACGCCGGCACCGCCTGGCACGCCGACCGGCGACTCCGTGCGCGGCAAGCGCCTCTACGAACAGACATTCCGCTGCTACGGGTGCCACGGCTACGACGCGCAGAGCGGATCGCCACGCCTCGTGCCGATGACGCGCACGCAGGCGGCGTTCATCACCTTCGTCCGAAAACCCTCGTCGCCGGCGATGCCGTCATTTGCCGACGCGCCGATGCAGGACCTGGCCGACGTGTACGCCTACATCCGCTCGCTGCCGGCAACGGCGCCGTCTGTCGACAGTCTGCCGATTCTGCGGGACATTCTGCAGCGACGCACCAGCCGGCCCTGACTACGTACTATTGACAATCAACACCACCGCCACCAACGCACACACCACGCCTGCCGTCTGATGACGACTCAGTCGCTCGCCGATGACGAGGCGCGCGAGGAGCACGGTGCTCGCCGGATAGAGCGAGGCGAGCGTGACGACGACGCTGAGCGGTCCTCCGCGCGTGGCAACGATGTAGAGCGCGTTCGCGAGCACCTCGAGGATGCCGCACGCGATCACGACGCGCAGCACGGGGCCCGCCACACGCACCCTCTGCCGGCGCGCGAAGGCGACTGCCGAGAACAGGACGACTGACACGGACCGCCCGATCACGAGCGGCCAGACGCCGGCCGCCTCGCTCGTGCGCGCGAGCGCGATGAAGAACAGACCGATGCCGAGGCCCGAGGCGAGCGCGAGCCCGAAGCCTGGCGCAAGGACAACCGTCCGGGCACGCAGCCGTGGGGCGGGTCCTTGTGGACCCGCCGCCGCGCCGGGTCCAGGACCCGGCCTACTGACCAGCACGATCGCGACCAGCGCGAGCGCGATCCCGGCCCAAACGATCGCGCCCAGGCGCGCGCCTCCTGCCGCATCCACCACCACCGGCAGCACGACGGCGCACACGGCCGTCGTCGGCGCGACAATCGACATGGTGCCGATGGCGAGCGCGCGGTACAGGAGGCCGACGCCGCCGCTGCTGGCGAGCCCGGCCGCCATGCTCCACAGCAGATCCGGGCGCGAGACCGTTCCGGGCAGCAGCGGCACAAGCACGACGAGAGGCAGCAGCCCGGCGGTCTGCGCGATGACCAGCACGACGATCGTGCTTGCGCGCCGCGAGGCGAGGCCGCCGAGAAAATCCGCGGCCCCGTAGAGGACCGCCGATCCAAGCGCCAGGAGATAGATCAGAACCAGCTGCGGAAGAGCGCGCCGAACGACAGGTAGACGAAGAAGCCGTAGAAGAGTGCCATGGCGACGAGCATCACCCGGCGCCACATCGGTGGCCGGATGTGCTCCGGGAGAAGGCGCGTGTTCAGGTACAGCAGGTGGATCGCCCCGACGACCAGAACGAAGCCCGCCATGTTCGCGCCGACCTGGATGAGGAAGATCGGCTGCGCGAGCCTGAGTGCGACGATGCCCCAGAGGACGACGACGGCGAGCACGCCGTAGTAGACGACGCGGACGTCGCCGCCGCGCCAGCCGCGCAGCCGGCTGCTGCCGGTCCACAGGATGTCGGTGATGGCGCGGACCATGCCTTCGAGCTGGTCGAGCTGCGTCTTGAAGAGCACCCACGCGCCGAGGAATGCGATGGCACCGCCAAGCAGCGCGCCGCCCGTGCCGCTGATCGCCTGCGCGAGCGCCGCGGCGATGCCGAGGCCCTGGATGTCGGTGCCGCGCGGCAGGAACGTCACATAAATCATCGCCGGCAGAATCATTCCAAGGATCGCCCCGGCAAAGAACACGCCCCACTGATCGGCACGGATGATCCGCCACCAGCCGCGCCACCGGCGCATCGCCTCCGCCGTCCCCTCGAAGATGAAGCCGTTGTGCGCGAGATTCACCTTGTGCCCGCCGACCGCGCACGGAATGTAGCCGACGCGCTCGCTCATGCCATAGCCGCGGTCGCGCGCCCAGTTCGACAGCACGATGTTGGTGACGCCTCCCGCGCCGGAGTACGCGACCAGTGCGCCGAGGAGGAAGAGATCGACGCCGGCCGGGAAGAAGTCGAACGTGCCGCGCGTCAGATCGAATCCGGTGAGGCCCAGCACGCCGCCTGCCCACGTGCCGGCCGGCACGAAGAGCAGCGCGAGCACGAGAAAGCTCGCGAGGATGGCGGCCACCAGCAGCCAGTTGAGCAGCTCGAGCGTCCGCTCGATGCGGCGGCCGAACGTGAGGATCGCCGCGCACGCGAGGAACGTGCCGACGCCGATCAGATAGATCGTGTTGGTGTCGCCCGCCACAGCCAGCCGTCGCGAGAACATGAAGAAGATCGCACCTGCCGCCGCGCCCGCCCACCCGGGCCAGCCGACGTGCAGGAAGTACAGGATCGAGTAGACCCAGGCCCACAGCGTCGACGAGGGCCGTGTGCGCATGAAGCCGGTGAACACGGGCTCGCCGGTCGCCAGCGTGTAGCGCATCAGCTCGGTGTTGAAGATCGTCTGGAAGTAGACGGCAATGCCGACGACCCACAGCAGCGAGAGCCCGTGCCGGACGAACGCGGCGGGGCCGAGCAGGAACTCGCCGCTCCCGATCGAGACGCCGAGGACGATGATGCCGGGGCCGACGGCCTTGAGCCAGTCGAAGCCCTGCGGCGACGGTGGAACGGGAAGCTCGGCGACAGCCCAGGGATCGAGCCCCGAGCGCGCCTCGGCCGGCGGCTGCTGGTGCGTGGATGCGGTGACCAAGGGTCCTCTATCCTAAACGAAGTCGCGGTAGACTGTCGCCATGCGCCGCCTCGGCCTGGCGACCGTGCTGGCCCTTGCGTGCGCCGCGGCGGTGCACGCACAGTTCGGACGCGGGTTTTTCGGCTCCCGCGTCGCGACCGATCGCGATTTCGACGGCCGCTTTCACTACTGCCGGCTGCTCTACCGTCCCGCCATGAACGGATGGGGCGGCAGCTGGCGCACCGACTATCCCAACGCCGACATCAATCTCTCGATCCGTCTCTCCGAGCTCACGAAGATTCCCGTGAGCAGGAGCATGGGCGGCGCACCCAACCATCTGCTGGTGCGCGCCGGCGGGGAGGAGCTCTTCCAGTGTCCGCTCGTCATCATGTCGGCGCCCGGCAGCGCGTTCATCGATGACGCGGAGGCCACGCGACTCCGGGAGTATCTGGAGAAGGGCGGCTTTCTCTGGACCGACGACTCGTGGGGCACGTATCAGTGGCAGCACTGGGTGCGCGAGCTGCGGAAGGTGCTGCCGGGGGACGAGTACCCCATCTTCGATCTGCCGCTCACCCACGAGCTGTTCCGGACGCAGTTCGAGGTGACCGAAATCCCGCAGATCCCGAACATCGGGTTCTTCCTGCGCTCGGGCGGGCGCACCTCCGAGCAGGGGGCCGACAGCGCCGTGCCGCAGGTGAAGGCGATCGCGGACCGCGACGGCCGGCTGATGGTGCTGATGACGCACAACACCGACATCGCCGACTCATGGGAGCGCGAGGGCGAAGACGCGTCGTACTTCTACGCCTTCAGCCCCCGCGGCTATGCCTTCGCGGTCAATGCGGTCTTGTATGCCCTGACGCACTGAACCAGCTGGTAGTCGGTAGTCGGTAGGTTGTAGCACCTCCAACTCCCAACTCCCTACCAGCTACCACCTACCAGCTACCAGCTAGCGTTTGGCGTATTTCGTCAGTCCTCCCTCCGCCACCTTGCGCGAGATCGGCCCTTCGGCCGCGTAGACGTTGCCGTCGGGATCGACCGCCACGCCCTCGCCGGCCGCGCCCTCGAAGCTGCCGGTCGTGTGCGGCGGGATGAACGCGAGCACCGTGTCCTGCTTGACGCTGCCGACGCGGATGCCCGTCTTCCAGTTCGGATGCCGCGTCGGGTTCGACTCGGAGTCGATCGCATACAGCATGTCGTTGCGATCGATGAAGATGCCGCTGACGCGGCTGAACTGGTGCCACGTCTCGAGGAGCTTCCCGTCCTGATCGAAGATCTGGAGGCGATGGTTGCCGCGATCGGCGACGAACAGCCGGCCGCGCGAGTCGAACGCCATCGCGTGCGGCGTGCGGAACTCGCCGGGGCCCGAGCCGAGCCGCCCCCATTCCTTGATGTACTTCCCGTCGCGCGTGAACTTCACGATCCGCGCGTTGGTGCCGGGCGGCGGGTTGTCCTGCTGCCCGCTGTGGCCGTCGGAGACGAAGATGTCGCCGTTCGGCGCCGTGATCACGTCGTTCGGCTCGTTGAACGTGTCGGGGCCGCGGCCCGCCACGCCGGCCTTGCCGAGCGTCAGCAGCACCTTGCCTTCGGGGCTGAACTTGAACACCTGGTGGCCCTTCGTGCCGTCCTTGCTGCGCTGGCCGTCGGTCACCCAGACGTTCCCCTCGCGGTCGACGTGCAGCCCGTGCGGGAAGGCGAACATGCCGCCGCCAAAGCTGCGCAGGAGCTTGCCGCTTGCCCGATCGAACGTGACGATCGGATCGAGCGTCGATCCGTCGCACGAGTTCGCGCCGCAGCGGTCGTAGGCCCAGATGTGGCCGTCGGGGCCGATGTCGACGCCAGCCGTCGAACCCCACGTCCGGCCCGGCAGCTTGCCCCAGTCCTTGATCACGACCGGGTTCGGATTCGGCAGCGGGTTGCGCGCCGGATCGGTGACCTCCTGCGTCGCGACCGGACCGTTTACGAATGCCGCGGCCGCGAACACCGCGAGCACAAAATACAGACGCCTCATGATTCCTCCTCCTACCGGCTACCAGCTACCGGCTAGCGCCTCGGATCCGTGGCCGCGCCCCGGCCGCCGCCGGCCGTCGTACGACCGTCGGTCTGCAGATCTTTCTTCGAATCGGCCTCGGTCTTGTGCGGCGTCACCTTGTCAGGGTCGACCCGTATCATCAGATACGTGACGTGATCGTCGATGCGCGTGAACTGATGGCCGGTGCCCGCCGGAATGATCACCACATCGCCCGCCTTGATCTGGTGCGCGACACCGTTGCGGATCGCCTTCGCGTTGTTGCCGGGCCCGTTCAGCAGCCGGACCGTCGCCAGATCGGCGGGACGCCGCTCCTTGCCGACGAGATCGGGACCGAGGACGAGCGTTGCCGACCCGGAGATCACGTGGTAGACCTCGCTGACGAGGTCGTGCTCGGCCACGGTCGCGTTGGGATCGTTGATCTTGCCGCGATGCACGACCGCGACGGCCACGTTCACCTTGCCGATATCGACCTGGCGGACCTGCTGGTCAGTGAGCTGATTGGCGATCGCGCGCTTCACGTATGCCTGGATCTCCTCGTTCGGCACGTACGTGCCGGGACACATCTTGCACGACGGCTGGGGGCCGCTCTCCTGCGCCGCCAGGACGACCATCGTCGCAACGGCCGCGAGCGGCAGCGCCGCCGCCATCAGTCGCCTCATGTTCAGGTTCATGTCGCTGCTCCTCTCAGAATGTGGCAATCGGATTGACCGGCGAGCCGGTCCCGCCGCGAATCGGCAGCGGCGCGACGGTCAGCAGAAAGTCCCAGCGCTTGCGCGCCGCCGCGGCGTCGGCCAGCGCCTCGAGATCGCAGTTGTCGAAGAGATGAATCCCCAGCCGCACCAGCGCGAAATCGTGGACCGGACCGCTCTCGCCCTCGACGTCCGACGGCGACGTGCTTGGCGGCACGTCGCTGCCGAGCAGCGCGACGTCGCGCGCCTTCAGCCAGGGAAGGACCGATGCGCCGGGACCGGGCCGCATGCCGGCGTCGCGCCCGAGGTCCCACGGCCCGACGGCGGCCCGCCGCGCCCAGCGCCCGGTACGGATGAACACCGCGTCGCCCGGCATCACCTTGACGGCTGCGAATTTCTCGAACGCCTCGACGTCCTGTCGCGTGATGACGGTACCCGGCTCCAGGTACGGCACGCCCTTCATGCGGGGAATGTCGATCAGCACGCCGCGCGTGAAGATGCCGTTCTTCAGGTTCACGATCGAGTTGCGCGCGTGCCCGCCGGCCTTCATGACCGCGTTCGGATCGGGTTTGTACCCGTTGTAGAACACGCCCTCCTCATTGATGTGCGCCAGCGAATCGAGATGCGTGTGCGCCACCCCGTGGAAGGCCACGCCGAAGCGGTCGGAGCCGATGGCGAGCATCTGCCGCTCGTACGGCTGCGGGTTGTCGATCGCCTTCTCGGTGTCGACGTCGCGGGCGAGCGAGACCGAAAACCCTTCTTTCACCAGCGCGGCCGCCTGGCGTCGCGTGGCTGGCGTGATGAGGTTCATCGCGCCGATCTGATCGTCGCTGCCCCAGCGGCCCCAGTTCGACAGCTCCGTCTTCCAGCGCACGTACTGGGCCTTGTCGATCATCGGCCGCGCGCCAACCTCGATGTCGCCCTCGTCCAACACCTCGCGTCCCACAGCCGGCGGTCGATCAGCGTCACCTGTCGGCCGGCCGCTCTGGGTCGGCGTTGCCCACCAGCCCCCGGCCGGGACAGAGCGTCGCGCGCGCCACCGGGTCCATCGGGCCACCGTGCGCGCGCTTGATCCAGATGGCCTCGAGGCGCCCGCGCGTCATGCCTGGACCGCTATGCAGACCCAAGCGCGAATTCTGGACTCGTTGCCAGTCCGCATAGCGGTCCTAGGCGCGCGGAGCGCGCGAAGCAGATACTGCCAACCAGCCAAGGGCGAGGCTCCGCAGATCGGGAGAACAAGAGCGAGCCTTTGGCTGGTTTTCGCGGCACAGCATACCTGAGTTGCCTCATGTGGGTACGTAGCGTCCGGCGACGGGGCCCCCACCGCGCACGCCTGCGCAGTGGGGTGCCCTTCAGCCGGACCCGAAGAACGCACGCAGCCGCCCCGCGGCTTCGGCCAGCTCGGCCGCGTCGGCGTAGCCGTACGACAGGCGCAGGTACCCCTCGCCGCTCGATCCGAACGAGATGCCGGGGATCGTGACGACGTGCGCGCGCTCGAGCAGGGCGCGCGAGAGGGCCGCGGAGTCGTCACAGCCGTCCACGGCGACAAAGGCGAATAACCCGCCGCGCGTCGGCGTCCAGTGCAGGGCTGGAATGCGGGCGAGGCCGTCGGCCAGCACGTCGCGCCTGGCGCGCAGCTCGTCGTGAAACGAGAGCGGATACGACCAGCAGTCGCGGACGGCCGCCTCCGCGGCGATCTGCGAGATCGCCGGCGCGCAAATGATCATCGCGTCCTGCACCTTGACCGCCTGCTGGCAGATGTCGGCATCGGCCAGGAGGTACCCGACCCGCCACCCCATCATCCCGAACGCCTTCGAAAACGTCCCGACCACGACGACGTTCCGGCGCCAGCCGCCGACGGACGCGGCGCTCCAGTGCGCCCCCTCGTAGACGAACTGCATGTAGGTTTCGTCGCTGATGACGAAGACGCCCCGATCCGCCAGCCGTTCCACCATGAGCCGGCCGTCGGCGGCCTCGACGGGTGCGCCGGTCGGATTGCTCGGATTGCACAGGACGACGGCCTTCGTGCGCGGGGTGAGGTGGGGCTCGACATCGCTCCACCGCACGGCGAACGTGGTGCGATCGGCGACCGGCGCCTCGATCGCGGCGGCGCCGGCGGCCACGACCGCCATCCGGTGGTTCGTGAAATACGGCGCCGGCAGGACCACCTCATCACCCGCGTCGACGAGCGTCGTCAAGGCGAGCGTGAACGCATGGTTGCCGCCGGCAGTAATGATCAGATCGTCGCGCGTCAGCGCGGTCCTCATCGTCGCCCCGAGCCGCTCCGCGAGAATCGTCCGCAGGCTCGGCAAGCCGGGATCCGTCACGTAGCGGTGCACCTCGGGCCGGTCGAGCGCCTCCCGCGCCGCGGCACGTGCGGCGGCGGGCGGCTCGAAGAACGGCACGGCCTGCCCGAGCGAGATGACCGAATGCCCGGCCGCCCGCAGCTCCGCGGCGCGGAGATTCAGCGGATCGAACGGCGGAAGCTCCAGGCTGCGAATGCGCGATCGCGCGGACGGCGGCACGAGACGTCATGGTACGTCGGGGCGGTGAAATCAACTATGCGCGTCTGCGGCGGGCCGGTGTAGGAGTTGTCCACACGCCAACCCATGAATCCGCTGGCCAACACGCTGCAGCAGCATCTCGGCGGGCGGACGCAGGCGGACGCTACAGCTTCGTGAAAAACGCGCTAGTTGCTGGCGGGCGCGTCGCCCTGTCGCAGCCGCTCGCGCGCCCGTTCGACGTCGCGGTGAAAGACGAACAGGCGATCGGCATTCCCGTCGGGATCGGTGAAGTTGAACTGGCGTCCCCTTGGCAGCTTCACGCGCAGGTTCTTCGCGAGATAGTCCACCTGGAAGGTCTCCAGGTCCAGCAGCCCCGTGCTGAACGCGTCGTCGCGGTTCGACGTCTCGTACCTGATGCCGGCCGGCGTCGCGACCAGCCGGCCGCGGCACGATCCGACGCCGTGCCGGTGCACGACGTCGATCGAAGCATTCAATCTGACGTCCCGAAAACGCACCGTGATCTCGCGTCGTCCGGCGGTCACGTCGATCGGCATCGCGATGCCCTCGTACCCTTCTGCGGACACGTTCAGCTGATGCGTGCCGGGCGTGATGTTCTCCGCCGTCACCGGCGCGGCGCCGATGAACTGTCGATCGATGAACACCTGGGCCCCTGGCACATCGGCCTCGATGCGCAGCAGCCCCGTCGTCGGCGGCGCGGGCTCCGCAGCCGGGGCCGCAGCCGCCGGCTCCGCGGGCTCGGCGGGAGCGACCGGTTCACGCGCCGCTCCGGCGCGAGGCTCCGGTTCGGC